>JBGOTO010000061.1:0-16560 GCA_041476485.1 Nitrospirota bacterium
GGTCGCCAGTTTGTCGATAAGCAAATATTTATGAAATCCCCTGATCGCCGACAGGCTTCGGGCAACAGACGGCGTGGCAATGCCGTCAGAGCCCAGGCGGGCCAGGAACGAGACCACATCCGCCTGGGAAATATCGTCGTGGCTTCTTGCACTCAGAAAAAGGAAATACTTGCGCAAATCCCGCTTATAAGACTCAACGGTGTTTGGCGCAAGCCCTTTTTCAACGGCCAGATAATCGAGATATTTTTTAAGAAGTCCGTCTTCCATGAGCTCGAGAGCAGGTCATTCTCTCTGATTTTATTTTATGTTATTACCGCGGAAATTGCAAGGTAATCAAGGGAATGGGCACGAGGCCGGATACGGGGACGGCATGAGCATTTCGGGCCCGGGGCTGTTTTGTCTCTTTTCTGATATACTATTCTTATCTTATACGGAAACCGCGGCTACCCGGGGCCGTCGCTGAAACACAAAGCGGATGCAAAATAAACAGATGAGGAGGGAACCTGACTATGCAGTTCAAACCGTTTGAAAAAAACATCGAAGTAAATGGACAAACCGTGCATGCGATTGTGGACGGCTTCAGGCTGGTTAAAACGCTGGCATTCAAGCATCTGAGCGCCGCGGGCATAGGGGAAGTTGAGAAAGACGGCGCGGTAAAAATCGATCCTTCCCGCTGGTATTCACAAGAGGCATGGCTCAAGGCATTTGAGAGCATATCCAAGGACGTCGGCAGCTCCGTATTATACCAGATCGGCCTGGCAATACCGCAAAATGCAAAATTCCCTCCCTGGGTCAAAGACATCGACAGCGCCATCCGGTCCATCGATATCGCTTACCACATGAACCACAGAAAAAACGGGAAAGAACTGTTCGACCCTGCGACAGGCGCAATGACGGAGGGCATCGGCCATTACGGGTACCAAAACGTTGAGGGGGAAAAGAGGATAATCAGCTTATGCGAGAACCCCTACCCCTGCGATTTTGACAAAGGGATCCTGACCTGCATGGCCAAAAAGTTCCAGCCCTCGGCACTGGTAAAACATGATGATTCCAAACCGTGCCGGAAAAAGGGCCACTCCAGTTGTACGTATGTAATCACCTATTAAGGGTTTTGACGGGCTGATCCGAACGCCCCCTACCCCTTCGCAACCTTGCCGATAATGTCCTTAATATCCGGGATGCCCTGCTCCAGCATCATCGACTCGATTCCGGCCAGCACGTCGAGCGTGGCGCGGGGATTGATGAAATTCGCCGTTCCGACCGCCACGGCTGATGCTCCTGCAAGAATAAACTCCAACGCATCCTCCCCGGTAACGATGCCTCCCATGCCGATGATCGGCAGCGGCACGGACTTCGCCGCCTGCCAGACCATGCGCACGGCAACGGGCCTGATGGCCGGCCCTGACAGACCGCCCGTGCAGTTCGCAAGCCGCGGCCTCATGCACCGCACGTCGATGGCCATGCCGAGCAGTGTGTTGATGAGCGACAGGCCGTCGCATCCGGCGTCGCGCGCCGCTTTTGCGAATTCGGTCACGTCGGTCACGTTCGGCGAAAGCTTGGCGATGACCGGCAAGTGCGTCGCTTTGCGCACAGCCGAGAGCAACTCAAAGGATGCCTTGAGGTCCGTACCGAACACCATGCCGCCCGCCTTGACGTTCGGGCAGGAAATGTTGACCTCGAGTCCGGACACCCCGGGGACCCCATCGAGCCTCTCCACGACGCCGACATATTCCTCGAGACTGTAGCCGAAGATATTTACGATCACCGCGGTATCGAATTGCCGGAGGTACGGCAGCTTATCGCGCAGGAAAGCGTCAACACCCGGGTTTTCGAGACCGATGGCGTTCAGCATGCCGGACGGCGTCTCCCAAATCCGCGGAGGAGGATTGCCTTTGATCGGTTTGAGCGATACACCCTTCACGATCACGCCGCCGAGCTTGTTCAGGTCCACGAACTCCGCGTACTCTTCGCCGTAGCCGAACGTGCCCGAGGCAGTCAGCACGGGGTTCTTGAGCTTGATCCCGGCGAAGTCTATCGAGAGACTGGGTTTGGGGTTAATTTTTTTCATAATATAGATGCTTTGACACTGAAGAATCGGATTGACCTATGACTTGCACGGATAATCCTAATCATTAATCCTGACTTTTTAAAGCTTGATCAGTGTAAATCCGTGTCAAAATGCTTTACTTTTTCACATGCGGGACAGGCAACAGCACCTGCTCCGCCCATTCGATCTCGCGTGAATCGAACACCGGCCCTTCCTTGCACGCCCGTTTGTACCCGCCGGACTTCATCGGGACCGAACAGCCCATGCACGCGCCGAGGCCGCAGGCCATGCGTTCTTCCATCGAGACGTAACACGTCATCGAATGTTCGGCCGCGATCCTGCTTACCGCCGCGAGCATGGCATGGGGGCCGCAAGCATAGATCACGAAATGGGTCTTCTTCTCCATCTTCGACAGGAAAGCATTCAGGATATCGGTGGTCATCCCTTTTACGCCCATGCTGCCGTCTTCGGTAGCAATATGCACAGTCGCATTTTCCCGGAAGCTTTTTAATACCCCCGTAGGCGGAAGACAGTCCTTGTATCGTGAGCCGGCAAAGAAGTGAACGGGAACATCGACGCGCCGGGAAAGGAACTGAAGAGGAGGAAAGCCGCTCCCGCCGGAGACCAGCACCGCCATCTCGCCCTTGGCCGGCAGGGGAAAGCCTTTTCCGAGCGGTCCGAGAACCTGGAGCGTGTGTCCGGCTTCGATGCGCGTAAGAGAAGAAGTGCCCCTCCCCGCTATGCGATAGAGGAGCTCGATGGTTGATCGGGAAGGGACCGACGCTATCCCGAAGGGGCGCGCGAGCAGCGGGTCCCTGTTTTCCGAGACCCTGAGCATCACGAACTGGCCGGGGAGCGCGGCAGCGGCCGCTTCGGTTGCTTTGAGAACGAGACGGTAATATCCCCTGCCAACGGGTTCGTGAGAAACGATTATCGCCTTATGGAGCCTATCCGAGGGCAATCTCGATCTCCTGTATCTCGTATTCCACGGTTTTAGCGGGCGTCTTGACCGTGACGACATCGCCTACTTTATGCCCGATGAGCGCCCTGCCCACGGGGGACTGTATCGATATTTTCCCCTTTTTAAGGTCTGCCTCTTCCTGGCCGATGAGCGTATATTTTTTTATGTCCCCGGATTCCGTGTCCGCGAGCGTCACCGTGGAACCGAAAACGACCTTTTCGTTAGAAAGCTTCGAAACATCGATGATCTGGGCATTGGCCAGCTTCTGTTCCAGCTCTCGTTTCTTGGCGTCGAGATGGCCCTGGCGTTCCTTGGCCGCGTGAAATTCCGCGTTCTCCGACAAATCGCCGTGTGCCCGCGCTTCCTCGATGTCCCTGATGTTCTTGCCCCGCTCGACCTTGATGATGCGGTCAAGTTCTTGCTTGAGCTTTTCGTAGCCTTCCTTGGTCATGGGGATCTTCTGCGTCATGATGTATGATACTCCTGGATGGATTTTACCTGTAAATGACTGTTCTTGATCGCCGCTATGCCGCGCACAGCCGCCCTGGCCGCCGAGATCGTCGTGAAATAAGGGACCCCTTTCATCAGCGTCGTACGCCTGATGGAGTAGGAATCTTTCTGCGACTGGGCGCCGTGGACCGTATTGATAACGAGATCGATTTGCAGATCGGTGATCTGGTCCACGATATGCGGCCGGCCTTCGGCCACCTTGTTCACGGTCTCGACCGTGATCCCCCGCTTCAAAAGATATTCTGCCGTGCCTTTCGTCGCGACAAGAGAAAACCCCGCCTTCTCCAGCCCCTGCGCCACTTCGAGCAGGCCCGGCTTGTCCTTGTCCTTCACGCTCAGAAACACGCGCCCCGACACGGGCATGGGATTGCCAGCGGCGATTTGTGATTTCGCAAAGGACATGCCGAAGTCCGTGTCGATCCCCATCACCTCGCCGGTGGATTTCATCTCCGGCCCGAGGAGCGTGTCCACCCCGGGAAATTTGGCGAAAGGGAAGACCGCTTCCTTTACCGCGATATGCTTGATCTTCACCTCTTTGGTAAAACCGAGTTCCGCCAGAGATTTCCCGCCCATCACCTTTGCGGCAAGTTTGGCGAGCGGCACGCCGATGGCCTTGGAGACGAAGGGCACTGTTCTCGACGCCCGGGGGTTCACTTCGAGCACGTAAAGCTTTCCTTCTTTCACCGCGTACTGGATGTTCATAAGGCCGACAACGCCGAGCTCAAGCGCAAGTTTCCTCGTCTGAACCACAATCTCTTTCATGATGTTCTGAGAAAGCGAAAACGGAGGGAGCGAGCAGGCCGAATCGCCGGAATGCACCCCGGCCTCCTCGATGTGCTCCATGATGCCCGCAACAACCACCGTCTTTCCGTCCGAGATCGCGTCCACGTCGATCTCGATCGCGTCTTCGAGATACTTGTCCACGAGCACCGGCCGCTCGGGCGAGGCCTTCACGGCCCGGGACATGTAGTCCCTGACGCTCTCCTCGTCGTAAACGATCTCCATGGCCCTGCCGCCGAGCACGTACGAGGGACGGACCATGACGGGGTACCCGATTCGGTTCGCAATCGCCACCGCCTCGTCACGAGACACCGCCGTGCCGCTCTCGGGCTGCAGGAGCCCGAGCTTGTCGAGCAGCTCCTTGAAACGCCTTCGGTCTTCGGCCCGGTCGATGCTGTCCGGAGAGGTGCCGAGAATGCGCACGCCCTCCTTTTCGAGCGGCACCGCCAGCTTGAGCGGCGTCTGTCCGCCGAACTGCACGATCACGCCGACCGGCTTCTCCCGATGTATAATATGCAAAACGTCTTCAAGTGTCAAGGGCTCGAAGTACAGCCGGTCCGACGTGTCGTAGTCCGTGCTCACCGTCTCGGGGTTGCAGTTCACCATGATCGCTTCGTATCCGTCATCCTTGAGCGCGAAGGCGGCATGCACGCAGCAGTAATCGAATTCTATGCCCTGCCCGATCCTGTTCGGCCCGCCGCCGAGAATAATGATCTTTTTTCGGTCCGTCGGATTCGCTTCGCACTCCGCAGTCCCCTGGCCCCCGATTTTGAAGAATGGTTTTTCATACGTCGAATACAGGTACGGCGTGTGCGCCTCGAACTCCGCGGCGCAGGTGTCCACGGTCTTGAACACCGGCAGGATGCCGAGGCTGTAGCGCGCCTTCCTCACCGTCTCTTCCGTGGTCTCAAGCAGCTTGGCAAGCCTGCGGTCGGAAAATCCGTACTCCTTGGCCCTTCTGAGAGGATGGTCGAGAGACTGCGACTGGTCGCTCAAGATGCCCGGCCCCAGTTTGCTGATTTCGATTTCCCGGTCGACAATCTGCTTGATCTGGTGCAGAAACCACGGATCGATCTTGGACAGATTGAAGATTTCATCCACTCCCATGCCCATGCGGAAACCGTCGGCGATGAACCAGATCCGCTCCCAGTTCGGCACGCTGATTTTCTCACGCACATCAGACGCTTTGTGTTCTGATTCCCCGTCGCGCTCGCGGCGGGACTCCAGTCCGTAGCGGTCGATCTCCATGGAGCGGAGCGCTTTCTGGAACGATTCTTTGAAGGTCCTGCCGATGGACATTGCCTCGCCCACGGACTTCATCTGCGTCGTAAGCGTGGCGTCGGCCTGCGGGAACTTTTCGAAGGCGAAGCGCGGAAACTTGACGACCACGTAATCTATGGTCGGCTCGAACGACGCCGGCGTGGCCTTGGTGATGTCGTTCGTGATTTCATCGAGGGTAAAGCCCACGGCAAGCTTGGCGGCGATCTTCGCGATGGCAAAGCCGGTCGCCTTGGACGCCAGGGCCGAGCTGCGGGACACGCGCGGGTTCATCTCGATCACGGACATCTTGCCGTTGTCGGGATTGATCGCGAACTGGATGTTCGAGCCGCCGGTGTCCACGCCGATCTCGCGGATGATCTTGAGCGACGCGTCGCGCATGAGCTGGTATTCCTTGTCTGTCAGGGTCTGCGCCGGCGCCACGGTGATGCTGTCGCCGGTATGGACGCCCATGGGGTCGAGGTTCTCGATGGAACAGACGATGACCACGTTGTCCTTCGTGTCGCGCATCACTTCGAGCTCGAATTCCTTCCAGCCCACGACCGACTCCTCGATCAGCACCTGGCGGACCGGGCTCGCCTCGAGACCGCGCGTGATCAATTCGGTGAACTCCTCGCGGTTATACGCAATGCCGCCGCCCGTGCCGCCGAGGGTGAACGCCGGACGAAGGATCGCGGGAAAGCCGACTGCTTCGAGTATCTCGTACGCCTGATCGATGCTGGTGGCAAAGCCGCTCTTCGGGACCGCAAGGCCGATGCTCTCCATCGCCTTTTTGAACAGCTCCCGGTCCTCGGCCTTCTTTATGGCCGGGAGCGTCGCGCCGATGAGCTCCACCTTATACTGTTCGAGCACGCCGCTTTCTGCGAGCGCCACGGCCGTGTTCAGCGCGGTCTGGCCCCCCATGGTAGGCAGCAGGGCGTCCGGCCGTTCGCGCTCGATGATCTTCGACACCACAGCGGGCGTGATCGGTTCGATGTAGGTCCGGTGCGCCATCTCGGGGTCCGTCATGATCGTCGCCGGGTTCGAGTTCACGAGCACGATCTCGTACCCCTCTTCCTTGAGCGCCTTGCACGCCTGTACGCCCGAGTAGTCGAACTCACAGGCCTGCCCGATCACGATCGGACCGGCGCCGATGATGAGAATTTTTTTTATGTCCGTACGTTTCGGCATGAACTACACCCCTTCTCGAAAATCCAAAATCCTAAATTTTGCCGCAAAGATGCGCAAAATGCGCAAAAGTTCAATTCTTTTTCTTGCGTCTCTTGCCTGCACCCAGCGCTTACGAGTGCATATGCGCGAGTGCAGGGTGTGCCTTTTTGCGGCAAAAAGTTTTGAATTTGCTTCATTCGAATTCCTGCCCCCATCCGTTCTCCAGCCCGTACTGCCCCATGATCCGGCGCGCCCCCTCGTACTCATCGGCGGTTATCCTGCGCGACAATTCCTTGAAACCGTGCGCCTTATACGCCGGGAAGTACTGGGACATCAGGCTGAGGTAAACGTCCTTTGAAATTTCCTCAGCCAGGAACTTCACAACCGTTTCCGTGCCGGAAAGCCGGTTGGGCAAAACCAGGTGCCGGATGATCAGCCCGCGCTTTGCAAGTCCCTGCTCGTCAACCGAAAGATTGCCGACCTGTTGATACATCTCTTTGATTGCCGCCTGGTTGAACTCGGGATAGTGAACTGCTGTTGAGTACTGCCGCGCGATTCTGTCATCCGAGTAACGCATATCCGGCAAATAAATGTCCACGATTCCTTCGAGCAATTGAATCGCCTCAACTGATTCATAGCCGCTCGTATTGTATACGATAGGAAGTGTAAAGCCCCGTTCACGCGCGATACCGAGGGCCTTCAAAATCTGCGGCATGAAGTGGGTCGGCGTAACCAGGTTCAGGTTGTGGCAGCCCTGCTCCTGCAGCCAGAGCATTTTGGAGGCAAGCTCGTCCGTTGTCATTTCAACGCCGTTCCCCATCTGGCTGATGGGATAGTTCTGGCAGTACACGCACCGGAGGTTGCAGTTGGCGAAAAATATCGTACCGGAGCCTTTCGTGCCGGAAATCGGCGGTTCTTCGCCGTGGTGCGGGCTCACGCTGGAGATGACGGGGATGAGACCCGACCGGCAGAAGCCCAGCTTGTCGTTCTTCAAGCGGTTTGTCCCGCACTCGCGGGGACAAACACGGCAGGCTTCCAAAAGCGTATAAGCCGCATCGATCCGATTTTTTAATTCAGTATTTGAAATCATTGATTAATTAAAACCCACTTAGCCACGAAGACGCGAAGACACCAAGAAAGAACTTAATAATGTTTGAACTTCGTGCCTTAGAGTCTTTGCGGCAAGCTTATTGTTTTGCCTTTTGTTTCTCTTGTTCCATCATCCCGATAAATCTCGCAAACAGATACCTGCTGTCGTGCGGCCCCGGCGAAGCTTCGGGGTGGTATTGGACGCAGAATGCAGGCAGCGTTTTATGCTGAAATCCCTCGCAGGTATTGTCATTGAGGTTCACGTGGGTCATCACAACCTTGTCCTTCACGGTCTCCATGTCCACGGCGAACCCGTGGTTCTCCGCCGCTATCTCGACTTTGCGCGTGGTCAGGTCCATGATCGGCTGGTTGCCGCCGTGATGGCCGAACTTGAGCTTGTACGTTTTCCCTCCCAGCGCCAGCCCCAGGAGCTGCTGCCCGAGGCAGATGCCGAAGATCGGCTTCTTTCCCAAAAGCTTTTTGATATTTTCGATGGCATAGGTGACCGGCTCCGGATCGCCGGGGCCGTTGGACAGGAATACGCCGTCGGGATTCAGGGCAAGCACGTCTTCCGCGGACATTGTGGCCGGAACAACCGTCACGTCGCACCCGGCGGCCGTCAACAGGCGGAGAATGTTTCGCTTGATGCCGTAGTCATAGGCGACGACCTTATGCTTTGACGAGGACTTCTTTCCATAGCCCTTTTCAAGGTCCCAGTCGCCTTCCGCCCATTGGTAAGGCTTCTTGCACGTAACGACCTTCGCCAGATCGAGGCCGCTCATCGTCGGAAGGGCTTTTGCCTTGGCAACTAAACTCCCGGGGTCCGAATCCTTCGTCGAGATTACGCCGGGCTGGGCGCCGAAGTCCCGGAGATGGCGGGTCAGCGCGCGCGTATCGATCCCCTGAATGCCGACGATGGCGTGCTCTGTCAGATATTCGTTCAGCGATTTTTTCTTCCGCCAGTTGCTCGGAAAATCCATATACTCCTTGACGATGAAGCCTTCGGCATAGGGTTTGGCGGACTCCACGTCTTCGTCGTTCACGCCGTAGTTGCCGATCTGGGTGTACGTCATGGTGACGATCTGGCCTTTGTAGGACGGGTCCGTAAGGATCTCCTGGTATCCGGTCATGCTCGTGTTGAACACGATCTCGCCGGAGGTCTCGCCTTCCGCCCCGAAGGAATCACCTTCGAACACCAAACCGTCAGCCAGTGCAAGCAGCACTTTTTTCATAATTCACCTTTGTAATTTGGACCAAGGCAACCGCGTTGCCGTCTAAACCGGACGCCGACATGGTCGGCTCGCTCCATATCAGAACCTGTCTCTCACTTTATTACTGCTATCCACCACTTCAGCGGTCACCTTGTCGCCGTCAACAGTCACCACGACGAAGTGATTAAACCCGCCGTCCTTTTCATCTGCATAGAGAGGCGCGCCGCCCCCACCGCTGATGACGTGCGTGATCCGGTCAACGAGCTTCCGTTCATACAGATGCTCGTGTCCGGTGAACACGAGCTCCACATGGTGTTTCACGAAGAGAGCCTGGAGCCTGTCCCGCTCCACGGGATACCGGTCCAAGCTGTTGCCGGCATGTTTTCCTTTTCCCTTCACGGTATACAGCGGATGGTGTACGAATACGAACTTGTGTTTTTGCGCCGCATTCGCCAGAATCCCTTCGAGCCATGCATATTGCTTCCCCGTAATTTTCTTCTCCTGATCATCGAGGGAGGAATCCAGCACGACGAAGAGCGAGTTTCCCGCAACAAAAGAGTAGTAGAGCTCATTCCCCGGCAGGTCTACCTGTTGTGTATAAATTTGCTCGCTCCCCGGCACTTTCGAATGAGCGTCGTGATTTCCGACTGTCAGGAAATACGGCACGGTTATCGGCTTTGACATTTCCCAGAACTTGGCCCACTCTTTCAAATCTCCGGGAGTTGCGATCAGGTCTCCGGTATTCACGATCAAATTCGGCTTGCGCTCCATGACCAGAGTAAGGAGCTTTTTGTATATCTCGTCTCCGGAACGGTTATCGCCGACAACCACGAACGTAAACTTGCCTTGGACCTTTTCCAGAACCGCGAGCTTCTGCGCAATCTGCTGGTCCTGACCTGCAATGGCGGTTCCGGCCCAGGCGAGCAAGAGTAAAAGTATAGTAATTATTTTTTTATTCCGCATTCCGAATTCCACATTCCGCATTACAGTCGCCCATCCACGATCGTTTGGACCGCTCTGCCCCTGAGCTTCCAGCCGTTGAACGGGGTATTTCTTGATTTGGATTTAAAGCGGGATGAATCCACGACCCATTCTGCTGCACAATCGATGATCGTGATGTCCGCATCAGCG
Source organism: Nitrospirota bacterium (assembly GCA_041476485.1). Classification (GTDB taxonomy): domain Bacteria; phylum Nitrospirota; class UBA9217; order UBA9217; family UBA9217; genus JBAZLV01. The sequence goes on from JBGOTO010000061.1 coordinate 10,157, forward strand.
CCGGGAGAAAGCGTCCCTTTCTCCAATTTGAGCACGGTCGCGGGATTGAAGCTCAGCTTACGGACCAATTCCATCAGTGAAAGAACTCCTTCGTCCACAAGCTTCAAAGTCAGGCCGAGCGCGGTTTCGAGCCCCACGATGCCGAAAGGAGCGTCATCGAATTCACCGGATTTTTCATCCATCGTATGCGGAGCGTGGTCCGTGGCGATTACGTCGATGGTCCCGTCTTTAAGGCCTTGCTTGATCGCGGCGACATCGGCGGCAGTGCGGAGCGGCGGATTCATTTTTGCCAGCGTATTGTACCCCCGCACCGCCTCGTCGGTCAACGTAAAGTAGTGCGGGCAGGTCTCGGCAGCGACCTTCACCCCTCGCGTCTTCGCCGCGCGAACCAGCTCCACGGAGCCGGCAGTGCTCACGTGCGCGATGTGCAGCCTGCAACCTGTCTCTTCTGCAAGAGCTATGTCCCGGCCGGTCATCACGTCTTCAGCCGCGCGCGGAATGCCCCGGAGCCCGAGTTCCCTCGATACCTCCCCTTCGTTCATCACGCCCTTCCCCGAGAGGCCGCTGTCCTCGCAATGGGAGACCACGAGCATATCGAATGTTTTCGCGTGCTCCATGGCACGGCGCATGACCGCTGGATTCATCACCGGTTTGCCGTCGTCCGATACCGCGACGCACCCTGCGGCGCGAAGTTCGGCCAGCCCGGCCGGTTCCTCGCCTTTGGACCCCTTCGTGATCGCGCCGATCGGGAAGACCCGGGCGGACGCTTTGAGGGCTTGCGACAGGACCAATTTCGTTACTGCTTGATTGTCGTTTACCGGATTCGTATTCGGCATGCAGCAGACCGAGGTGAACCCGCCTGCTTTTGCCGCGGCCGTACCGGTTGCTATCGTTTCCTTATACTCGAATCCCGGCTCCCGGAGATGGACGTGCATGTCGATCAGGCCGGGGACGACGATCTTGCCCGCGGCATCGATGACCTGCGCGCCCTCCGGCGATATCGATCCCGGCTTGCCGAGTTTCCCGATCTTTCCGTTCGACACGAGGATGTCGAGCTTCTCGTCGATTTTGTTCGCCGGGTCTATTACGCGGCCGTTTTTAATGAGAATGTTCATCGCATAATACTCTGTCTGCCCCTTGCCCCAGCCGTTTGCATCGTGCATCTGCTGTTCAATTCCGCATTCCGAAATCCGCATTCAAATCATTCTTCCAATATCACTACCTTCTCGTCCAATCCGTCCTCCGCAAGCATCACTTCCACCTTCTCTTTTGCGGACGTCGGAAGGTTCTTGCCCACGTAGTCGGCACGGACCGGCAGTTCCCGGTGACCCCGGTCCACGAGCACAGCGAGCTGAACACGCTTCGATCTGCCGTAGTCCATGATGCTGTTCAACGCCGCACGGATGGTCCGGCCGGTATAGAGCACGTCGTCCACGAGTACCATGATCTTGCCCTGGATACTGAAGGTGATGTCCGTCGCCTGCGGCACGGGCTGGGACGTGCGCGTGGCCAGATCGTCCCGGTGCCTGGTGATGTCCAGACTTCCCACCGGGGGCCCCACGCCTTCGATTTCCTTTATCTTGGCGGCAAGCCGCCTGGCGAGATGCACACCGCCCCGCTGGATGCCGACGAGAACAAGCTCTTTGGCACCCTTGTTCTTTTCCAGGATCTCGTGGGCGATTCTCGTGAGTGACCGGTCGATGCCGGCCTTATCCAATATGAGGGCCTTTTCTTTCATACCATGCTCCCTGCGCTATGCTCTCTACCTCGGAAAAAATACACAAAAAAACCTTCTCCCCGAAATGGAAAGAAGGTCGTGTGTGTGTTTTAAATTTTTTCATCTTCTGCCCTTCCTGGCCTCTCGGGACCAGATTTAAAGAGGATTGCCTACCGTGCAACGATCTTAGAATACCCCAAGTATCGCAGTCCTGTCAAGGACTTTCTCGGTCTCTTTTACCCGTTGATTTTTTTCAGCAGCCATGCCATGTTCTTGCCCAGGTCCTTCATGGTCTGCACGCCTTCCGCATCGTTATTCACCTCTCCGGGCTGCCGGCCGATGCCGAGGTTCCAGTAGCTCGACCCCGGGACGATCATCTGGCTGATGAGGAAAAAGTAGTTCATGGAATTGAAGACGTTCGTTCCCCCCGCGCGCCGCACCGCGACGACTCCGGCGCCCACTTTACGCTTAAAAAGGTCGGTGTTCGCCCTTGACACCATGCCGCATCGTTCGATAAGCGCTTTCATGCCCGCCGATACGTCTGCAAAATAGGTCGGTGAGCCGAGTAATATCCCGTCCGCTTCGATCATCTTCCGGATACACTCGTTGATGATGTCTTTATCGACCGCGCAACGCTTGTCCTTGTTTTCAAAACATTTATAGCACGCAATGCAACCCTGGACCGGTTTTCCCGAGAGCGAATACAACTCGGTCTCGATTCCCTCGGCTTTCAGTTCATCCAGGACCAGGTTCAGGAGTATGGACGTGTTCCCGTCTTTCCGCGCGCTGCCGTTGAATGCGATGACTTTCATAATCCTTCCTCCCTTTGCTGCGACGGATGCCGGTCTTTCGTAAACAAGCCGGTAAGGGTCTTATACCATAAAACAGTTTTTTTGAAAACTTTTTTCCACCATCGTCGTAATGGTCCTGATTTTCACGGCTGCCCGTCGGTCACCGTCTTATCATCTTTAGGAACCGGTCCACGAGCAGCGGGTTGAACGATTTTCCGCTTCCTTTCACCAGCACTTCCTCAATCTTCTCCTGGGGAATCGGTTCCTGGTATGACCTTCTGCTTCTCATGGCGTCGAACACGTCGGCAACGGTGATCATCTGGCTCGTGACATTCGGCGTCCATCCGCCTTTGATCGACGGATACCCGCTCCCGTCGAACTTCTGGTGGTGCTCCAGCGCCGAAAGGATTGCCAGTTTCGGGATGCCGTCGATACCCATGAGATACCGTCCGCCCTTTACAGGATGTGTCTCAATAATCCTTCGTTCTTCCGGCGTGAGCACGCCGTGTTTGCTCAGGATCTCGTCGGGGATGAATATCTTCCCGATATCGTGCAGCAATGCCGCGATGCCGACGGCGTGCAGGTGGTCGCCGGTGAAACCGAGGTTTTCCGCCTGGCTCATGGTCAGAATGCAGACGTTGGTGACGTGAGTAAAAGTATATTCGTTCACGGACTTGAGCGAAGCAAGGAGACTCAAGGGATTTATCTCCTGCCGGAACCCCTTGATAAACCCCTTGACCATGTCATCCACGCCCCGCACGTCTATCTTCTGGTGTTTTTTCGCGGTGAAGTACAATGCCTTCAGTTCATCGAGTTCCGTCGCCGTGAGCGCAAGCAGTTGCTCAACTATTTCCGGAGAAGCCTCGGAGCCCGTCGCCGCGGCCCCGCCGCCGGCCCGCTGCTCGTCGAGCTTTTTAATCCTGAGTTCGACTTTGCCCAGTTTGACGCCCGAGCTGGACCGCACCGACACGGCATCGCTTGCGGCCATGTCCCGGATCAGCCCCTCAAGCTCGGCCTTCGTCATTCCGGGAAGAAAAGACAGCCGCTCGAAAGATTTTTTTCTCATGATGCGGACGAAATTTGCGACAAAAGCGCTGCCGCCGGCAAACGGTCTGTTGTCAACCACAAGATCGTCGCCGATCAGGAGGATGGTAATCTCCGGTTTTATTCGCAGCAGGTCCTGGAGCAGTCCGTAGGCTTTCTCGATGTATTGCGCCACCTGCGGATGCGTCGGAGAATAGAGGCTCGTGGTCGTTACCGCCGCGTTGAGCTGTGCAATGACCCGCGATAGCCCGTCATGGATGTCCTCTTCAGATGTCATCTTTCCTTCTTCTCTTCCCACCTTCTCACCTTCCGCTTATTTCTTCTCCATCAATTTCCTGCACGCCCGCTTCACTTTATCGCTTTCCGAGCGCTCTCCGATCTTGAGCAGGCCCGCGATGCTTCCTATCGGGTATCTGGCGAGCGACTCGAACAGCGCCTCTTTCATCCTGAGCAGGCTCTGGGGGTAAAGCGACCACGTTGCACGGGCGAGTTTTTCCAGATCGGGGACCGCGCGAGGGTCGCCGATATCTCCCAGCGCCCTGATGATCTCCTCGTTCTCGGCGTAGTCGGTCTCAAAGAGGATCGCACGTTTGATTTTCGACAGCACATCCTCGGTGACTTCGCGCACCCGGTATTGTCCCGCCAGGGAAACGGCCTGGAAGGCGATATCGGGATCGTTCGCATGGATGGCCTCGCGCAGGACCGGTACGGCCCCGGGGTCTTTGAGTTTCAGGAGCGTGCTGAGCGCCTCCATCCTCACCGCAGGATCACGGTGCCGAAGCAGCGGCTTTACATGTGGGATCGTTGTTTGATTTCCCGCCCGGCGCAAAAACACCAGGAGGGACCGGATGGACGGAGTCCGGGGATCGCGGAGCCTTTTATGAGCCTCGCGCACGGCGGGTTCCCCGAAGATGCAAAGGAGATTAAACAAAATACGGCTGAGCCCCGTCGGGTCGTCCTTGGCGAAAATGTCCATCAGCCCCGGCACGGTCTCCGGTCCCAGGGACTGGATCAGGCCGGCGGCCTCTTGTCCCTTGTCCCGCATCCAGAGCTCGAAGGCGCTCAGCGCCTTTGAAATGAATTCAGGGTCGGTGAATGCTTTCCGGGATTCCTCAGCGCAGGCGCGTATGCCCGGGAGCGGCTTTTCCGTCGCATGCCGCTTGAGCGTTTCGAAAATGTCCCAAAGGAGGACGAAATTGCCGGTTGTAAGAAATCCGGGCATGATCGTCACGAGCTTTTGGGCAAATTCCTTATAATCGTCCTCATCAATGTCTTCTTCCAGAAACGCGAGGAGCGCGCGGCCGATCTGAAAATCAAGGTGGTCGTCCTCAAGCGTCTTCGCATACTCCTCAACGGGGAGGACCTCCCCCGAAGCGCCGTGCCCTTCCGTCAGCCGCTTTAACATGGCTTCGTAATCTTCGGAAACGTACTCCTCGTACTTCTCGCGGCTGAAAAGCTTCTCCATGTGTTCGGGAAGGATCTGCGGGGCGCCTGAACTCTCTTGAATAATGTCGACGCCCGTCCGGATAGGTTCCCGCACGGCGGTGCTCTCTGCCTGCGCTTTGGTCAGCTTTCCCAAGAGACCGGTAAGCGTCGGCGATATTTCCCGCCCTTCGGCGTTCGCCTGCTTCAGCATCTCGATGACCATGTCGTCGGGGACGCCTCCCACGAGCTCGTCCGGGTCTGCCGCGGCCGCATGCGTAGAGATTCGCTGAAACGCCACGGACAGGAACTGTTTTCTAAGTTCGGGGTGCAGGTCCTGAAGCAACTTGTTCATTTTCACAAGCGTCGCGGATTGTTCCTGGCTGGGCTGTTTTTTCTCGGCCCTTCCCCGCACGTGGTCCGATATAATCCTGTCATAGCTGTCGAGTGCTGCGTTCGGGTCGAGTTTCCGTTCGTTCAGGAGCCGCGCGAGCTCCGCCGGGTCCACCTGTTCCGCGTCCGTTACGGACACCCCCTGCTCTCCCGGCGCGGCGAGCGTACCTGCGGCAAGGTGGGCAACGAAGTCCTGCCAGAGACCAGCTCCGGATTTTTCTCCCGTCTTGGCCTGCGAGTGGACTATTTCCTGTTCCTCGGTAGCGTGAAAGCTCCGGTAATCGATGGCTTGTATCCTGATATGGGGAATATCGGTTTCAGTCATGACCTTGCCGATGCCTCCCGTGGCCCTGATGTCTTCCGGCTTGGTCGTGAGGATTCGGTGGAAACGCACCAGTTCGTCTCTTTCCAGTCCTCGCATGAACGTGACCGCGGCGATCTCCTGCTGGTTCAATGAAAGCGCAAAATCCCGGTATACGGGGTTCTTCCGGTCAAGGTAGTCCTGACCGACCAGCAATGTGTCTTTCGCGACGCCCAATGTCATCTCGGCCCGGATTTCGAACAATTTTTGGAGAATCTCGTAGGCGCGCTCAATGCTCTTGGTAATCTGGATGTGGCCCGGCGGGTAGATGCCGACGTTCTTGCGGGAAATGTTGAGTTCAATGACCGCCTCGGACAAGAGCCGGGTATCGAGAGGGATTTCCCTCGTGCGCTGAGGTTGGTCCGATGGGGCGTCTTTTTTGTCCTGAGTGTCTTCCATAGCTTATACTAAATTATATACTGTTTTCGGATTTTTCTCATCATCTTAATAGTTTGTTCACCGAAGACAGCATGATGATTTTTTCTTGACAACATTAATTCGTGATGTTAGAGTATGCACCTTGCACAGATATTCATGGGGCTGTAGCTCAGCTGGGAGAGCACAAGGCTGGCAGTCTTGGGGTCAGGGGTTCGATCCCCCTCAGCTCCACCAAGAAATAACAAAAGGGTTGACCAATCGGTCAGCCCTTTTTTATTTTTATGAGGGGGATCGAACC
>JBGOTO010000062.1:0-16172 GCA_041476485.1 Nitrospirota bacterium
CAAAGACGTGCCGGAGATTCCCCGGAGCCAGCGATACTCCACGCGCCCATCACTTGCGGTTCTGCTACCGGCATCCATCATGAAGAACCGAAACAAACTGATAAAAAAGTTGCTTGACGCAGTGGAGCAATACGGCTATCATCAGAGTGAAATTGCTCGCCACCTAAAGGTGCACTACTCAACGATCAGCCGGTGGTTACGCGAAAATGCAATGAACAAGACTTGACCCTGAAAGCTCTCTGAAAGCTCTGCTATAAGGTGCCGACGACAGCGGGTTGGACGAAAGCGCATGCTTTGCGGTGAAGAACATCGGAAAGCCGTGTGCGCTCTTTCACGCATTTTACTTACTTGGTTAGACCTTTACTCAGTAAATGTTAGGCATTACCGCACTACTATGAGCGAACGCACACTCAAAACTGGAATAAAGATGTTTTTCGGTGCTCCGGCCAAACCGATGCCTGATGTCATGGCAGACGCTATTTCTCAGGTTGTCGCGCAGGTGCCTGGCATCGTCGAGGCACACTTACCTCAGTGTTTTATCGAGGGCGACAAGGAAGCACGGCAGGTTCTCGTTATCGGAGTTCAGAGCCGCGCTGAGATTCCGCAGATAGCACGGCAGTTGATGGGCAAGCTTCAGCTTGTGTTTCCGCCGGGTCAGTTTATAGACATTCTGCCGTTTGAGTCAGGCTCGCTGCCGTCCGGCGTTCGGCAAGCCGACTGTCAGATTTTTGTCGGAGAAAAGAAACCTTGGTGGAAGGTATGGTAATGCCTAACAAGTCACTCAAGTCAACGCCGATTGCGCCTTCAGTTCAGCTCTCGCGGACGCCGCCTATTGTTTCGATGTAGCCCTACCGGTAGGTTGACCGACGACTCCGTGCAGTAGCTTAAAAACTAGGAAGGAACTGATGAAAACTCTTTTTGAAGTCGAGAATTTTGGAACAATCGATGCCGACAGCGATGACCTCCTGTATGCGTGCTTTGAAGATCACGAAGCATACCAGAATATTCTTAACATGAGACGATTTTTGATTTCCGGGAGAAAAGGAGCAGGAAAGACCGCTATCTTCAAAAAGCTAATAACAACAAAGGATTCCCAAGTTTTTGCTTTCGGACATACATTTTCTGACTACCCTTGGCACCTTCATGACAAACAGGGGAGAATTGGAGTTCCTGATCAAGACAAATATACCCACAGCTGGAAATATTTGATTTCACTTTCACTGTCCAAACTCATCTTGAATAATGATAGCTCGTTGCCTTATAACATGGATACGCTTGATGACATGGCAAAAATTGAAAGGTTTGTCGTTGACTCATATGGATCCAAGAACCCGGATGTTAGCCAGATATTTTCACCAAGCAAAACCTTGAAGTTCAAACCTTCAATGGAGATAAATCTACTCGAACTTGTAAAGCTTGGTGTAACGTCTGAATCTGTTCCCATTGAATACTTGCCAACAATTATACAAGAGGTAAATTCGAACCTTATCCAGTACACCGTAAATGTGTTGAATCCTGAAAATAGCTACTTCATTTGTTTTGATCAGCTAGACTTAGGATTTGACCCTGCAAATCCTGACTACGCAAGGCGCTTGATTGGTCTACTACTTGCAGCGAAAGATATTAACCAATATGCGAAAGACCAAGGAAAGAAACTATTTGTCACGGTTTTTTTGAGAGACGACATTTATAGCCGACTTCAGTTTGAAGACAAAAATAAGATCACAGAAAATCAAATGTCAATAATTGAGTGGGATACAGCTCGAACCAGCCATACTCTTAAGAAGCTGATGGAAAAAAGATTCAAAGCTACCTTTGGCGCAGGAACAGAGGATGTGAAATGGGAGAGCGTCTTTGATGAAGCGAACGAAATGCCGGGGAGGCAAAGTAAGTATCAGCACATTATAGATAGGACCTTTTTGCGTCCTCGTGACATTATTCGTTTTTCAAATACAGTTCTGAGCGAGACAAAGAAAAGGGTGACTGGTCAGTCTGAAGAGGTGAAACTATTCATCAATAGTGACATCCATAAGGCCCGTGAACAATACAGTGCTTATTTCCTCAGGGAAATCGATGATGAGATCCACAAACATGTGCCCAACTACAAGAAATACTTCGATGTTATTAAAGCGATTGGCATCTATCGGTTTGAGCTTGATCAATTCGTTGTAGAATTTGAAAAACAAAAGACACTAATGCCTGAGATCACGGAACCAAAACAAATTCTAAAGCAGTTACATGATTTCTCAATTGTATCCTTTTATCGGCCCGGGGGACGTGGTTTTGGTGGGTCAGACTATATTTCAAAACATAAATTCCCAGATGAGGATTTTGATGTCACAGCTACAAGGTTTCAAGTTCACCCAGCATTGATTGAGGTGCTTGGTCTTAAGAAATTTGAGAAGTAGGCTTAACAACCTAAGCCATCTGATTCGGGGGGCAACTCCCTATCGGTGATCAGTGTGTTCGGTTAACAAAAATGGGATACAGAATAATTAAAAACTTCAAGGACAAACCAATCGAGATATTTGATGGATTCGAGCCGGATCATTTGCTTTTTACTCCAGAGGTCTGCGGCCTTGACAAGAACTATCAGGAAATTGATCTTTTCGATGAAATCAAACGGAAAGACCAAGAGGGCGAGGTTGGACAAAGATACAAACGACTTTACGATGAACTACCCTCAAGAGTAATGGCCTTCGACAAGTCCATGGGAAAGAATGAATCCGTACATGGATATTTCGCCATCATGCAAAACAACCAAACAGATAAGTCTGTAATTATCTTGTTCACTTTTTTTGAGGTTTCCCCCTTTCGATATAATGCATACGTACATAGCATATTCGAAGAAGAGTAAACTACGCAACCAGGCGTGATGGTGTCGGAGTCCGCAAAAGACGAGGTACCGCACACGTCCAAAACCGTTATGTAAGATTCAACCGCGAGCCGTGCCACAGTAGTTGGTATCTCCTCAACCCACGCTTCACCATTAAAGCAGCAGCTATTCAATCGTCGTAAATCCCATCGCCTCCGCAAGTGCTTTGTTCACGATCTTTCCGTCATCGGTGTTGAGCGCGCTCCGGATGATTGCGTCTTCTTGCACAGCTTTCCTGATCCCCATTTCCGCGATACTTTTAATATAGGGCAGCGTCGCGTTCGTGAGCGCGAGCGTCGACGTGCGCGGGTACGCGCCGGGCATGTTCGCCACGCAATAGTGGATGAGGCCCTCCACCTCGTACACCGGGTCATCATGCGTCGTCGGTTTCGTCGTTTCGATACAGCCACCCTGGTCCACGGCCACGTCCACGATCACCGAGCCTTTCTTCATGGTCTTGAGCATCTGGCGCGTGATAAGCACCGGAGTTTTAGCGCCCGGCACGAGCACTGCGCCGACTACGACATCGGCATTCGTTATTTCCCCGGCAATGGTCTGGGCCGTGGCGGGCAGCGTTTTCACCCGGCCCCCGAACAGCTCGTCGATCTTCTGGAGACGGACCGTGTCTTTGTTTATCACGACGGTTTCCATGCCCAGGTTGGACGCCACCCGGGCCGCGTTCGTGCCCACGACGCCGGCGCCGAGGACCACGATCTTTGCGGGTTTGACGCCGCTTGCCCCGGTTGCGAGAATGCCGGAGCCCCCTTTGAACTTCTGGAGGTAGTAGGCGCCCATAAGCGGCGCCATCCTTCCCGCGATCTCGCTCATGGGCGCGAGCAGGGGCAGCGCGTTGTTCTTCGTAAGGGTCTCGTACCCGAGGGCAATCACTTTTTTCCGGAGGAGCAGTTCGGTCAGGCCGCGGTTCGGCGCGAGGTGGAGGTAGGTGAAGAGCGCCTGGCCATCTCTCAGCAGATCGTATTCCGGCAACAGAGGCTCCTTTACCTTGACGATGAGTTCGGCCCGGGCAAAAAGCGTATTCTTGTCGACAATTTCCGCTCCGGCCCGTTGAAACTCATCATCAGGAAAGCCGCTTCCGGTTCCCGCGCCGGATTCGATCAGGACGGTATGGCCTGCCTCTTTCAGGTCCTGCACGCCGAAGGGCGTGATGCCGACGCGAAATTCTTCTGTTTTGATCTCTTTCGGTACGCCGATGATCATAGTTCTCCCCTCCTCATCCGCTTTTCTCTTTACACTGTAGCATGACTTGTACAAGATTTCAATGTCGGTTGCCGCAATGCTCTTGACAACGAGAGTTGCTTTCGGTATTATGGGCGCCGAAAAAATATCTCAGCATGTCCCAGGAGGAAATTTAATGGTAGAAGAAAAGAAAGAGCCGTGGCTGAACTATCTTGCGCTCACGACCGTGGTCTTCGCGGTCTGCGCGACTCTCGCAACGCTGAAGGGCGGCGGATTTTCGACCCGATCGGTCATATCCCAGGCGCAGGCGTCCGACCAGTGGGCATATTATCAGGCGAAGAGCATTAAGGGATACGTCTATGAGCTCCAGAAAGAGAAATTCGAAATGGACCTCAAAACCATGAAGGCGGGAATGTCCCATGCGCTGGCCGGCGATTATAAAAAGAGAATCGACGCCTACGACGAGAAGACCAGGAAGTACGATGAGGAAAAGGCGGAGATCAGGAAAAAGGCCGGGGAGCTTGAAACCGAACGAGACAACGCGCAGAAGCATTCCGGGGCCTTCGGCTTGGCGGCCATGTTTCTCCAGATCGCCATTCTGCTCTCGTCCATCGCGGCCCTGATGAAACAAAAATATTTCTGGCATCTCGGACTGGCATCAGGGGCCTTCGGCCTCGTGTATTTTTTCAACGGGTTTTTCCTGTTCCTGAAGTAGGGCCGGTTGCGGGGCGGGCTCTATTTTTTGAAAGTGACCGCGTCCCCTCTTTCCAGGGCGTCGATGCTCTTGCGCACCACGGCGGTGGATGAATGGTCTTTTACGAGGAATACCTGCACTTCGCCTACCCTCTTCTTCGGGAAAGCGCGTTTATCCGGATCGGCATACACAATAAAGCTGTCGCCGGGCTCGACCCCCTCGGCGCTCCCCTTGTCCAGATACACGATGTCCGTCTGGCCGGTGATCGTCCGGTTGTCCGTCACCGCGAGAATGTATCCCGCGATGTCCTTGACCTTCTTTTTCTCCGGCGTATTGTAGACGAGCGCCGGTTCCTGATAGGGCGTTATTAAACTATTTTTTTCTATGGCGTCGAAAGAGAGCGTCACCCTCGCCGTCAGCATATCGGGAGAATCCTTGGCCGTGATCTGGAGAATGCCGAGGCCTTTTATGAGCCTGCCGAAACGCTGCTTCGTTTTGGGGTGCTTGACCAGGTCCAGCGGCATGTAGATCAGAAACTTGTCCCCGATATTTACCTTTTCCGGGGAACGGATTTTCACATAGACGATATCGTCATAGGCGTAAATGGATTTCGATTCCTCGAACGAGCCGATGATCTTGTCGTTCGTCTCCTCTTGATTCACAAAGCCGGCGCTGAGCATGGCATACTTGTCCATAATGGGGACGGGCAGCTCCTCCGGCAGGATAAGCTTGCTTGCCGCGGGCGCTTCTTCGGCTGTTTCGGGCAGGACCGGCTTCGGTTTTTTGACGCCTGCCGAGGCAATGCCCTCTTTCGGTCCAGCGGGTTTCTCGACGACCTTCTCTTTCGCCTCGACCTCTTCTTTCTCCTCGGTGGGCGTTTCCAATGCGCGCTCGATGGGGGCGAGACTCGGGACCTCCAGCTTGTTGCCGGGATAGATCAAATCAGGATTGGTGATATAGAGGTTCGCCTTCCAGATGAACGGCCAGAGGAAGGGGTCCTTCAAAAAGGCGTTCGAAATGTCCCAGAGGGTGTCGCCTTTTTTGATGATGTATTGTTCGGCCGCTCCTTTTCGAGGCGCGGCTTTCCCCTCTTTGGACAGGGTTTCCCCTTCCGTTTGCTGGTCCTCTGAATCCGTCGATGTCTTGCCTTCGGGTATGAGCAACGCTCCCGGTTTCTGCTGGGACGGTTCTTCGTTGGTTTTCTCTTGGGTCTTCTCTTGTTGCGGCGTGGCGGGTTCTTTCTGCTCCTGTGCGCGGGCAATGCCGGGAACAAGCACGAGGAAAAGAAGAACGCCTGCTGCCTGCATGAGGGCTTTCGGCCGAATGGTCACTCTTGCTCCTCCTTCTTACTCCCGCAATCGTTTTTTCTAATTTAAAAAGGGAATTCCACGGCTCTTTTTTTCTAAAGATATACGAGAAACCTCTTGTTTGTCAAGAGAATAAATCATTTCGGCGTAATCTCTCCGTTGCGGAGGAGAGAGGCGCCGGGGGAACTGCCCGGCTTGAAGCCGAAGACTGAGAGATCATATTCCGGGCCCCAACCAGACCTTGCATTTGACAGGGGATTTTGGTATCCTGCCGTTACGATGACAAACGATAAGAAAGAGGGCCGGACCGGATGGCGGAGCGTGCTTTACCTCTTCGTCGTTCTTGCCTTGACTGCGGGGGCGACTGCGCTCCAGCTTGAGTTCCGCGGTTTTCAAGGCCCGTTGTCCGATTATATCCTCATTATTATCCTCATCATCGCGGACTTCCTGCTTCTTGCCACAGTCATCTTTCTGACCGCCAGAAGTCTCTGGAAGCTTTGGATAGAGCGAAAGCAGGGTGTTCTGGGAGCCCGCTTCAGAACGAAACTGGTCACCGCCTTTGTCAGCCTCTCGTTTATCCCGCCTGTTCTCTTGTTCATCATTGGGACCGGTATGTTCACGAGCAGCATCGAGCGTCTTTTCACCCTGAGAATCGAAAACTCGCTCAAGGATTCGGTCGCCGTCGCCGAGGAGTATTACAACCGGCTCCAGCAGGATGCGCTGGTTTTTGGGAGACAGATCAGCAGGCAGATGACCGAGGCACGGCTTCTGAACAGATTCGAAAGCCAGGTGCTTAACGACTACCTGGGCAAAAAGGTAGAAGAATACGGCCTTGGTTCGGTGGAACTCTTTACCGCCCCCGGCGAACGGGCTATGATCGTCGTCACCAGCCAGTACCCGGCAAAGACCTTTATCCAGACACCCGCCGACCTGGTGGCCGAGGCGTTTTCCGGGCAGGAGATGTCGGATGTACGGGAGTCCGGAAGGAAGGGCGCCATCATGCGGGCCGGGGTCCCGCTCTACGAATCCACGGAGAGCAAGGAGGTCGCGGCGGCGATAGTCGTCAGCTATTACATCCCCCAGAACCTCGCTGCGAAGGCCGAGGACATCCGCGAGGGATATACGCAGTACCGCTCGGCATTTAAAGGCAAGGAGCCGATCAAGCTGGCCTACCGTCTCGCATTTCTTGCCGTAACGCTGGCGCTCCTTTTGGCGGCCATCTGGGTGGCGCTTCGCGTGGCGGCAGGCATTACCGTGCCGATCAGCAAGCTGGCGGAGGGGACGGCGGCCGTGGCCGCCGGCCGGCTCGATTACCACATCGACGAAACGTCCGACGACGAAATAGGAGTCCTCATCAGTTCATTCAACCGGATGACCCACGAACTGAAGAACTCCCGGGAGCAGATCGAGCAGGAGGTCAACTACAAAAAGACGATCCTCTCGAACATCGAAACCGGCGTTGTCTCCCTCGACCGCGCAGGCAGAATTACGACGGTAAACCAATCCGCTTCCGAGATCCTCGGTATCCCCGAGCAGGACGCGCTCGGCAGGCGGTACGATGAGGCCTTCGAGTTTATCGAGCTGGGCCCGATCCGGAACCTGTTCCGCAGGCTCGAGCAGGGCGAAGGGCGCATAGAGGAGGAACTATCGCTCAACGTGCGCGGGAGGATGCTGGCGCTCAGGATGCGCGTCACCACGCTCCGGGATGGCGGCGGCGCGCCGATCGGATCGGTCGTCACCTTCGACGACCTTACGGAACTGCTGCGCGCCAAAAAGGCCGAGACCTGGCAGGACGTTGCGCGGAGCATCGCCCATGAGTTCAAAAACCCACTCACGCCGATCATGCTCTCGGCGGAACGGCTGCGCAAGAAACACGCCGAGGGTTCCCCCGACTTCGACAGGATCTTCGACGAATGCAGCAGGACGATCGTACAGGAGGCCGACGGCCTGCGAAAACTCGTGGACGAATTCGCAGACTTCGCGCGGATGCCGATTTCGAATCCCACGGTCCAGCAGCTTGCGCCGGTGCTGGAGAGCGTGGTACAGCTCTATGCAAGCGCGCATAAGGACGTCCTTTTCGGGAAAGACATCTCCTCCGACCTGCCAGACGTGTTTCTCGACCGCGAACAGATGAAACGGGTGTTCATCAACCTCTTTGAAAACGCCATCGAGGCGATGGGGGGGAAAGGCCGGATAACGGTCGCCGCAAAGATGACGGCAACCGGCATGGCCCAGATCGAGGTGCGCGATGAAGGGCCCGGCATCTCCGCCGAGGACCTGCCCCGGCTGTTCCAACCGGACTTTTCCCGGAAGAAGAAAAAGAGCGGCCTGGGTCTTGCCATCGTTCTCCGGATCATCAAGGACCACGGCGGTTCTATTCGGGCGGCCGAGAACACCCCCCGGGGCGCGCGGTTCATCATCGAGCTGCCGGTGAAACAGGGATGAGCAGCAATCCGAAATTCATTGAGGGAGGGTTTACACCTTGGACACTGCATCGACAATTCTTGTAACCGTTTTTGCCGTATACCTGCTCTTCAAGCTGTTCGGCGTTCTCGGCCGCTGGGGGATCAAACAGCTTTCCCCGCGGGAACTCGACCAGAAGAAGGGCATGATGATCCTCGATGTCCGCACGGGCAAAGAGTACGAACGGGGGCATATCCCCGGCGCGGTCCATGTGCCGCTTTCCGACGTCGGCGCGAGGATCAAGAAGGTCAAAAAAGAAAAAGAGCTCGTGGTGTACGATCAAACCGGGATCAGGAGCATCTGGGCCATCAAGCGGCTGATGGGCATGGGCTACAAGAACCTTTATAACCTGAAGGGCGGCTTCAATGCCTGGAAGAGAATACATTGACGAGCTGAAACGGGACTACCGCGCGAAAAAACCGCTGATCGTCGCGCGGCTCGCCGAATTCAGGAAGGTGTACGAACAAGGCGACCGGGCGATCTTCGAGGAAATGAGCTATTGCATCCTGACCGCGGGCAGCAGCGCCAAGATGGGCATGCGCACGGTGGAGGCGCTGCGCGATATTCTTCTCACCGGCACCGTCCGGGAACTCCAGCGTCGCGCGAAGAATAACCACGTTCGATTCTGGCGGGTGCGGCCCGCGTACATCGTCCGGACACGAGAATTCCTGAGGGACTGCTGCGGCTTGAAGCTCCGCGCGCTGATCGGGTCCTTTGAGGGCAGGCACGAGCGGCGCGATTTTTTTGCGAAGACCAGGGAGATCAAAGGGCTGGGGTATAAGGAGGCGAGCCATTTTCTCCGGAACATCGGTTTCCCCGGCTATGCAATCCTTGACAAACACATCCTGAACAGCCTTCTCGAAATGGGCGTGATCAGCAAACGCATGCGTCCTTCGACCCCCGCGGGTTATCTTGCCATCGAGCATAGGCTTGAGCAATTCGCCGGAGAGATCGGCATCGACATGGACCACCTGGACCTGCTCTTGTGGTCGCGCAAGACCGGAGAGATATTGAAATAATGCGGAATGTGGAATGCGGAATGCGGAATGAAAAGGCATGGGAGCATCCCAAGCTCTCCCGTCGGTAACGCATGAAAAAGATCATACTGCTCTCCCTGCTGGTCATCGCCGTCATCCTGTTCTCCGTTCAGATCAAGCGGGGTTTTCTCAGTATCCTCATCCTCGCGGACAGCGTGCGGCCGCCTGAAAAGGCATTGATGGGGAAGTTCATTGCCGGTCCTGTTGTGGAGAAGGTAACGGTCCCGGGCAGAGGCGGAACGATTGCCGCGGACCTGTACAGCCCGCGCGGCAAGGGCGGATATTTCCCGCTCCTCCTGGTGCACGGGGTGGGCCCGGGCGGCAAGGACGATGAACAGCTCGTGCTGCTGGCGAAAGACCTCTCGCGGGCGGGGTTCCTCGTTCTCGTCCCGGAGTTCGAAAGCATGAAGTCGCTCCGTCCCAGGATTTCGGACGCCGAAGACGTCCTCCGCTGTTTTCTGTACCTGAAGGGCCGCGAACATGCCGCCCGCCGGGGCGGGGGTATGTTGGGCATCAGCTACGGCGCGGGACCCGTGCTGCTCGCCTCGGCGGACCCCCGGGTCCGGGACAAGGTCAGCGTGGTCGCGACGTTCGGCGGATATTACGACCTCCGCAACGTCATGCTCTATGCCATGACCGGGGCTTTTGAATACGGGGGACACCGCGGTCTCATCAGGCCGGATTCCTCTCTCGGGTGGATGCTCGCGTACCGGAACCTGGATCTCCTGCGCTCCCGCGCGGACCGTGAGACGCTGAAGAAAATCATCGAAAAGCGGAACCGGTATGAGCTCGCCGATGCCGGCGCGCTTGCGAAGTCGCTCGGCGACGAAGGAAAGGCGCTGTACGCCTTTCTCGTTAATGCCGACCCGGAGCGCTTTTATCCGCTGTATGAAAAACTCCCGGTATCGGTGAGAGAGTACGCGTATCAGCTCTCTCCGGCGCGAGCGGTCCGATATATCACGGCCTATTTCATCATCGCCCACGGCATGGACGATTACTCCATCCCGTATACGGAGAGCATGAGGCTTGCCGACGCGGTCGGCGACGCCGGGCGCGTTCATCTCGCGCTTCTGCCGCAGTTCATGCATACCGAGTCCTTTGAGCCCTCGGCCGGAGACCGCTTGAAGCGTTCCGTTGTTGGCAACTGGAGGCTGTTTGCGGCGATCTATCAGCTGCTCGAAAAAGGCGAGCAGCGGTAGGAAGGGGACCCCGCTGATTTTTTAAACGACCGGTGATTGCTCAGGTCAGCTGCTTCGCTTTGCGCAAGGCGCGCAGGATGATTGAGGGAATTTCGAAGTTGACCACAAGCCCCATCTTGCTTGATGTCCGTGCATCGGTTGCCGCGCGCTTCATTGCGCCTACGCTCCGCGGCAGACCTGAGTAGTTACAACGACCGTTCATGAGAGGGGAAGGATGGACGACAAAGGGCTCAAGAAAGCCGTTATCATCGGCGCGCTGCTTGGCGCATGCGTCACGCTCGGTGTTGCCCTGTCCCTGGACCTGTTCCTTGCGGGCGAGCTTCAGGGGACCTGGAGAGAAGCGACGGCCAAAGACGTGACCAGGATGTTCGGTCCGTCGTTCGGTCAGAACGCTTTCGTCGTGACGTTCGTCCTCGTCCTGGTGATGGGATTTCTCGCGGGGTTCGGCGCGCTGCTCGGCGCCGCGGCCGGCCTCGTGATGAACCGTTTTTTCAGGCTTCTTCTCAAATGAGGGGGGCAGGCGCCCGCCGGAATGGAGAGGTGACATGCTCTCTCTTGTTGTAATGCTCCTGATCGTGGTTGCGGCCATCATGTTCTTCGGCGGTACCGAAGAACGCCGGACCCCTCCCCCTCCGAAAAACAGGGGCGCAGAGCCCGACAGCGAGGGATGGGAGTACGGTGATGTCTGGAAAAAGGGCTCGCCGGATGAACCTGTTCCGGAGGACGATGTCCGGTATGTGGAAATACTCCGCGGAGACACGGGCATGGGATACGATGATTCTTCCATGCTGGACCTCATCGGCTATCTCAGCTCACACGGCATTCGCGCGACGTACGATGCCGTTCCCCTCGCCGTGGAATTCGGCGGAGCGATCAAAACGTATGTCCTGAAGGTGGAAGCGGAAAAAGCTGATGAAGCGAGCGAGTATTTAAGAGAAAAGTTTAAAACGCAGAATTAAAAATATCTGTTTTTTTTAATTTTTAATTATGTCCCCCATTCGTCTCCTCAAAAACGGCATAGAAGCATTTCCGGCGATGTTCGGCGCTATCGACCGCGCCGCATCGTCCGTCGCCCTCGAGATGTACGTGATCAAGGACGATGCGACCGGCAGGGAGTTGCGCGAACATCTCGTCAACGCCGCGAAACGGGGTGTTCCCGTCCGGGTCCTTGCGGACGCCTGGGGTTCCGTGAACCTGTCGGACTCGTTCTGGGACGAGCTCCGCAACACAGGCGGCGCGGTCCGCTGGTTTCATCCGCTCCTGAAGGGACTGATCCCGTTCCGCAATCACCGCAAGCTTCTGCTCATCGATGACGCCCTCGCTTATCTTGGCGGGATCAATATCGCCGATGAATACTATCGCGGCTCCGGCGACGAGCCGCCCTGGCGGGACAACGTGCTTGAGATTTCCGGGACGGAGGCGGCGCGGCTGCGGCGGTCATTTTCAAGAATGTGGTCCAGGGCCGGCTCCCCGTTCCACAGATGGTTCCGCCGCCTGGGCCGACACCACCGGGTGAAGGACGCGGACGGAGGCCGGGTGCGGTTCCTCGAGAGCGGTCCGGAAAATCCCATGCGGCAGGTCCGCAGGGCCTATCGTCAACTGATCCAAAACGCTGAACAGAAGATCGATCTTGCCATGGGCTACTTCTATCCCCACGGCAGTATGCTGCGGACCCTTAAGCGGGCGGCAAAGCGGGGTGTGCCGGTGCGTCTGCTGTTTTCGCAGAAGACCGACGTCCCGATTGCGCGCTGGGCCGCGCGAGGCCTCTATGGGAGGCTGCTCAAAGCGGGGATAGAGGTCTGGGAATACAAGCCCGCGATGCTGCACGCAAAACTTGCCATCGTCGACGACACCGTAGTGGCAGGGTCCGCAAACCTCGACATCCGGAGCGGGAGGATCAATTATGAGCTCGTCGCGGTCGTGACTGACCGGGAACTGGCTTCCCGCGCACGGGCGGATTTCGAAGAAGATTTGAAGGACGCCGAGCGGATCTCTATTGAGGAGTGGAGGGGAAGGCCGCTCATGCAGAAAATAAAGGAGCGTATCAGCTACTGGCTCCTCGCCCGGGCGGACATTTTAGTCGCCCGGTGGGAGATGAACAGGAGGATGCGGCAGGAAAAGGGCCGGTAATTTTATAAGCCTGCTGAGAGCGCGGCGACTACCTCTTTTCCAGGGATTTAGCCTCTCCGACGTGGTGTATCTTCATGAGATTGGTGCTGCCCGCAACTCCGATGGGAACGCCCGCGGTGAGCACGATCAAATCCCGGGCTTTGACCAGCTTTTGCTTGAGCATGGCGCGCTCGACTGCCGCGATCATATCGTCGGTCGTCTTCCCGGTCTTCAGAATCATCGGCGTCACGCCCCAATAGAGAGACATCTTCCTGGCGACTCGCTCGAAGGGCGTTGCCGCGATGATGGGCACGTTCGGCTTGTGCTTCGAGACGAGCAGGGCCGTGGACCCCGATTGGGTGAAGGTGACGATCGCCCGCGCCGGCACCTCTTCCGCCGCCCGGCAGGCGGCGTGGGCCATGCTCTCTCCCGTGGTGTGGATATACACGTCCGGCGGACGGGGGGAGAGGGACGCATCGGTCTGCCTGGCGATTTTCGCCATAAATTCCACGGACAATACAGGATACTTGCCCACCGCGGTCTCTCCCGAAAGCATGACGCAGTCCGACCCGTCCAGGATGGCGTTGGCCACGTCCGAGGCCTCGGCGCGCGTGGGCTGGGGGTTTTCGATCATGCTCTCGAGCATCTGGGT
The DNA here is from genome assembly GCA_041476485.1 of Nitrospirota bacterium. Taxonomy (GTDB): domain Bacteria; phylum Nitrospirota; class UBA9217; order UBA9217; family UBA9217; genus JBAZLV01. Next base: position 13,534 of record JBGOTO010000062.1, read on the forward strand.
GGCGGTGATCACCGGTCTTTCGGCCTCGTTGCACGCCTTGATGATCCTCTTCTGCAGCAGAGGGACCTGTTCGGGAGACATCTCCACTCCCAGGTCTCCCCGCGCGACCATGACCCCGTCGGCGGCGAGGATGATCTCATCGAGGTTTTGTATGGCCTCCGGCTTCTCGATCTTTGCGATGATCGGGACGTTCGCGCCGAGAGCATGAAGAAAACGCCGGGCTTGCAGGATGTCGTTTGCCGTGCGCACGAAGGAAAGCGCGATATAATCCACGCCGTGTTCCACGCCGAAGATCAGGTCTTCCTTGTCCTTTTCCGAAAGCGACGGGAGCGAGAGGCGGGCGCCGGGGAGGTTCACTCCCTTGCGGCTGTTGAGCACGCCGCCGCGGACTATCCGGCACGCGAGGCCTGGTGCGCGCTTTTTGACCACGGTAAGTTCGAGCCTGCCGTCGTCGAGGAGCACGGTCTCGCCGATTTTCAAGTCTTTCGTAAGACGGGGATAGAGCACGGAAATGAGGCCGCTCGTGCCGATCACCTTCCGCGTGGTGAGCGTCACGGTGTCCCCGCGCTTAAGAACGACCGCGTCGTCCTTCATGGTTCCCACGCGCAGCTTCGGGCCCTGCAAGTCCTGGATGATCGCGAGCTGCTTTCCCGCCTTTTTCGCCTCTTGCCTGATGAGCCGGATGCGCAGCGCATGGTCCTTCAATTCGCCATGGGAGAAGTTGAGACGCGCCGCGTCCATGCCCGCGTGGATGAGCCTGGCGATGATTGACGATGAACTTGACGCCGGGCCGATGGTGGCGATGATTTTGGTGCGTTTGATCATGGCACGATTATAGCGTAATTCGGCAAAAAGTTCGAGACAAAATCGGTCGTGCGCGTTCTCTCGGGAAATCAATTCTCTGTTCTCCCTACGGGACAACGCTTTGCATGATATACTTAGCTAAGACATTTTGACTTGTTGCCGGGGGCCCTCCACTATCAGCACATGGTCAACCAGGAGGCGGTTGCCGTCAAGAATTCTATGAACAACGACAGTCTCACAAACAGTGATAAAAAAATCCGCGACATTGCCTCATCATTGGGCGAGGGCCTGTATGTCCTGAATGACGGCGGCAACGTCACTTTTATCAATCCCGAAGCCGAGCGCCTCCTGGGGTGGACGGAGGCGGAACTCATCGACAAAAATATTCATGAGCTTATTCATAATCGAAAGCAGGACGGCACGCCGTTGCCGTTCGACGAGTGTCCCATACGCGGCGTGATCAGAACCGGCAAGCGGTTCTCTTCCCGCGAAGAGATATTCATCCGCAAGGACGGAACCGTGTTTCCCGTGTCCGTCATCTCAACACCGCTGATGGAGGACGGGACGATCGTCGCTTCCGTCACCGCCTTCCGGGACATCAGCGAACTGAAAGGGATCGAACAAGAGCGTGAGCGATTGATCTCCGCGCTCCAGAAAGCGCTCGCCGAGATAAAAACTTTACACGGAATCCTACCCATCTGCTCGTTTTGCAAAAAAATCCGGGACGATAAGGGCGCGTGGAAGCATCTGGAATCCTACATCAGTGAACGCTCCGAGGCCGTATTTACCCATGGACTATGCCAGGAGTGCGCAAAAAAGGCGTATCCCGAATATTTCAAAGAAAACGGGTGAGGAGCCATGCTATCGGGAGGAAGATTCAGGATTGCAGATCTCTCTCGACTTTACTTCGGTTTTCCATACTGCTTGCCCGCGTTCCAGCAGTTGCCCACAGGCTGCCCCAGCGACCAGTATTTCATGCTGCTCATGTCGAACAGCAGCGGCTTGACCTTTGCGATGTCCACTTTTCCATCCGTGAGTACGGACTCGTCGGCATAGGTGGAGACGATCTCTCCTATGAACACATCGTGCGTTTTGAGCTCATACGTATCGTGCAGCCTGCATTCCATGGACAGCGGGCAATTCCGTATGAGCGGAGCGGTCTCCAATTCCCCGAAAAAAATCTCGAACACCCCGGACTTGTCCGTTTTACCGCCGCTGACGAGCCCCACGTAATCGGCCTCCACGATCCGGTCCTGCGACAGGATGTTCACGCTGAAGGTCTTGTTTGCGCGGATGCCGATATTGGTATGGTGCGGTTTTCCCATGCCGAGCGAAATGAGATGGGGCGCGGCCGCGTTCAATATCCCGACGTGGGCGACGTTCAGGAAGTTAGCCTTCCCGTTCACGAGCGCTCCCACGATCGTTACCGGCGTGGGATACAGGACATTCTGGTTCCCGATCTTTCTTTTCATACGGCCCCCCTTTTCGGTTCTCACTCGTAATGGAATTGTTTGCAAGGCGCAAGAGCTGCGGCGGTTCGCACTCGATGATAAGCTCGCGCCCGGTGCTTGGATGGCAAAAGTTCAGTTCCGCGGAATGAAGATGGTAGCCCGGGTCGCCGGGCAAAGCGCGCGAATCCGGCGCGGGGATGCCGCCCATACCATAAAGCGGATCGCCTGCCAGAGGATGTCCCGCCGAAGCCAGGTGAATTCGGATCTGGTGTGGTCGGCCCGTCGCAATGCGCACGTCGCACAGGAACGAATCCGCGCGGCGTTCGAGGGCAGTTACCTGAGATAAAGAGGGCTTGCCTTTCGGACTCGCGGCATGGACCGAAC
>JBGOTO010000063.1:0-15809 GCA_041476485.1 Nitrospirota bacterium
CAGAACTATTTCCGCCTCTACAACAAGCTCGCGGGCATGACCGGTACGGCCGAGACCGAGGCCGCGGAATTCGCCAAGATCTACAATCTCGACGTCGTCATCATTCCCACGAACATGCCCATGGTCCGCGCGGACAACCCGGACTTCATCTACAAGACGGAGAACGCGAAGTTCAACGCCGCCATCAACGAGATCGAAAACCTGCACAAGAACGGCCAGCCCGTGCTCGTGGGCACCATCACCATTACCAAGTCCGAGACGCTCTCGAATCTGCTCAAGAAAAAAGGCATCAAGCACTCCGTGTTGAACGCCAAGTATCATGAGATGGAGGCCGAGATCGTGGCCCAGGCCGGGCGGTACGGCGCGGTGACCATCGCCACGAACATGGCGGGCCGCGGCACGGACATCGTGCTGGGCGGCAACCCCGAGGGCCTCGCGCGCCAGGCGCTCAAAGACAAAGAATATACCAAGGAAGAATGGGACAAGACGCTCGAACAGTTCAAGACGCTGTGCGCCGGGGAAAAAGAAAAGGTCATCAAAGCAGGCGGGCTCCACATCCTGGGCACGGAACGGCACGAGGCGCGGCGCATCGACAATCAGCTTCGCGGGCGGTCCGGCCGCCAGGGAGACCCGGGCTCGTCCCGCTTCTACCTGGCGTTGCAAGACGACCTGCTTCGGATCTTCGGTTCAGACCGCATCTCCGGCCTCATGGGCAGGCTCGGCATGGAGGAGGACGTGCCCATCGAGCACCGCATGGTGTCGCGGGCCATCGAAAACGCCCAGAAGAAGGTCGAGGCCCACAACTTCGAGATCCGCAAGCACATCCTCGAGTACGACGACGTCATGAATCAGCAGCGAAAAGTAATTTACGAGCAGCGACGCCAGATCCTCGCGGGTGAGGACCTCAAGGAAGAGGTGCTCGGCCTGGCTGAAGACATGCTCGACGGGATCATCGGCTTCTACTGTCCGGAGGACGCCTATCCCGAGACCTGGGACATTGCGGGCCTTACGGACGTGCTTGCCGCCAAGTTCTCCTACCGCCTGGCGGACATCGACCCGCAGGCCCTGCCCCGAGAGGAATTCCGCGAGAAGCTCTGGGAAGCGCTCAAAATGAGTTACGATGGGAAGGAGCAGGAGATCGGCGCGGAACTGATGCGCCATCTCGAGAAGGTCTTCATGCTCCAGGCAGTCGACCACCAGTGGAAAGACCATCTCCTAGCCATGGACCACTTGAAGGAAGGCATCGGCCTCAGGGGCTACGGCCAGAAGGACCCGCTCATCGAGTATAAAAGGGAAGGGTTCGACATGTTCGAGGAGATGAAGCTCCGCATCGTTGAAACCACCGTCGAAAATTTGTTCCGCATCAAGGCCGCCGCAAAAGAGCAGACCCAGGAGATCGAACGGCGTCAACGGCGTCAGGTGGCCAACTTGAGCTTTGCCGGCGCAGGCGACGCCGCGGCCAAGTCCGTCCAGCCGGTGCATGCCGAGAAAAAAGCCGGCCGGAACGATCCCTGTCCCTGCGGGAGCGGGCTCAAGTACAAGAAGTGCCACGGGAAGTGAGTCAGTGTAGGATTGCACAGAATGAGAAATTCCGTGGAATACCTCTCTCTAAGATGAAATTCGCGTTGAATTACGCATACAATAGTGCCGGTTTTTATGCTTTATCCAGGAATATCCCGACCTCGATCCGTCCGTCAGCAACGTGCACCGGAATGAGGAGACCCATGCCGCCGGCAGGCACGGGAACGCCGGTTTTGGCTTCGAGGACCCGGGGTGGAGCGATCTCGAGGGTCTTTCCCATTTGCGCCGCCTTGGCCGCAATGTTTCCGCAGACGATGTTCACGAGCTCCATTACCGCGTCGTTCAACATGTCCTCGCTTTCCTGCGACACATCGTCAGCCTTGAGAATGGCCTTGGCAATGGACTTCCGGACATCCGTGGAAACCGAGAGCACGTAGAGCGCCGTTACCGATCCGGACATCCTCATTGCAACGACCGTGTCATTAGCATCGAGGCGCTGCACCAGCGCACACTGCCCCAGCCTGAACGTGAGGTTCGCCACCCGGGAGAGCATTTTATAAGTAAGGTCGGCGGCCATTTCCCAGAGTGCGGAATCCGGCACTCCTGCCGGTATCGCAACCTTGTTGACCACGTAGGGCGCCTGGTCGGCCTTGAACTCATCAAGATATTTCGGCAGGTCCTGGGACGTGACAGCCCCCACCTTGATCAGGGCCTCGCCGATATAGAGGTGGCCGCTCTTCTGCTTCGCAAGGACCTCCGTCAACTGGGCCGGAGTAATGATCCCCAACTTCACACCCATATCGCCAAACTGCAGGTCTTCTTTCCGCTGCGCTTCATGCACGCGCTCGATGTCCGCTTCCGAGATAAGGCCCAGGGACCTGGCCATCTCACCGAACTTGAGGTTTGTGGTCTCCTGCAGGGCAGTGGCTTTGAGCAGGGCTTCTCTTGAGATAACCCCCTTTTCCAACAGAAACTGACCAAAGAATTTGATTGCCATATTCTATCCCCTTGCTTGAAGTTTAATGACCCGGCAACGCTCCCTGTTCCGAATCAGAGCCCGCGCAGGATATTCAGCACGTTATCAGGCTGGAAAGGCTTGGAGATGACGTTCTTCGCGCCCAGCTTCAACACCTCGGTAAACTTTTCTCCTACCCCGCCCAGGGACGTTATCATCACTATTTTAGCATTTTTGTCGAGCGCTACGATGGTCCTCAGGGCCGTCATCCCATCCATCACCGGCATATTGATGTCCATGCATACGATATCGGGACGCGCGGTCTGGTACATCTGAATCGCCTCTGCGCCGTTCTTGGCCTGGCCGATCACTTCGAACTCACCGGAACTCGTAATGATCTGGCTGAGCTGGCGCCCCAAGGACAAACTGTCATCCACTACCAGGACCTTCTTCATAATAATTAGACCTCCCTCGTAACGAGAAATTAGCGGAGAAAGCTATTGAGACTACTGAGGCAATAACATTGTATGTATAAATAATATCACATATCAGCTCGATTTGCCCTTTTTGCAACGCGTTATTTTGACGGAAGTCAAATGGAATGGAATGAATGTCAGAATACACCGAGATCAGCATTCTAAAAAAAGTTTTACATTTTCAGTTATAATCGTTATAATGCGTACACTTAATAAACCTTTACTGCGATCACCTTTAAGCTTGACGAACAAACGTGAAATTTTCCACTATGAAAATCGCCGGCATACAGATAAGCGCTGGTACGGACATCGAGCGGAACGTGCAGCGCGCCGTGGAGATGGCCGAAGTGGCGGCTGAAAAGGACGCCAAGATCATCTGTTATCCCGAGCTGTTCCTTACCCCCTGGTTTCCGAAAGAAGAAGACAAGTCCCGGTTCTCCCTCGCGGAAACCGCAACAAACGAGATCCTGCAACGTTTCCAGAAGCTTTCCGGCAGCACAAAAACGGTCCTCATTGTTCCCTTCTTCGAATCTGCAAACGGCAAGCATTTTAACAGCGCCGCGGTCTTTGACTCAGGCAAGCTCCTGGGAGTCTACCGCAAAAATCATCTTCCCGATCTGCCGCTCTATCGCGAACAGTTTTATTTCTCCCCCGGCGACGCCGGTTTTCCGGTGTTCGAAACCTCGCAGGGCAAAATCGGCGTCCAGATCTGCTGGGACAACCTCTTTCCCGAAGGCGCGCGCATCCTGGCGCTCAAGGGTGCTGAGATTGTTTTTGCGCCCAATGCGGCGTCGCTCGATACGCACAGCCTGTGGGAGCGCGCCATCTGCGCGAACGCTTTTGCGAACAACGTCTTTATTTTCCGCGTAAACCGCGTGGGGAAGGAAGACGGCATCTCGTTCTACGGCCGGAGCTTCTGCGTCGGCCCCTGGGGCGAGATGGTTTCGGAGCTTGCCGGAGGCAAGGACGCCATCGTCATCGCCGATATCGACCCGAAAGAACGCGCCGCAGCCGCCGACACCTGGGGGTTCCTCAAGAAGCGCAGGCCCGGTGAATACGGGGAGATCGTGAAGTAGAAAAAACAATTCCTGCTTTTTGAACCGTGTTTTATTCAGCACTCGTGTCCCTTTCCCGTTGTCCTGATTATTCTTACCCGATTGGCAGCTCAGCCCGTCATTGCCTTCTCATCAGCATAAGGCTATACTTTAACCATCAAGGTCAACAAGAGGTGCAGTCCATGAAGGCCATGGTGCTGATCGGATGATACATAGATGATGCTCCAATGGATTCTGATTGCGCTCGATTATTCGAAAATCGAATATTTTCCGCTTCGATAATCATATATTTTTTCACGCGTCTTTTCCATTCCCGAACCATTCCCGCACCCGATCACAAATTCATTTCAATCTATCCTGCTGATTTTATTCTTTTTGTATCTTGTCGCGCCGACCGCCCCCTGTTTTGGCACGACTGATGCAGAAGAGAGGGACAGTAAGACAACAGAAAACTCAGACAACGAGATCGGGAGCCTGCTATGGCACAGAGCTGGAAGAGTCTGATAGAAAAATTTTTAAGGTGGTTCGACATGAACAAAGGGCAAGAAAGAGCGATACGGAATCAAGCGGACGCGAAAAAAAAGCAGTCTGCTCCGACGCGGGTTCTTCAGCCGGCCTATACGCGGAGGCTGAGGCCCGAGCCGGATGAATTTGTTTTTCAGGAAATCGAAACGCGCGTGGAAGGCCCCGTTGCTCCGCTTTCCCTCGTGTGGCACGGCATGACGGACGTAGGCATGGTGAGACCGCATAATGAGGACAGTTTTTCCTCGCTCGATTTCGGCAAACAAAGACTGTTCGTCATAGCCGACGGCATGGGCGGGCATGATGCCGGTGAAGTGGCAAGCAGGATAGCGGTGGACGCGGTCCTCCGCGAGGTGCGCGAAGGCGTGGAGCAAAGCAGGGACCCGCAAAGCCTCGTCGAGCATGCCGTGCAAAAGGCAAATGCGGCGGTGAAGCGGGAGGCCATGGCAAAGGGATCGAACATGGGGACCACCCTCAGCGTCGCCATTGTGGCCGAAAATACGGCATACGTAGCGAACGTAGGAGACAGCAGGGTCTATTGGGTGGAAAACGGTTCGATCACCCAGATCACCGAGGACCATTCGCTGGTGGCGAAACTGGTGGCGGCCGGAAAATTGACGAAGGAGGAAGCCAGGAACCATCCGAAGTCCAACCTGCTCTACCGCACCATCGGCACCGACGACCTGGTCAAGGTTGACACGTTTCGGGTGGACCTTAAGAAAGACGGTAATCTCCTGCTCTGTACCGACGGACTCTGGGGAATGGTGGCCGACGAGGAAATCCACAGAGTCTGCGCCGAAGAAAAGGACTCAAAAAAAGTCTGTGCGAAACTGGTGGAGATAGCGAACAATAACGGCGGGCAGGACAACATAACCGCGATAGTAGTGAAAGTAAAATGATTGCAGAAAGGAGGAATTTACTATGAAGAGCGAACTAAAGGTACGGAGCATTATGAGCAAGGACAGCGTGCCGGTCCTCGATACGGAACAGGCGGTCTATACGCTCGTGGACATCAAGGCAGGGACCGGGACGGCGCTCGGCACGCTGCCCGCGAACTTCGCCCTCGTCCTTGACCGAAGCGGTTCCATGGACGGCGAGAAGATGACCAATTTAAAGGAGGCAGTGGGCTACGTGGTGGACCACCTGGGAGACACCGACCTTGTTTCCGTCACGATCTTCGACGACCAGGTAGAGACGTTGATACCGAACCAGCCGGCAAAGAACCGCAGCGAGATCAAGGACAAGATCGCGAAGGTCATTCCCCGCGGAGGCACCCAGATCTCCGACGGGCTGAAGGCGGGGATGGAGGAAGTAAAGAAGGGATACGCAAAGGACCGCGTGAACCGCATACTCCTGCTTACGGACGGACAGACGTGGGACGACGAGAACGCATGCCTCGCAGTCGCGGACGAGGCGGGCAAGCAGGGCATCGCCATCACGAGCATCGGCATCGGGGAGGAGTGGAACGAGAAGCTCCTGCTCCAGATCGCCGAAAAGTCCCGGGGCGACTCCCACTGGATCCAGAACCCGATCTCCATCCTCGACGCGTTCCGGCAGGAGATGGAAGGCATGCAGGCCGTCGCGGCAACGAACCTCAAAGTGACGGCACGCACGAGCGAGGGAGTCAAGCCGATCAAAGTATACTCCACGGTCCCGATGATCGCCGATATCAGCAAAAAGGCCGTGCAGGACAGGATGGTGTCCCTCGATCTCGGGTCTCTCGACGGCAAGAAGGGCCAGGCAGTGCTTATCGAGTCCCGCATTCCCGCGCACAAGGAAGGCAGGTTCCGCCTGGGCCAGATCGAGATCACGTATGACATTCCTTCGGAGGGCATCACCGGACAAAGCATCAAAACGGACGTGTTCGTTACGTTTACCACGGACGCACGGGCCGCCGCGAAGGTGAACGCGGAGGTGATGAACCTTGTGGAGAAAGTGAGCGCGTTCAAGCTCCAGACCAGGGCGCTTACGGAGGCCATGGCGGGCAACATCGCCGCTGCAACGCAGAAACTCGAGGCGGCCGCCACCGTGCTTCTGGACCTGGGGGAAGAGGACCTGGCGGAAGCGGCGGAGCGCGAGATCCTGTCGCTCAAGAAGACCGGAGCGTTTACCGCGGCAGGGACCAAGAAGCTTGAGTACGGCACGCGGAAACTGACGATGCCGATGACGGAGAAGGTGAAGTAAGAGGCAGAGAGCAGAGGGTCTCAACCCTATGCCCCCTGCATAAACTAAAAGGAGGACACTACCATGAAATGCACAGAATGTCAGATGGAAAACATCGAAGGTGCGCTCTTCTGCGAAGAGTGCGGAGCAAAACTGGAGGAGCGGGCGGAGCTTCTCGAGAACGCTGAAGCAGGCGAAGAGACCGACATAAAGCTGGTGCTCGCCACGCCTGAAGGGAGCGAGCTGGAAATTCCGGCCAAGGACGAAGTCGTTGTCGGCAGGGAAGACCCGATCAGCGAGATATTTCCCGACGTGGACCTGACCGAGCTCGGCGGCATGGAAAAAGGCGTGTCGCGCAAACACGCGGTGATCCATCATGAGGGCGCGGACTACACCGTCGAGGACATGGGCTCGACGAACGGGACGTTCGTCAATAAGAAGAAGATCCAGCCCCATGCGCCCCAGGCGATCAAGCCGGGCGACGAAGTGAGGTTCGGGAAACTGTCGCTTGCGGTGAAGGCAGCGTAACAAAATTGCGGATTTCGGAATGCGGAATGCGGAATAACGCCGCAGGAAAATACCCGCTATCATCCAATCCGAAATCCGCAATCAACAATCCGCAATTGGAGGAGATTATTATGTTCAGACCTACTCATAAAACGGCATTATACGGCGCGGCTGGCGCGCTCGGCGGATCAGCGGCCTGGGCCTTCGTCCTGTCCGTGTCCAACGCTGCGGGGAGCGGACTGTTTACCGAGGTCATGCTCGGCGCGATTTCCGGAATATTCATCGGCGGTTTTATCTGGAGCCATGAATCGATCACCGGCCGGCGGTTCCGCGAGGCGGCCAAGCGGGCCGGTTTCGGCGCCGCGGCAGGGCTGGTCGGCGGCGCGGCTGGCGCGGCCCTGGGAAACACAATTTTCACCGCTCTCGGCAATCTTGCGGCCGAGGCCGGAGGGTTTAAAGCATCGCTCGGAGTAGCATTGTCCGTGGCGCTGGGGTGGGCGGTGCTCGGGTCCGCCGTGGGACTTTCCGGCGGAATGATGGTCCGCTCGCGAGAGCGGGCGCTCTACGGACTTGCAGGAGGCGCGCTCGGAGGGCTTTTGGGCGGGTTCCTGTTCTATGAACTTTCGGCAACCTCCCTCTGGTCGGCCCTTGCGGGACTGGCCCTGCTTGGGATGTCCATCGGGGCCTTCATCAGCCTTGTTGAAGAGGCCTTCATCTCGGCAAAGGTGAAAGTGGTGAAGGGAAGACACATCAACAGAGAATTCAATCTCGTCAAAGACCTGAACGTCGTGGGCAGGGACGACCGTTCCGATGTCTGTCTCTCCGGCGCCGAGGGCGTGGGCATGAAACACGCCGCGATCAGGCGGAAGAACGGCGGGTTCTCGATCGAGGCCGAAGAAGAGGGAAAGGCGGTGTACGTGAACCAGAAACTGACGCGGAGCAGCAGGCTGTCCGATGGCGACGTGATCCGCGTGGGCAGCATCTTACTTCTGTTCTCGGCCGTCAGGAAGGCAGCGGCCGTCGTCATCGCCGTTCTTTGCATGAGCTTGGGCGCATTCGCAACAGTCGGCAATGCAGAGACGGCAGGCGCACCCGCATCGGCGCAGATCACCCAGTTCGACCTGAGCGGTTTCCCGGTGGTCAGGGCCTATGTCTCCGTGCTCGACGCGGGGGGCAAACCGGTGCGCGGCCTGACGAAGGAGAACGTAACGCTTCGGGAAAACGACCGTCCCGTTGAAATCGATGCGATGAGAATGGCGGGAGGGGAAAGCGGCAAGCACGAAGCGCTCAACCTTGCCATCGTGATCGACCGGAGCGGATCCATGACCGGCGAAAAAATAAAACAGGCGAAAGAATCGGTCCTCCGGTTCATCTCCCTCATGGAGCCCGGAGACCGTGCGTCCCTTTTCGCCTTCAGCGACGAAGTGACGGCGCTGGAGCCGTTGACCGGCAGCCAGAACATCCTGCGGAAGGCCGTGCTCTCCATTGAGCCCGGAGGGAATACCGCGCTCTACGACGCGATCGGCAGGGGCATTGAATCCGTACAGGGTCCTTCCGGCAGGAAGGCCGTGGTCGTGCTGACCGACGGGATCGCCAACCGCGGGACGCTCGACATCGACCAGGCGATCGCATCAGGGGTCAAGGGCTACGTTTCCGTTTACACGATCGGGCTGGGAAACGACGTTCGCGCCGCGCGGCTCGAACGTATCGCGCAGGAGACGGGCGGAACGTATTTCTTCACGCCCTCCGCGGACGGGCTCGCGGGAATATACGATACCATCAGCAACCGGATCCGGAATGAATACGTCGTCACGTACCTGACCGGAAGAAGGGAAGAATATCTGAGGAACGTGTCACTTACGCTCGCAACGGGCCAGACGGCGGCGCGGACTTACTTCCAACCGGAATCCTCCCTCTTCGGGGCAGGCACGGGGCTTCCCCTGTGGGCCTTTGTTGTTCCGCTTTTAAGCGTTGCAGGACTCATCGCCCTGTCGCTCAGGAAAATGGACCAACAGTACGGGACAGCCCATTTGAGCCTTGTGCGAGGCAGGGGAACGAAGAAGGACATCGATATCGGCCCTGCCGCGACCATCGGCAGGGATGAAAGAAACGCACTCGGTCTGTTCAAGGACAGCGGCATTGCGCAGCGCCATGCCGAGGTCCTTAAGGAGAACGGGCATTACATTATCGAAGACAAGGGAACGGAGGCCGGCACGTTCGTGAACAAGAAAAGAATCAAAGCCAGGCAGGCGCTCGAAGACGGCGACGTCATCAACGTCGGCCAGGCCACGATCGTTTTCAGCGAGGGAAACAGGCGGGCCTGTCCCGGCTGCGGCGAACTGATTCGAGCAGGCGCCAGGTTCTGCGCGAAGTGCGGGGTGAAAGCGGCATAGCTATTCGCCACAAAGGCACAAAGGCTCCAAGTGAAAAGCAGCAAGTGAATTCTTCGTGTCTTGGTGTCTTCGTGGCAGAGATGGTTTGAAATATTTCTATGAAACGGCTTCTCAAAAAAAGATACGAGATCCTGGGCATCCTCGGCAAAGGCGGGATGGGGCAGGTGTACAAGGTCGCAGACCGTCAGCAGGGCGGGAAGGTGCTTGCGGCAAAGGAACTCAGGCCCGGCACGCTCCCCCTGGAGAAGGCCGAGGAATCACTCGCGCAGTTCCGGACCGAGGCAAGGATCCTCGCGAGGCTCACCCATCCGAACCTTCCGAAAGTCTATGATTACTTTTCTCTGAAAAGCAAGGGCACTCACTACATCATCATGGAGCATATCAACGGCAAGACGCTCGAGCAAATACTGAACGCGCAGCACGGCAGGCCGCTGAGCGAGCGGCTGGTCTTGTCGTGGGCGCTCCAGATCTGCAGGGCCATGTATTTTTTGAGTGTGCAGAGGCCCCGCCCCGTCGTCTTTCGGGACCTGAAGCCCTCGAACATCATGATCGCTCGCGACGGCAAGGTGAAAATCATCGATTTCGGCATTGCCCGCTTCTTCAAAGAGGACAAGCGCGAGGACACCTACGTCTACGGCACGCCGGGCTACGCCTCGCCCGAACAGTACGGGAGCGGCCAGACCGACGCGCGCTCCGACGTCTTTTCCCTCGGCGCAACCCTGCACCATTGTCTCACCGGGAGAAATCCCTCTGAAAATCCCCTCAATTTCCCCGATCCCCGGCAACTGAACCCGCTGGTCAGCAAAGAAACGGCGGCAATCGTCAACAGGGCGCTCGCGCTCGACATGGAAAAGCGCTTCCGAAGCGCGCTCGAAATGAAGCAAGCGATCCAGAAGAAGCTGCTCGAATCCGCTGAAAAGACACGGGGAGGAAAACGGATCATTCATGCCCGGGTTGGAAAGCCGATCACGCTTCCGTGGTGGCAGAATACCTCCTGGGTGAGCGTGCCGGTGATGGCGCTCGGGTGCAGCGGGACCACGGGGACCCTGTCAACGGACGACCTGTGGATCAAGCCCAAGCCGACGGTATTCGGCACGGACGCGGCGCGGCTCCTGTTTCGCGTGGAGAGCGGCAGGCTCCGGCTTGGCAAGGAGTACCGCCCGAGGATCACCGTAAAGACGGACGCGGGCGTACTCCGGCCCCAGCTTATATTCAGAAAAGCATGGCCGTGGGTCCTTATCGAGGCGGCGATGGCCCTTGCGGTGATCGGTGTGGCGATGATGTTACGATAAAGAAAAGACTACTGTTCGTTCCATCATAATTATTCTCCCCGTACTTTTCGGACCGTTCAAAAATATCACCGAAACTCAAATGTAATCTGCGGCTGCGCCAGTTGCATTACACCACGATGATGTCCAGCTTTTCCGGGCCGTGGACGCCGATTACGAGGTTCAGTTCGATGTCCGCGGTGCGGCTGGGGCCGGTGATCACCGTTATGTTCGTCGGCGGAGATGCCGCAAATTTGGTGAAGAATTCGTTCAGCGTGCCGAAGATCTTTTTCCGCGGGACAATGGCTACATGGTGCGACGGGAGCAGGCTCGCCTGCACGGCCTTTCCCCGTTTGCTGGAAATGACGATGCTCCCGGTTTCCGCAATGGCGGCGTGCACTTCCTCCACCGTCACCTGCGCGGACAGGTAATCCGGGGCGAGGTTGTCGAGAGACGTTGCCGCCGCTTTCTCGAGAGCCGTGGCCCGGGGGCAGAACACGAACGCGCCCTTCGGCACGATGTTCGAGACCGCGTCCTTCAGTTTTTTCCCTGCCGTTGCCCGGTGCGTTCCGGCCGCCGCCTTGCCCGCATTTTCCAGAAACAAAGACACCCTGTCGATTGGGCTCATGTGGTCCTCCTTCTGAAAGACAGCGCCGAAGGCTTCGGGAGCCTTCCCGCAACGTCCTTGCCGCTCATGGCGCTCATGACCGGCCAGAACATGCTTGCAAGCCGCTCAGCAAGAGAGAACAAGGCCGGCGACTTGACCACGGCCTTGAAGAGGCGCATGCCGAAACTGATTCTTGCAGGGGAAAAACCTTCCGTGACCCTGTGCGCCCGCTGTTTAATGATGAACTCCACGAGCGGGATTTTCACCGGGCAGACCTCGTTGCAGGCCCCGCAGAGGGTGCTTGCATCCACGAGCGGGTGCGAGTTTTCCAGGCCGGTGAGCAGCGTCGTCAGGATGATCCCCATGGGGCCGGGGTACGTCCACCCGTAGGAATGGCCGCCTACGGCACGGTACACGGGACAGACGTTCATGCAGGCCCCGCACCGGATGCACTTGAGCATCTCCTTGAACTCTCCGGCGAGTATTTCCGACCGGCCGTTGTCGAGCAGGACGATGTGCAGTTCCTTCGCGCCCGTGGTCTCGCCGGGCTTTCTCGACCCGGTAATGATGGAGACGTAGCTCGTTATCGCCTGTCCCGTGGCGGAGCGCGGCAACAGCCGGATGAAGGTGGGCAGGTTTCTCAAGGACGGCAGCATCTTTTCTATCGAGAGTATGGCGATGTGGATCGGCGGCATGGTCGTGACCATGCGGCCGTTCCCTTCATTCGTGAAAATCACGAGACTGCCTGATTCGGCTATCGCAAAATTCGCCCCCGACATGCCCGCGTCGGCCTGTAAAAATTTATCCCGCAGCACTTTTCGCGCTATCTTCGTAAGCACCTGCGGGTCCTCGGAGTATTCTACCCCGAGCCGGTCGGCAAAGAGCCTGCCGATCTGTTGCCGATTCTTGTGGATCGCGGGCACGATGATGTGCGAAGGGGTCTCATGCTCGAGCTGGATGATGTATTCGCCGAGGTCCGTCTCGACGATCTCGATGCCTTTCTGTTCCAGATGTTCGTTCAATTGGATCTCTTCCGAGACCATGGACTTGCCCTTGGCCACCGTTCTGACGCCGCGGTCCTTCAGAATGCCCGTGATGATCTCCCGCGCTGCCGCCGCGTCGAAGGCGCGGTGCACGACGGCCCCGGCCTTCGTCGCGTTGGCGGTGAACCTTTCAACATAGCGGGGGAGGTTGTTCAGCACTTCCATCCGCACGGAAGACGCCTTTTCGCGGAGCGCTTCGAAATCGGGAAGAGTGGAAATGGCGCTCGTGCGCCGCGCGCCGAAGGTGTCCGCCGCGTTCCGCATGGCCGCGCGAAGCGCGTCGTCCTGGAGCGCTTTGGCGGCGTTGGCCCTGAATTTGAGGCTCGTCTGCGTGCTCATAACCCCTCCGCAATCAGTTCCGCGATATGTCTTACCTTGACCGCGCTGCCGCGCCTCTTCAGGCCGTCGGCGATGTTCATCAAGCATCCGCAATCGCCGCCGATCACCGTGTCCGCGCCCGTTGAAATGATCGCGTCCGCTTTTTCGGTCGCAAGGGCGATGGAGATCTCCGGCAGCTTCGCCATGAACATGCCGCCGAAACCGCAGCAACGGGCGGCGTCCGGAAGCGGGACGACCTCGACGCCTTGCAAAGCGTTCAGCAGCAGGAGCGGCTCCTCGCGCACTCCGAGCATGCGCGTCAGGTGGCACGAGGAGTGGTAGGTGACCTTCCCTGTTCCCGAGAGTTTCTTCTTATGTGCGCGAAGCTTGTGGACCAGAAACTGGGAAAGCTCGAAGACCCGTCCCGAGGCGCTTTTCGCAATTTTGAGCAGTTTCGGATCGTCGCGGAAAAGCTCGGGATAGCCGTGCTTCACCATTGCGGCGCAGGACCCGGAAGGGGTGACGATGGGATCTTTTCCGGAGAAGACGGAAAGGAAATGCTCCGCGGCGCTTCTCGCTTCCTTATGATAACCGGCGTTGTAGGCGGGCTGGCCGCAGCAGGTCTGCTCCTTGGGAAAGACGGCCTCGACGTCGAATTTTTTAAAGATACGCAGCGCTGCTTCGCCGACTTCGGGGTACAAGGAGTCCACCAGGCAGGTGCCGAACAGTTGAACGCGCATATGCTCCCCCCTTCGGAAATGTAACGACAGTCCGTCCGCAAATTCGTTTTGTCCAAGTATAGCCCGTCCCTTTCCATTTGTCCAGTTTGGCCCGGGCCTTGATTTACGGCTTGCTTTTTTAATTGAGTGTCTCTATAATTTGCCCGAATCGATCCGCTGTTTTTAAATCGCTGAGGGTAAGATGTCGTGATGATAATCGGATCACCTGATGCCGATATCGTGAGGTTTTATGCGGAAAAGTTTACGACGAAATGGTCCTTGTAAGGCGACGGAAAATAAAAGGCCATACTTGTTCCCGCTCATATCGGCGCTCCCGATAATCGTGCTGTTGTTCTCCTGCTCAAGCCCAGCCCGATATGTCATTATTTCCGAAGACATGAAGGATGCGGAGCTGAGGGATGCAAATCAACGTTTTGTTTGTCTGATGAAGGAAGATGCGAGAGATAATGCCGCTCTTCTGGCGTTAAATACGAAATCGGCGGTTCGAGATTACGAGCAAAGAAGAAAAGCAGGCTTGAATCCCGTTGAAGACGTTTTATCCCGCTTGATACAGGAGGATTATAAAAAAGCCGCGGAATTGCTGAACACGTATGGGGACCGGATACCCGCATATTTAAAGCTGATACTCAAGGCGGATTTGGCTTCCGAAGATAAAAAAAAGGACATGCAGGACGGTGAACTCGTCAAAATGTATCAGGCTGCTTTCGATGTTCAAAACTCCGAAGCCAATCGAGAAATCATCAAATTACGAATCAGACAGTTGAGATATGGACGGTGAAAAAGTTATCTCGATAAAAAGGAGAAACAGGAAAATGTTTAACTCAATGAAATCTGTATTGGCCGCAGCATTAATTGTTCTCGTTACGGGCTGTGCCACCGGCAGCATTCAAAACAGACTGCAAAACAACGAGAATGAGCTGACCTATTTGCATGACAGCGCGAAGGTGGCAGAAAAGAACGGCGGGACCGTGAAGATCAGTTCCTTTATCGTCGATGACGTGCTGCCCCCGTCCACGACGGTAAAGAATACGTCATGGTTCGTCCTGCCGTTCCTGTTCGTGGATATTTGGAAATACGATTATCAAGCCAGTCTCGGGTATGAGCAGATAAAAAATAACTACAAAAAGTTCATTCAAGAAAGCTTCATCGAAGAGTTGAAAAGGAGCGGTAAGTTCAGGCATGCCGAGGACAAAGGAAATATGGAAATCGGCATCAAAATAAAAAAAATAGCAATGTCCGCGCCTATTCGTAAGGACGGGATGTTTCTCGTTGGCAGTATGACGACACAAACCTCAGCAGGCCCGGTCGATGTTGTGGTGACGGCGGATGCTGTTGTGAAAAAGGACGGGAAGGACGTGTTCAGCAAGGAGCTTTTGGGAAAACATAGAACAAATGCTCTGAGCGCGCATTATACCGCCAATGAAGAAGGCAAGTTCCTGGATGATTATGCCACCGCGATGGTCGAATGTCTCTCGATAGCCATTAAGAACCTTAATGAAAATATCGTAAAAGAAATAAATGCCATCTGAGTATCATGGAAGGTGGACTGCAACCGAAGGCGGGTGTCGTGAATGTTATCCACTATCGTCTCAGATAATTAATAGAGACGGCTTGCGCAACAAGCAGCAAACCCATCCCCCTCTTCCGTCTCCCCCTTGAAGGGGGAGAAATAGGGTTTCACCATCCGGGTGGCGGTTCAAAAAGGAGCGACTGAACAATCGCGCAATTCTTCCGTAGTTTATTCCTTCATCCCGTACTTCTTCATCTTCTCATACAACGTCGAATACGCGATCCCGAGCGCCTTCGCGGCCTCGGTCTTGTTGCCCTTGACGGACTTGAGCGTCGCGTGAATGGCGGCCTTTTCGATCTCTTCGAGCGTCTTGCCGCTCAGGCCTTCGAGGGTGACTCCTTTTTCTCCCTGGGAGAGGAAGAGGTCCTTTGCTTCGATCCGGGGGCCGTCGCACAGAGCCGCGGCCCTGCCGAGCACGTTCTTGAGCTCCCGCACGTTCCCGGGCCAGGCATAGGCCATGAGCGCGGCCGCGGCTTCGGGAGAGAGGCCGGTGATCTTCTTTCCGATCTCGGAGGATATTCCGGCGAGTAAATGGGTGGAGATGGTTTCGAGGTCTTCTTTTCTTTTTCGGAGCGCGGGCATGTGCACGCGCACGACCGAAAGCCGGTAGTAGAGGTCCTCGCGAAACTGTCCGGCCTTCACTTCCGTTGTAAGGTCCTTGTTCGTCGCGG
>JBGOTO010000064.1:0-15498 GCA_041476485.1 Nitrospirota bacterium
CGCCGCGTTCCAGACCCGGAACCCGATGCACCGCTCCCACGAGTATCTCGCCAAGATCGCGATCGAGACCATGGACGGCGTGCTGGTCCATCAGATCCTCGGCAAGCTCAAAGAGGGCGATATCCCGGCCGACGTCCGGGCCAGGTCGATCAATGCCCTCATGGACAAATACTTCGTGAAGGACACCTGCATCCAGGCCGGCTATCCCATGGAAATGCGCTATGCCGGACCGCGCGAGGCGCTGCTGCATGCCCTGTTCCGCCAGAACTTCGGCTGCAGCCACCTGATCGTGGGCCGAGACCACGCCGGTGTCGGCGAGTACTACGGCCCTTTCGACGCGCAGAAGATCTTCGACGAGATCCCTGCCGGCGCGCTCGAAACGAAGCCCCTGAAGATCGACTGGACCTTCTTCTGCTCCAAGTGCGACGGCATGGCCTCCATGAAGACCTGCCCCCACGGCAGCGAAGACCGGCTCCTCCTTTCCGGCACCAAGCTCAGGAAAATGCTGTCCGAGGGCGATGAAGTTCCGGTGCACTTCAGCCGCCCCGAAGTGCTCGAAATCCTCAAGGAGTACTATGCGGGCCTCACGGAGAAGGTGGAAATCAAGCTGCACAAGTACGCCGAGGGCGAGAAGAAATAGACCGTTCAACGCCCAGTTACCGGGGAGGAAGGCGCAGGCAACTCCTTCGCTCTGCCGCGCAGCGTGCCGAAAAGCCGCATATATCCGGCAACTCTCGGCAATCCAGATAATGTTCGGGGTGTTCTTTCCCGCTGTGAGGCACGCCCAGCGCGTCTATCGTTTAGGAGTCGCCGGATTGAAAAAACCGAGACCGAGGGGTTGAGGATTATGAAAATATCATTTTTTCAGTTGTCATATCCCCTGAAATAGTGTATGATTGCGCGGTTTTGCAGGACATTCAAGGTAATGCTGTTATCATGTAACGATATTCTAAACTATCTTTTAAGGAGGAACGGGAATGAGTAACACGATTTTATTTGCCCTGATCTGCGGTGCGTTCGGCGTTGCCTACGGCGTGTGGACCGCGCTCTGGGTGAACAAGCAGGACGCAGGTAACAAGCGCATGAAGGAGATTTCGGATGCGGTAAAAGAAGGCGCGTATGCGTTTCTCGCGCGGGAGTACAAGACGGTCGCAATCGTCGCGGTGGTTCTGGTGATTATCCTGGCGGTCATTCTCGGCAAGTGGACGGCCATCGGATTCGTCATCGGCACCGTGGGCTCGGCCCTTGCCGGGTTCATCGGCATGTGGGTTACGGTGCGCGCCAACGTTCGCACGGCCCAGGCCGCGAACAAGGGCCTCCAGGCCGCGCTCACCATGGCCTTCAAGGGCGGCTCGGTGACCGGCATCATGGTCGTGGGCCTCGGCATCATCGGCCTCGCCGGCTTCTACTTCATTGCCAAGGCTGCCGCGCCTGCCGAGGCGTTCAATGCGCTCATCGGGCTCGGCTTCGGCTGCTCGCTTATGAGCGTGTTCGCGCGTATTGCCGGCGGCATCTATACCAAAGCCGCCGACGTGGGCGCGGACCTCGTGGGCAAGGTGGAAGCGGGCATTCCCGAGGACGACCCCCGGAACCCCGCCGTGATCGCGGACAACGTGGGCGACAACGTGGGCGACTGCGCCGGAATGGCGGCCGACCTGTACGAGACCTATACGGTCACGCTTGTGGCCGCAATGCTTCTCGCGAGGACCGTTTTCGGCGAGGCAAGCCGGTGGATTGAGTTCCCGCTGATGCTGGGCGGCGTTTCGATCATCGCTTCCATCGTGGGCACCTACTTTGTAAAACTCGGCAAGACCCAGTACATCATGGGCGCCCTGTACAAGGGCCTCGCTGTGGCGGGCGGCATCGCCGCCGTGGTGTTCTATATTGTAGCGAGGTATTTTATCGCCGACCTGACCGGCGCGGATGCAAACGTATTTACCGCAAACACCGTGTTTTTGACGGCGTTCATCGGCCTCGCCCTCACCGGGTTGATCGTGTTGATCACCGAGTACTTCACCTCCAAGAGCTTCGGCCCGGTGAAGCACATTGCCGCGGCGAGCCAGACCGGCCACGGCACGAACGTGATCGCCGGCCTCGCGGTCAGCATGAAGTCCACCGGCATGCCGGTGATCGTGATCGTCGCGTCGATCCTCGGCGCATACTATCTCGGCGGAGGATTTGAAGCGGGCAAGGCCGGTTACGGCCTCTTCGCCGTCGCGCTCGCGGCCGTGTCGATGCTCTCCATGACCGGCATCGTGGTCGCCATCGACTCCTACGGCCCGATCACGGACAACGCGGGCGGCATCGCCGAAATGGCCGAGCTCCCGAAGAACATCCGCGAGATCACCGACCCGCTCGATACGGTCGGCAACACCACCAAGGCCGTGACCAAAGGGTATGCCATCGGCTCCGCAGGCCTCGCCGCGCTCGTGCTTTTTGCCGAGTACTCGCGTTCCTTCGTTGACCCGGTTACCAAAGCGGTCGTGGATATCAAGTTCGACCTCTCGAACCCCATGGTGCTTGCGGGTCTGTTCATCGGCGGCCTGCTTCCCTACTACTTCGGCTCGCTCCTGATGGAAGCCGTGGGCAAGGCCGCGGGCAGCGTCGTCGAAGAAGTGCGCAGGCAGTTCCGTGAGATCAAAGGCATTATGGAAGGCACGGGAAGGCCCGAGTACGGCAAGTGCGTGGACATCGTGACCAAGGGCGCCATCAAGCAGATGATGCTTCCGGCGCTCATCCCGGTCGTCGTGCCGGTCGTCGTGGGCCTGACCCTGGGCCGCGAGGCGCTCGGCGGCGTCCTGATCGGCAGCATCATCACCGGCCTGTTCCAGGCCATTGCCATGACCAGCGGCGGCGGCGCATGGGACAACGCCAAGAAGTTCATCGAAGACGGCATGTACGGCGGGAAGAAGAGTCTTGCCCACCAGGCGGCGGTCACCGGCGACACCGTCGGCGATCCCTACAAGGACACCGCGGGCCCGGCCATCAACCCGATGATCAAGGTCATCAACATCGTCGCGCTCCTGATCGTTCCGATCATGATCAAGCTGATGAAGTAAGTTCTCTTCTATACGCATGAACAGAACAGGGCTGACCACGCATGGTCAGCCCTTCTTTTTTCCTCAAGAGGGAAAACAGACATGAACCCTCAAACTCGTGTGCGAATGGCCCCGGTCCGCGATGTTCGGCGAGGAGACCCTCAAATTCAAAATACCCTGACACGACGAGCAGTTCATAGCTCATGGCTCGTAGCTCGTAGTATAAACTCTTGACTATGAGCTACCAGCTTCAAGCTACTTCCTTTCTTCGCGTCTTAGTGCCTTCGTGGCTGAATTTTGTTTCTCTGCGCGCCAGCAGGTAGTGAATATTCACCTGTGTAGTTGTGAATATTCCCTTTACTTTATATCGGCAATATGGAATAGTACTATCAGCGACAACAATTAAGTTAATCGAACATCTTTTACTTGTCGGCTGCGACGCCCTGTGGTATAATGGGTATACTTGTAATTGTTCCGGTCGGGAACACGCCCGTTCGCGCGGTTCCCGGTAGGAGTGTGATCATCATTCACAGCGGTTGGGCGTTTTACGGGAGGTTTTCATGGCACGAGTGCGGCACGTTGTTTTTATCTTTCTTCTTTCATTCTTGGTCGTAACCGGGGCATATGCCTATCAGCAGATCGAATTCGTGCGCGAGATAGGCGAGTCCGGCAAAGAGCAGCAGCGTCAATTCAATGCGCCGCGCGCGCTGGCGGTATGGGGCGAACGGCTGTATCTCGCCGATACCGACGCCAACCGGGTCATTGTTCTGGACCAGAACGGAAAGACGGCGCTTTCGTGGGGCGCGAAAGGAAGCAAAACCGGAGAATTCAAACGCCCTTCCGGGATCGCCGTGGATGAG
Source organism: Nitrospirota bacterium (assembly GCA_041476485.1). GTDB lineage: Bacteria > Nitrospirota > UBA9217 > UBA9217 > UBA9217 > JBAZLV01. The sequence continues at coordinate 3,899 of JBGOTO010000064.1, forward strand.
CAGGGAAGGGTCTACGTTTCCGATACCGGGAACAACCGCATCCAGGTGTTCGACGCAAAAGGGAAATGGCTCCGCAGTTTCGGCTCCAAAGGAGACGGGCCCCGGGAATTCAGGGACCCTTCGGGAATAGCGGTTTCGCACGGTCTTCTTTACATTGCCGACACCGGCAACAGCCGCGTGCAGGTCCTGACGGTCGACGGCATCTCCATCGGTCAGCTCACCCTGAAACCCCAGAAAAAGGGCGGGGACGAGATGAAATCACCGGTGAGCCTGGCCCTAGACGTGCAGAACAGGGTATACGTACTTGATGCGGGGACCCATACCGTACGCATCTTCGATGCGTCCGGCGCACAAGTTTCCGCGTTCGGGGCGCGGGGCAGCGGCATCGCAGGCTTCGAAAAGCCGCAGGGTATTGCGGTCGATGTCCGCGGAAACGTCTATGTGGCGGACACCGGGAACTATAAGATCAAGAAATTCGATCCTCAGGGAAAGCTGGTCGGTTCCGTCGGCATCGAAGGCAACGGGCAGGGGCAGTTCCGGGAGCTTGTGGGAATAGTGGTAGATCGCGAGGGCAAGCTCTGGGGACTCGACGCAGGCAAGAACACGGTGCAGGTCTTTGCGGCCGAGCGCGACGATACTCCGTTGCTCGCGCCCGCGTCCCCGCTGCCTACCGTGGAGTTCATCAAGGATATACCGGGAGAGGCAACGGCCATCGCGATCAATAAGCGTCCGTGGGGCGTTACAGGGGATTCTCTCGCCGCTCTCGGGATTGCCGGAGGCCGGACCATCGGTTCCCGCGGCAGCGAGCCGGCGTTTTTCAAGGCCCCCCGCGGCCTGGCCGTGGACAGCCAGGGGCATTTCTGGGTGGCCGACACGGGTAACGACCGGCTGCAAAAGTTCAGCATTGAGGGCAATCTGCTCCAGGTCATCGGGAAGTCCGGCAGCGGCGAAGGAGAGTTGCGAGCGCCTTCCGGCGTGGCGGTGAGCCCGAAGGGGAACATCTGCGTCGCCGACACGGGAAACAAACGGGTCCAGGTCTTCAGCCCCAAGGGCATGTTCCTTGGCGCTTTCGGCAAGAGCGGGAAGCTGTCCGGTCAGTTCAATGAGATCGTGGACATCGCCGTGGACGCGTCTGAAAACATCTACGTCGTTGACCGGGGGAACGACCGGGTCGTCAAGACCGACGGCAACGGCGGGCTTCTCTGGGAAGCGGGCAAGACCGGCAAACAGGAGGGCGAATTCAAAGGGCCGGAGAACATCGCCGTTTCCCCGGACGGCGAGGTGTACGTGCTCGACGCGGGGAACGGGCGCATCCAGATATTCAACAGCAACGGGAAATTTTTAAGAAAGTTCGGGAGCGAAGGCGCGGAACGCGGCGAGTTCAGCTCTCCCCAGGGGCTTGCCCTGGAAGACGGCTTGCGGATTTACGTCGGCGACCGCGGGAACAAGAGGGTGCAGGCGTTTCTCCTCAAGCACACCCCGGCGGTCCCGAGAGAAGTTGCGGCGCAGCCAAAGATCAACGAGATACAGCTGAACTGGAAGGCCAACAGCGAGACCTATTTGGAACGGTATAATATTTACCGCGCCGACTCTCCCGCCGACGTCTTTACTCTCATCGGCACGACGACCACGTCGTTTTACCTGGACAAGGGCCTGCCGAGCAACCATGCGTACCACTATCGCGTGAGCAGTCAGGCGAAGGAAGGGAACGAGAGCGCCGGTTCCCTCATCGCGTCGGCGGTGACGCCGAAGCTGGTCCCCGTGCAGCCGAAAAAAATACGGATCGAACCGTCGGAGAGGCAGATCACGCTTTCCTGGCTTCCGAACACCGAGCCGTTCGTGAGCCAGTACCGCGTATACCGGTCGAATCAGCCGGCCGCTGGTTTTGAACTCGTGGCCAAGACCGACAAAACCGTTGTTGTGGACGGCCCGCTCGCCGACGACACGCTCTTCTATTATCAGATCTCCGCTGTCGGGAAAGAGGGCGACGAGAGTCCGTTAAGCGAAGTCATATTCGTCTCTACGCCGAAAGCCCCCCTGACCGCGCCCCCGATCGAGATCAGCACCATCGAGATCGGCGAGGTCTTCGCGTCAGCATACAAGCATTACGAATCACACCCCCTGGGAAAGGTCGTGATCACCAACAATACCGAGCGGACCTACTCCAAGGTGAAGGTGAGCTTCGGCATCAAGGATTTCATGGACTACCCGACGGAGATCGAGATCGCGGCAATCGCCCCGAAAAAGAGCGTCGAGGTGCAACTGAAGCCGGTCTTCAATAATAAGATCCTGGACGTGAACGAGAACACGCCGCTCCAGAGCGAGATCAAGCTTACTTATTACGTGGCGGGTGAGGCCAAGACGATCACCCGCAGCTTCCCGGTGACCCTCTATGAGCGACACGCGATACGATGGGACCAGAAGGTAAAAATTGGGGCGTTCGTGACGTTTAAAGATCAAGTCGTCACGGACTTCACCCGGGGGGTCGTCCAGCCTTACATCGACACCTATCCCAATCTGGACAAATCGATCGTGTACGCCCGGGCCGTCTATGCCGCGCTCGGCGTCATGGGCGTCGCCTACCTGGTGGACCCGACGCCGTTCGCGGAGTTCTCTGAAAATTCGGCGATCGTGGATTATACCCTGTATCCCCGTGACGTGCTCGCGCAGAAGAGCGGCGACTGCGACGGCCTTTCGACGTTGTTCGCCGCCGCAATGGAAAATATCGGGATTGAGACCGCGTTCGTTGACGTGCCCGGGCATGTATTCGTCATGTTCAATACCGGCGTCGCCGAAAAAGAACGGAAAAAGCTCGGCTTCCCCGATGACCTGCTGGTCCTTCATGACGGAACGGCCTGGATACCGCTGGAGATGACCCTGGTCGGTTCGTCGTTCACGCGGGCATGGCAGAAGGGCGCGGAAGAGTACCGCGACTGGACGGCAAAGGGGAAGGCGGAAATCATCGGCGTTCACAAGGCCTGGGAGCAGTTCAAGCCGGTAACGCTGCCGGCCTCAGGCAGCACGCCCGGCAAGATCAAGAGCGAAGAAATTGAAGGAAAATATAAGGGCGAGCTTGAAGAACTTGCGCGTCAGCGCCTGGCGAACCTCTCCGCCGGATACCGCGACGTGCTGAAGAAAAACCCGAACGATATGCAGGCGCTGGGACAACTCGGCATTTTGTACGGAGAAAACGGACTGACCACGGAAGCGCTCGAGCAGTTCCAGAAGATGCTGGCCCTGGACAAGACCAACGCCCTGGCGCATAACAACATCGGGAACATCAGTTACCTGCAGGGCCGGTTCGAGGACGCCCGCCAGGCATATGAGGCCGCGCTCACGTCATCGCCCGGAGATCCCGGCATCATGGTGAACCTCGCGCGGGTTCTCCTGCAGTCGGGCAAAAAAGAGGAAGCGAAGAAGCTGTTCCAGGACGCCGCGGGAATTGATCCGCGGGTGGTGCGGAAGTATCCGGACCTTTCCGCGAGCCTGGGAGTGAAGTAGCTTCGATGCACGGATACAAGATGCAGGATGCCTGATGAAACAAGCACCTCATGAATCGTGTATCATGAATCTTGCACCATCTTATTTGAACAAGGAGGCATGCTATGATTAAAAAATTATTCTCACTCGTGCTGATTTTCGGGCTGTGCTGCACGGTGGCCGCGGCGCAGGAGCAGGAGAAAAAAACAGGCGCCACTATTTCCGAATGGCTGAAGAGCATTCAGAACAGGATCGCCCAGATCGTTCCGAAGAAGTCGATTCCCCTGGCCACGGGAGTGGCAGGCGTGCGCGGGGCAAAGGAAGATACCGCGGTCAAACTCTACTGGAAGGGCAAAACGGGGGAAGAACCGGTGACGGAAGAGGAACTGGTGAAATTCAAAGCCTGCGTGGACCTGGCCGGCAAGGGCGACAGGGCCGTATCGATCAAGGCCCTGGACGACTTTATGAAGGAGTATCCCGACAGCGCGCTCATCCCGGACGCCAAAAAGACGTTCGATCTCGTGAAGGCGGAGCCGGTGGCGGAACAAAAGGTGGAGCCGAAGATAGAGAAAAAAGAAGAGAAAAAAGACGTAAAGAAAGAAGAGACAAAATAGCAGAGCAGTCGGCTTTGCCAGGCATGATGCCCTGACATACCCGAAAAATACCCCATGGGCCATTTGACATGGTGTGTCATAAGTGTTACACTGCATCCTATGGAGGAAAAGAGACATGCCTGTTAAAAATCCAAGGATCAATGTGGTGCTGGAGAAGCCGCTTTATTCTACAATCGAGCGCCTTGCATCGAGAGAAGGTATTTCACTGTCCTTAAAGGTGCGCGACCTTGTAAAGGAAGCGCTTGAAATAGAGGAAGATATAGCATTGTCTGTTTTTGCGGAAAAGCGGGAGAAGACGTTCACGAAATCGAAGGCGCTCAAACATAATGAGGTCTGGCAATCGTGACGTTCGAGCTGAGATACCATCCCGACGTCAAGTCTGATGATATCCCGCGCCTTGACGGCAAAATGAAGGCGCGCATCAAAAAAGCCATCGAAACACGCCTCGCAACAGCCCCTCACCAGTACGGAGAACCGCTTCGAAAAACGCTCCACGGCTATTGGAAAATGCGCGTGGGAGATTATCGTGTCGTGTTTAAAATAGTGGATGAAGAGGTCTGGATTCTCGGGATCATGCACAGAAAGAAGGTGTATGAAGCTATCGAGAAAAGATTGTAACCAAACAGGGGATGATTTCGTACGAGATGAGTCCTTGTTCCTTCTCAGGTAGTTCTATCAATTAATGTTCAGCGTCAGTTTGTCCGCATGCCCGAAAAATACCCCATTTTTTTTCTTGACAAAATTCCGCACAACCTAAAACATCGCTTGACAAGGCAGGGGAAATTTCCCCTGCCTTGTTTTTTTCTGGATGTTTTCCCGCCGATCTGCTACTCTTTTGCACATGATAAGTCGTCCCACATCCCGAAATCCCTGGGCGTTTCTCCCCACGCTGTATTTCGCGGAGGGGCTGCCCTACGCGCTCATCAATACGGTCTCGGTCATCCTGTACAAGCGCATGGAGCTCGACAACGCGTCTATCGCCTTCTGGACGAGTTGGCTCTACCTCCCGTGGGTCGTCAAGATGTTCTGGGGCCCGCTTGTGGATATGTATTCCACGAAACGCATGTGGATACTCTCCACCCAGGCGGCCATGGGCCTCTGTATGCTCGTAGTCGCTATCTCACTCAAGGCCGAATCGTTCTTTATTCTGTCGCTGGCCGGTTTCTGCGCCGGAGCTTTCATATCTGCCACTTACGATATCGCCGCTGACGGCTTTTACATGCTCGCGTTCTCAGAAAAGGAACAGGCGCTCTTTGTCGGTTTGCGGGCCGCCTTCTACCGGCTGGCCATGATTTTCGGATCGGGATTCCTGGTATATATTGCCGGGACGCTCGAATTATCAACCAATGACATCGCCGGGAGCTGGTCAACCGTCCTGGCCCTCTCAGGGCTGATTTTTGCGGGCGCCTTTGTGTATCACAAGCTCATGCTTCCCTTCCCGGCAACGGACGGCATCCGTTCTATCAAGAACAAGGACAATGCAGTTTCGTATGCGGATGTTATCCGCTCCTATTTTGGTCAGGACAAGATCGGCGTCATGCTGGCCTTCATCCTTTTCTACCGGCTCGGCGAGGCAATGCTTCTGAAGCTGGTCTCGCCTTTTTTGCTGGACAAGACGTCTGTCGGAGGGCTGGGGCTTTCGACGAAAGAGGTTGGGCTGGTCTACGGTACGGTGGGCGTTCTGTGCCTCGTGCTCGGCGGGGTCCTCGGGGGCTGGCTCATAGCGCGGTTCGGGTTCAGGCGGTGTGTATGGCCCCTGGTGATTCTTATGCATCTTCCCGACCTGTTCTTCGTTTACATGGCCTCTGCTCAGCCCGGTATCGCGCTCGTGTACCCGCTCGTGGCGCTGGAGCAGTTCGGGTACGGGCTGGGCTTCACGATATTCACGGTCTATCTCATGTACTCGGCGAATGGGAAGTACAAGACGTCACACTATGCGATTTCGACGGGCATCATGGCCCTCGGCATGATGCTGCCGGGGTTCGTGAGCGGCTGGCTCCAGGAGGCGGTGGGATACAAGACGTTTTTCATCATTGTCTGTTTTCTGACAATCCCGGGCATGCTTACCATTCCGTTCATCCCGAAGGACAAGATGGACAGGGCCCGCTCATAATAAAAAAAGGCAGGCCCGAAGGCCTGCCGTCATGCGATATTTCACGTGTGGCGTTGATGCGCTCGTTATTCTTTCCACTGCCCGGACAGCGCGTACCCGACGACTACGCCGAGAAGCGTGCTGATGGTCCCTCTTTCCAACTTATCGTAAATGCCGAGAATGATGAGCAGCGGGAGCACAAAGAGAATTGCTAAAAAGTGGATGGCTTTTATTCCGAGGGTCGCATTCTGCTTTACGATAAGGTAAAAAATGCCATAAAGACCCCCTGCCATGATAAGCGCCGCGATTAAGCTGATCCATAGCTGAAAATACATTATCTTTCCTCCGTCCGATGGAATATATGCACGCGCAGCATACGCGATCGGAGGGTATTATAGGGAACCGTCAGGTGTTTGTCAAAGGGATAAATAAAAGATTCCGGTTTGACGTTCCCCGATGAACTGCTATAATGTAAAGCAGGAGACCGTATGAACGATAAACACATTCACCCCCATAAACATCACGATAGCGGTCATCACGGCCACGGGCATGAGGGGCATGCGCATCACGGCCTGGTAGAGGTCACGCTGCTTTTGGAGGACGAGCATCTCGACGCAATGGACGAAGCAGCCGCCGAGATCAGCAAGGAGCTGAAGCAGCCCTGGGACCGCGGCGCGGTGGTCCGGCTCGCCCTCTCCGAGTTCTTTTCGCGGCGGGGGAAGATTACGTAAATTTGTGATTACTCAGGTCAGCTACCTCGCTTTGCGCAAGGCGCGCCGAATAATTTAGGGAATTTCGAACTCGACCCACAAGCCCCGCCTTGCTTGATGTCCGTGCATCGGTCGCCGTGCGCTTTATTGCGCCTGCGCTCAGCAGCAGACCCGAGTAGTGCCGTCTTACTTTTTAAATTTTACACCGGGGTTTCATAATGGCCTATGCGGCCGGGAACAAAAAGTATCTGATCGATATCCATGCGCACGGCGCGGAAAATTACGACACGCGCACGCGGCGCCAAGACGATATCCTCCACGTGGCCGACATCCACGGGCAACGGGGAACGGGGGCCTTTCTTCCCACCATCTACCCCGGCCCCATCGAGGCCATGCGTGAGAACATGGCCGCGGTGAGGCGCGCCATGAGCGCCCAGCGAGAGGGAGCGCGGATCCTCGGTGTGCACCTCGAGGGCCCGTTTTTGAACCCGGACCGCGCCGGCTCCCTGGACGGGAAAAACTTCGCCGAGCCTTCCGAGGAAACGCTCACGCGGCTCGTGGAGGATTGCGAGGACATCATCAAAATAATCACGGTCGCTCCCGAGCTGCCGGGCGCGCTGCGGGTGATCGAGCTTTGCAGAAAAAAGGGCTTTCTCGTGCACCTGGGCCACAGCGACGCGACGTTCGACCAGGCAGAGGAGGGGAAACGGGCCGGGGCCACGGGCATCACGCACGTGTTCAACGCCATGCGCAGCTTCCATCACCGCGAGCCTGGCCTTGCGGGGTTCGGGTTGATGGACGAGGACATATCCGTGGAGGTGATCGCGGACATGGCGCACCTCCACGCGCAAAGCCTCAAGATGCTTTTTGACATGAAGTCGCCCGACAAGATTCTCCTGGTCTCTGATTCCGTCAAGGGCCCGGGTTGGGGAAAGGGGCCCATCCGCGGCGCCGACGGGGTCCTGCTGGGAGGCGGCATAGCCCTGGGGGATGCCGTGAAGAACCTTATTACGCTCGGCGTGCCGCAGGACCGTGCTTTTCAGTTCGCATCGGACAACCCGATGAAGTATCTGGGGATAACGGCCATCTCATAAATGCTCAATAGTGACAAAATAGCAACTGCGAACACATAACCGTTTAGACCGCATTACTATCGGCCGGTATTTCAAGCTGGTCCATCGGCGCTGTTTCCGGTTTGCCGCTCGAACCTGCTCCGGACACGCTCCGGAATTATTTTTCAGATATGAAAAAACCATTCACCCCCTTGACGTGATGCTATGGTCGAGTTTAATCAACACATCAAACCCGAACGACTTTCGATCCTCCTCAAAGTGGGCCAGCGGCTCGCGGCAGAAAGGGATATCGACCGGCTGCTGTCTATGATTATCGAGGAGACGACGGCTGCAATGGATGCGGAACGCAGCTCTCTTTTTCTGATCGACAGGGAAAAACATGAGATGTGGGCAAAGATCGCCCAGGGCATGGATATGACGGAAATCCGTTTTTCCCTCGGCGTCGGGATTGCCGGCATGGTTGGGATTATGGGAGAGAGCATCAACATTCCCGATGCGTACCTTGACGCGCGGTTCAACCCGGAATTCGACGTGCGGACCGGATTTCGCACACGGAGCATCCTCTGTGTGCCCATGACGGACAGGCAAGGGGAGATTATCGGCGTTGTGCAGGTGCTGAATAAGAAGTCAGGCCTGTTCGATGCGGACGATGAAGCGCTTCTTCTTGCCCTTGCGGCCCAGGCGTCCGTGGCGATTGAAAACGCCGATCTGTACAAGAGGCTCAGCGGTATGAACCTCTCGCTCGAAAAGAAAGTGGAAGAGCGGACCGAGGAACTTACCCGGGCGAATCTCCGCCTTTCGGCTCTGAATAAGGAGCTCGTGGAAATTTCCAATGCCGACGGCCTCACGCAGGTGTACAACCGGCGATATTTCATGGAAAGGCTCCGGCAGGAGGTGAAGCGGGTGAGCCGTTACGGTCCCTCCCTGTCTCTGCTGATGCTCGACATAGACCATTTTAAGAAGGTGAACGACACATACGGGCACCAGGCGGGTGATGCCGTGCTCGCCGGAGTGGCAGGGCTCATCAAGTGGAAGCTTCGTGAAACAGACATGATTGCGCGATACGGAGGAGAGGAGTTCTGTGTGCTTGCAACGGGCACTGAGCAGGCCGGGGCGCTCCTCCTTGCCGAGCGTCTGCGGAAGCTTGTCGATGGGGAAACGTTCAAACATGAAGGGATCCATCTTATGGTGACAGTCAGTATCGGCGTCAGCACCTGGACGGCCTTGTATAAGGATGACTTTGAAGAACTTATCCGTAGGGCCGATGCAGCGCTCTACCGTGCTAAAGAGCAGGGGAGGAACCGCGTCTGTGCCTGAAATTGGCCTTTACTATTCCCGCCTGATTGGTTAATATTAAAGAGTTTCGAGTCTGGAGTCTCAGGTCTCACGTTAACGGCAAACCCGCAAACTTGAGACCAGTTTTGATAACTACAGTTAAAGGAGTCCCCATGTCCCATCCCTCTGCTGCCAAAGCTCCCCACGGACACGGCCATCCCGCGGGCGAGGCGAAAGAAAAAAAATACCTTCCCCGGCTGATCGCCTGGGAGGTGACCCGGAGCTGCATCCTCAACTGCGTCCACTGCCGCGCCGCTGCTCGGTACGGCCCCTACGAGGGCGAGCTGACGACCGAGGAATGCTACCGCGTCCTCGACGACGTAAAATCTTTCAGCGACCCCATCATCATCCTGACCGGCGGGGAGCCCATGATGCGCCCCGACATCTACGATATCGCCAAGCACGGCACGAAGCTGGGGCTCCGCATGGTCATGGCGCCCTGCGGCCTGCTCGTCACCGAGGAACTTGCGCAGAAAATAAAAGATTCCGGCATCCAGCGCGTTTCGCTCTCGATCGACGGCCTGACCGCGGAAAGCCACAATGCCTTCCGCCGCGTGGAAGGGGCCTTCGAGGGCGTGATGAAGGCCATCGAGAACTTCAAGAAGGTCGGCGTGGAGTTCCAGGTGAATACCACGATCACGAAGCACAACGTAAAGGACCTGCCGAAGCTCCTCGAGATGGTGATCAAGCTGGGCGCGGTGGCGTACCATCCGTTCCTGCTCGTTCCGACCGGCCGCGGCAAAGACCTCGCGGACCAGGAGATCCCGCCCGAGGAGTACGAGAGTACGCTCAAGTGGTTCTATGAAATGCGCGATAAAGCGCCGATCCAGTTCAAGCCCACCTGCGCGCCCCATTATTACCGCATCTTCCGGCAGGGCGAGAAGGCAAAGGGCAAGACCGTCACGCCCGAGACCCACGGCTTCGACGCCATGACCAAGGGCTGCATGGGCGGCCAGAGCTTCGCCTTCATATCCCACGTGGGCAAGGTACAGATCTGCGGGTTCCTCGAAGAAGAGGCCGGCGACGTCAAAAAAGAGCCCTTCTCGAAAATCTGGAACACCTCGCAGCTCTTTCAAGAAATGCGTGACCTTGACCATTACCACGGCAAGTGCGGTATCTGCGAGTACCGTAAAGTCTGCGGCGGGTGCCGCGCCCGGGCATTCGCAATCTCCGGAGATTACCTGGCGGCCGAGCCCTTTTGCACGTATGAGCCGGTGAAGACGAAGGGAAAATAAAGATAAAAGGTAACTACTCAGGCCAGCTGCTTCGCTTTGCGCAAGGCGCGCCGGATCATTAAGGAAATTTCGGAGTTGACCACAAACCTTACCTCGCTTGATGTCCGTGCGTCGATTGCAGCGCGCTTTATTGCGCTTGTGCTCTGCAGCAGACCTGAGTAGTTACGATAAAAGAACGATCAGAGGGCACGAGGGGCATAGTATCCTTTTTTCTCTTCACCTTAAGAATGATGGAAAAGCCGAAGCTCCGACATCTCTTATCCAAACTCGACAGACTGCTTGACCGCTACGTTGACGGCGGGCCGGAAGAGGCGGACTTCAAAAACCATCAGGCCTTTCTCTGGGATGGTGGGCCGAAGAGGCTGAAGCCGATCGAACGGCCGGTCCGTGTGGAGCAGGACGACCTCATCGGCATAGAACCCATCAAACAACAGCTGGTCCGTAACACGAAAACGTTCCTGGACGGCAGGAAGGCGAATAACGTGCTGCTCTGGGGGGAACGCGGCACGGGCAAGTCGTCGCTCATCAAATCCCTCCTTACGGTCTTTCAAGACACGCCTCTCCGGATGATCCAGGTTTACAAGCACGATATTCTTACCGTGCAGGAAATGTACGGTCTTCTCGCGCGAAGCAAGCCGTACCGCTTTCTCCTTTTCATCGATGACCTGTCCTTCGCGGAGAACCAAACCGATTATCAGGAGATGAAAACGATTATGGACGGCGGCCTGGAAGAAATCCCGGAAAATGTGCTGTTCTACGCTACGTCGAACCGGAAGCATCTCATCCCGACGAAGTTCTCGGACAATGACAGCGATGATATCCGGCCTTCCGATACTATCGAGGAAAAAGTCTCGCTCGTGGACCGCTTCGGGCTGCGGCTGGGGTTCTATCACTTTTCCCAGGACACCTATCTCGAAATCGTCGCCTCCTATGCCGCGAAGTACGGCGTTCGCATGGACAAGGACAAGCTTGACCAGCTGGCGGTCCGGTGGGCGCTCGGCGCCGGCGGCAGGAACGGCCGGACCGCCGAGCAGTTCGTGAGGGCCGTCCACGACGGCGAC
>JBGOTO010000065.1:0-15424 GCA_041476485.1 Nitrospirota bacterium
GTCGAACGTCGCCGTGGCGTTCAGCTGCTGCAGGGTCCAGGTCTGATTATCCGAGCTTATATAGATGTCCCAGGCAAAATTCGTGGTGGCGAAGCCGGCAGGCATGGACTGGTCCACAAACACGTCGAGGGTGTTCACCTCGGTAGCGTTCACGAAATCGAGCCCGATGTTCCGACGTCTCGTATCCGGGAACACGATCTGCCCGATGTTGACGCCGCCGGTTGCCGTCAGATTGCCGTCTATCAGGGCCGGATTCGGACTGAGCACCTCGATAGTGGGCGTGTCGCTTATGTCCGAAAGGCCGCTAAAAGGAAACAGCTGAAAATTCACGTTCCCGGTCCCCCCGCTTTGCGTCTCCTGCGTAGACTGGGTGCCGTTGTAGTTGGCCGAGAAGACGACCCGGTTATCGAGGAACCGGGTGGTGTAAGCCGCCCGCTCGTTCTGCGTCACGGCATCGAGTTCCACGCCGATTATCCGGTTGTTGCTGTCGTTCGAGGTGAAGCTGTAGGCGAGGTCCAGATTTTTCACGGGAGTGTACCGGGTGGCCCCGGAGAACGAATCGTTCTCCGTGTCCGACGATTCATGCATCTTGTCGTATATGTGCATTCTCGTGACCTGCATATCGAGCGTGGGGAGTCCCTCGGGCCTCAACCCCAGAAACGCGTTCTTGCTTTCCATGATGTTCGTCGCCGGCGTTCCGCCCGACGTTTCCACTTTTTCCTCGCGCTTCCGGTAGCCCGCGCCCGAGGAAACAAAGGGATTATTGAGCGTCAGGTCGATTGACGGCATGTAGTTCGTGTCCGTTGATCGCGTTTCCCCGGACTGGTCTTTCGTCACGGTGAGGGTTTTATCGAAGCTGCCGCCGGCCCTCAGGTTGACGTAAGGGAAAAGCGTGTCGGCATAAAACATCTGGTATCGCTGAAAGAACGTGTTTGTTTTCGAGCTCGTGGACTGGCCGGTGGCGTCCGTCGCTTTGGAATTGGTGCTGCTCTCGATCACTTCCACGGCCCCGGTGATGCCTTCAGCCATTGCCGTCCCCCGCGCGCAATAAAACATTGCCGCCGCCAACAACCATAAAAAAAAAACCGTCCTGTCCGCGCCCCGGCCCACCGTCTATCTCTCTCCCATCATGGTCACCCAGGCCGGGTCTTCGCCGGCGTCGGTTTGGGTCAATATTTTTTTGCTGATGAGATTGATGGTCATAAACATCTTCGTTTCCGGGCTCACCAGGTACAGGCTGTTTTCCTCGCCGTCGATGGTCATATACTCCACGCCGCTCATTGCCTGGATGTACGCCCCGGGGAGCAGGGAAAAGGGGTCATACATCTCCACCACGACGTCCTGCTTCCTGCCTACGTAGAGCATGTCGGTCGCGGTGTCCACCTTGATGGAGCTCAGCCCCGGACCCACAAACACCTTCCGCACGATCGAGAGAGAGACGGGATCGAGGACCGTGAGATACGGACTCCGCCCGACAATCACGTACAGCTTGTCGCCTTTGGCATTGAACTGCCCCCGTATCGGGCCGACGTCGGTCGAGAGCGTGACGACCGTCGCCCGGTTCGCGATGTCGACGACCGTGATGGTATTCGACAGCTCATTGAATATGTAGGCCCTTCTCCCCGCGCGGTCCACCAGAACTGAGCGGGGCCCCTCTCCCACCGGGACCCTGCCGAGTTCGACGAGAGCGCGGGGGTCGAGGACGCTGAGCGTGCGGGAGGAGACGTTCACGACCAGGAGCGTTTTGCCGTCGGGGGTCAGGGCAAGTTCGCGCGGACCGTCGCCGGCATTCAGATGAATATGGTTGATGGCCCTCCCCGCCGTTACGTCGAGCACCTCAATGGCGTCCTCGCCCGAAAGGGCCGCATAGGCCCTGCCGGCCTTCTGATCGAGCGCGATCGCCGCCGGGCCCCTGCCCGTGGTCATGACCGCCGCGATTTCTCCGGACTTTTTATCAAAAACCATGATACTGTCGTCATTCCGGTTTGCGACATAGCCCGTCAGTCCCGCCACGGGCCGGGAAGGAACGGAGACGGAGAAAACCGGGCTGAAACGCAGACCGCTCTGCACGGATTCCGGGTATCGCAAAGCCATCGCCAGAACAAGGGCCTGCTTCTTCAGGACCTCGAAGGGGAAGTCCGTCTTCACCGGTCCCTGGGGCGCAAGAAGCGAGACCGATCCCGTGTCGCCCTTCAACGCGGCTTTTTTGATCGTCAAAGACAGGCCGACGTACCGTCCCGGGGGCACCCGTCCGGAGGCGAGCAGCCGCTGCCGTCGCACCGAGCCGGGGCTAAACTCACCAACGGAGATTGCGAGAGGAAATTCCCCGCCGTCGCTCCTCACCGCGGAAAGACGATCAACGGCGAAGCCGAGCTTCTCCGCATCCTTGGGAAAAGGCTGGAGATACACGAAGACCTCGCCCTCGTCCTGAAGCGCCGGTTTTACCACGGACGGGAGCGGAGCACAGCCGCACAACAGCGGCAAAGAGAGCGCAGCGATTACGAGGGCCGCCGGCAGAAGCCGGCATGGTAAACGGCGTTCGCGTATCATGGCGAGTAGTCCCCGATGTGGCATTTATTGCAAAGCGTGTCCTGGGTCAGACCGAACGCGGACGCCGGTTTATTATAGTACGCCCGCAAGGCCTCTGTTTCCATTCGTCCCTGCCCGTAGGGCTGGTACGCCTGGCCCTGCTGGGAATAAAACCCGCTCGATACGATGAAGGCCGTCTCGGCGTTCCACCTCATGATCCCGTCCCACCCCGACGCATGGGCGCGGTGGCACGAGAGGCACATCACGTTCGCCGAGCTGTTCGGACCGTCAAGATAGGAATCATCGGTCTTTGCATGGGCCTTCAGCGCGGCGTAATCCGTGGTCCCCTCTTCAAAAGGCACGAGCGAGAGATAGGGCGTGGTGGACGGCGACGACAGGATCGTGCCGGTATTTATATATTTATAGTAGTTGTTCATCCTGGTCACGCCGAGCTTTGCATTGTTTCCGGAGGCGTGGAGCAGGTTCGTGCTTCCGGGATACGCGGGCGTATGCATGTTGGGGTGGCAATTCCTGCACCACTCGGACATGCCCGACCCGTACGCCACGCGGGTTTGCGTCGCGTCCTCGGACCTGTTGGGCCCGTCCGGCGCCACGGCTATCGGCGGGTCGTACACGAAAGCATAACCTCCGGTCAGGGACTTGGGCTGATAGTTCTTCCCGCCCAGCAGCCGGTACACGCCCACCGTCGTCATGCCGTCGGGATCGGGGCTCGAGGCAAAGGAGCCGGACCTTTTTATCGGTTTCCCGGTCGTGGTGATCGAGCCGTCGGCGTTCCTCCGGTATTTTCCGTGAGGATCGTGACAGCTCGTGCAGGAAAAACCGGCCGCCGGATAGGACCCGCCGGGGGCCGCCGTATACGTGCCGTCCGCGTTGTAAAGAAAGTCCGCGGCCGTAATATTGTGGCCGTGCCGGTCTCCAAAACTGTACTTCGCCGGCTGGCCGCTGGCAGGAATCCAGGAAAACGTCTTCTTGATCCATCCGAAATCCCCGCCGGGCGTAAGCTGCTTCGGCGGGTTCCCGGGCAGGAGTTCGGCGTCGGGCGTGCTGATATGATACGTGGTGGGACCGATGTCGCCCGCATGCTGGTGGCAGTAGAGACACATGGAGCTGGGGTCCGACTCCCTTAGAAGATAAGCCTGCGGCGCGGGCTTGCTGTTGATCGGGGCGCCCTGATATGAGTTGTGCATGGTGTGGCAGCCTTCGCAGGGACCAACGCCTCCATCGTGAAAAGCAACCGACTCGCCTTCCACGCCGATGATAAAAACCGCCGATATCAGGCCCATCAATACGGTTATCAGGATTTTCATTTCGTCCCTGCTGTTGATGCCGGCATGCCGACGACCCCACGGCATGTCCGTACTTCCGGATTCTCAATGCTCCGCAGGCGCTCGTGCGGCATACCGTGCTCCGGCGGACAGAATGATGTCTGCCCCCTGAAAATATCGCCGCGCCCCGATAAAATACCGTTCGCCTGCTTTAGTTGTATTGAATGCCATATTATGCCAAAAATTGTAAAAAAGCAATATAATTGATGGTCTTAACTTGGCGCGACTGACGCTGCATACAACATGCGTCTTACTATCTTTAAAGTTAAAAAAAAGGGGTCGGCATATGCCGGCCCCTCATTAAATAGCAGCCACGAAAACATCAGTCTTGCACGTGGCACTTGTTGCAGAGGGACCGCTGATAGGTGGCGTATACACTTGCGGGCCTGCCGTAGAAAGTCGCCTGAATCTCGGCCTGGGTCCTGCCCATGGCATAGTCGGCGTTCGAGCCCGGACCGGGCGCATCGGTGCCGGGATATGCGCCCGCCACGGTCAGGAACGTGCTGTTCACGTTCCACCGCGTGCCGCTGTCCCAACCGGAGGCATGGGCCCGGTGGCAGGTAAGGCACATGACTTTATCGTTATAGACCGGCCCCGCTTTGGATGTGGTCGCGTTTTTGAGAGTGGTGAGGTTCACGGCGTTGTCGGTCTGGAACGGCACCATGGAGGTGAAGGCCGTGCTCGCGTTTCCCGTTATATTGCCTGTTTTCACATAGACGTTGTAATTTTGATCGTAGCCGGCGGGGCCCAGCGTCTGGCCCGAAGGGTGCCCTCCGCTGAAAGCGCTGTGGATCTGTTCGTGGCAGTTCGCGCACCACAGGCTCACGTCCTTACCGTAGGCCACCCGGGTGTCCGAGACCGTCTCCGACCGGTTGTAGACCGTCGGCGCGACGGCCATGAAGGCTTCATAGCTGAAGGTATAGGCGTTCCCCACGGACTTCGGGTAATACCCTTTCCCTCCAAGCAGCCTGTACACACCCACCGCTCCCGTGGCGGTCGGCAGGTCGCCGTACGAGCCGGAGCTTATCGTGGGCAAAACGCTCGCGCCCACCTTGGAAACAGCGATGGCGCCGGTCACGCCGTTCGTGACGCGCCACCTGCCGTGAGGATCGTGGCAACTGATGCACGAGAGCTTGTCGGCCGGATAACTTCCCCCCGGAGCGGTAAGCTGAGTGCTGTCCTGGACGAACCCGAAATCCGCGGCGATGATGTTGTGGCCGTGGCGCTCGCCGCGGCTGAACTGCTGGGCCGCATTCTCCGTTGCCTGCCAGGTATATTCCTTCTGAAGCCACCCGAAGTCTCCGCCGGGGGTCAACTGGGTCGGCGGAATACCGGCCTGGACAGCGGGATAGGTTGCGATGTGGTATTGGTCCGGGGTAGGGCTGTTGGACGCATGACAGTGCAGGCAGGTCGAGCCCGCATCGGCGCTCTGTAACAGATAGTTGTGGCTGCTGTTGGGATTTCCGGGACCTCCTTCAGAGATCATCCCTTGCGATTCAAAAGAGTTGTGCATGGTGTGGCAGCTTTCGCAGCCGCCGACGCCGCCGTCGTGGAAGGCAAAGGCAGTGCCCTGGAGGGAAAGAATGATGATGATTGCGATAAATATTGGTGCAATGCCGACGAAGAAAGCCATGCGTCTTTTCATGCCGCCGCCTTTCCGTATTCGTGTTGATTGCGATGAGAAAACAAGGAAGCGGAGGACCGGTCCTGCCGGCCCTCCGCGAACGGATCTATGAAACATGCTGAATTGAAAGATTAGTCTTTTGCGTGGCACTTGTTGCAAAGCGTGCGCTGATAGGTGGCGAATACCGTGTTCGCTCTGTCGTAATACGCAGCCTGGACCTGAAGGGTCGTGGTCTGGCCGCTGGCGAGCGTGTATTGACCGGCAGTGTCCGTGATGGTGCCCTTGACGTAGAACCTGGTCATGCTCTCGAAGCCGGACGCATGAGCGCGGTGGCAGGAAAGGCACATCACCCCGGCGTTGGCAGTGACCGGATAGTTCCCGGCAGTGTTCGTGGCGAAGGTCATGAGGGCGTTATAATCAACCCCGCCCGCCCGCTGAAGCTCAACCGGGACCAGCGACGAGAACCCTGCTCCTCTGCCGCCACTGGACATATCTCCGGTCTTCACATAGCTATTGTAATTGGTCATGATACTGTCCTGATTAAGAGTCACATTCGTCGGATGGCCGTGTCCGTTGTTGCCGGAGCTGTAAGCCGTGTCATAGAAAGTGCCGTGGCAGTTTCCGCACCACTGGGACATACCCTGTCCATAGGCCACCACCGTATCGGATACGGCTTCAGTCCTGTTATAGCTCTTAGGCGCAACGGCATCCGGCGCGGTGACCAAGAAGTTAAAGTTATATGACTTGGGCGCTGCGTTGGCGCCGCGCAGGAACCGGTAGACGCCGACCGCGGCAGTGCTGGTGGCCACGGGGCTGTCAGCGTACGAACCGGAAGCGACGATCGGCGCGCCGGTGGTCACCTGGGTGCCGTTTTGGTCGATCCTTCTCAGGCTGTTATGAGGATTGTGGCAGCTGATGCAGGAAAGCTGCGTTGCGTCAAAACCGGTGCCGGGGATGCCGCTCGGCGCCGTGAGGTTCTTGGCGTCGGCCGTGTAACCGAAATCGGCGGCAACGATGTTGTGGCCGTGTCTGTCAATAGGCGAGCTCGTGCTCGTCGTGGTGGCGACCCGGAGCCAGCCGAAGTCTCCGCCGGGGCCCCTGTTCACAGGCGCGCTGTTGACCAGGCTGGCGAGAGGCGTGCTGACATGGTAGCTGGAAAGCGTGGGACCTTCGTGGCAGTTCAGGCAGGTGGAGCTCTGGTCAGTGCCTCTCAACAGGAATATGGCGCTGCCTGCGGGATTGCCCGTGCCGTAAGCGCCGACCGTGGTGCTTTTCTGTCCCGACATCGCTCCCTGCTGATACGAGTTGTGCATGGTGTGGCAGGATTCGCATGTCGCGACGCCGCCGTCGTGGAACGCATAGCTCGGGGCGCTGATCCCGATGATTGCCATGACGGCAACCGCGATTATAAAGCTTACTTTGAGCAACTTCATTTTACAGTCCTCCTTGGATTTTGTCGGCAAAGCCGACATTCTTAACAATACCGTATTTAACTTACTCCGCTTACTGCTACAACCGGGTCCCGTGGTATTCCCGCGCCCGCGAGAACGGCGTCACCTCCCTTACCCGTATTTTCAGCTTCAGTTGCCCGGGGTGAGCTGATAAACGCTCACGCCCCTGTTCCTGAGCTGGGCCACATACAGCTTGTTCTTGCTGTCTATGGCAAGTCCCATCGGCCCTACGAGGTTCTCGGGCCGCAAACCGCGAAAACCGAATTCCGTCTGGAATCTGAACTCTTTGTCGAAAATCATCACGACGCACCTGAGCGTATCGGCCACAAGGATGAATTTTCCCGAAGCGTCGGCTGTGATCCCCGCCGCTACCCCGAACTTGCCCGGCGTGCTCCCAACCGCGCCGAAGGACCTTTCCTGCTTGTCCGGGGACAGGACATAGGCTTTGGCCATGGCCGGCAGAGTGAACAGAATATTTCCATCCTTGTCCACGCTGAAACCCACGATATCGGCGTCCTTGCGCTCTGCCGGGTTGAGCTTGATGAGCGCCGCGATATCATATCCGTCCCTGAAAAGTCCGGTGCGGTCCGTCACGACCACCTGCATGGAGCTCAACGATGCAAAATAGAAGGAGCCTTTCCTAAAGAACACGCGGTTGGGGAAAAAGCCGGAGAATTCCGGTGGCAGGTTCTTCAGCACTATCTGTGAGCTCGGCTCTCCGCGATAGTTGCAGCGGACGATTCCCTTGGAGGCGCTTGAGAGAAGAATGATGTTCCCTTCATCGTCCACGGCAACGTCCGTGACGCCGGCGACATCCCCCGCCTCGTTGAAGCTGTAGACCTCCATGCCGTTTTCGTTGAATATTTTGATTGCCTGCCCGGGGAGGACATAGACCTCATTGCGAGCTTCGTCAACGGAAATGTCCACCCACGATACGGGAAGAATGCCTGAGAAGTTCGACAAGGTGTAAAGATAGGAAGCGGAAATTTTTTCCTCCGCGCCGCAAACAACGCCCGTGGGCATCAGGGCAAGAGCCGCGAAGAAAATCACCGTATTTCGTATTAGTTTCTGCTTCATAATAAGACCCTTTAGGAGAAACTTAACTGCTTTCATACCTTGTATATGCAATAGAGATACCAACTTTTCATAATAAATTATTTAAAAAAAACAACTTGTTACAAAGTGGTGGTAAAAGGCATTAGTGGGCTTCGGTGAAATAACCATATTAAACCTGGTTATTTCACCATGCTTGCGTTTTCACCGTGGATAGTCTTGAGAGGGGACAGTCATTTGCGGTTTTGCGGATTACTGCAAGTAACTCCTCAGGTCTGCTGCGAAGCGCAGGCGCAATGAAGCGCGCGGCGACCGATGCGCGGACATCAAGCAAGGCGGGGCTTGCGGTCAACTTCGAAATTCCCTTAATTCTCCGGCGCGCCTTGCGCAAAGCGAAGCAGCTGACCTGAGGAATCACTACTGCAATGCCTTACATGCCTCGTCGTTTCCCAAAGCACAGGCTTTCTGAAAATCCAAAGCAGCGCGCTCTTTACTGCCTGTTCTGAAATAGAGAAGCCCGCGATTATAGTACGCCATGGCCTGGTCTTGCTTTACGCGGACCGCCTTGTTAAACTGCTCGAAGGCCTTATCCACAAGCCCGGCCTTGGCATAGATAATTCCCAAATTATTATACGCCTCGGGATCGGACGGCTTCAGGGCTATTGCCTTTTCGAAGTCCTCGATCGCCTTGTCGAACCGCCCGGTTTTTCCGAATACCATGCCTCGATTCGTATATGCCTTATGATCAGAGGGGTCCAGCGCGATTGCCCTGTCAAAGTCTTCTATCGCCTTGTCAAGCCGCCCCATTTCGTCATAAGTCAGGCCCCGGTTATTATAGGCAAGGGAGACCTCGGGCTCCTTTGAGATCACATAGGTCCACAAGGACAGACTGTTTTTCCATATGCCTGTCTGTTCAATCGTTGCATAGGATAAGAGCAGGACGAGACAGGCCGCCATAACACCGAGCAGCTTGACCGGCGGACCCGGTTTCTTGAGCGCATGCGCTTTGTCCCAAAGCCAGGCTGTTCCTAAACCCATGACGAAAAATGGCCCAAGACCCGGCAAATAGGTATATCGGTCCGCCATGGATTGCCCCCCTACCTGGACGATGCCGAGGACGGGGATAAGCGTCGCACAATAATACCCCCAAGCGGTCAGCCACACTTTCCGCTTTTGAGCATACACAATGCAAGCCGTCGTAATGCCGGCCGTGAGCGCAACAGGAACAAAATACTCCCACGATGCGAATGATGCAGTCTCCGGATAGGGATAAAAAGGGACCAAATTCAGGGGCCATACCATCTTACCTAAATAGGCAATGAGAGCTTCGGCCGCTACCAGCAGTCGTGTCGGCAACGGCGTGAACGCGACCGACGAAAGCGCCCCGCCCGCTCTTTGCGCCAGGACCGTCACGAGGGACGAAGCAAGGCTCAATAAAAAGAAAGGGAGTTTCTCGATACAGGCGGTCAGAAATGTCTTGCGGGAATGGATTCTCCCGAACGGATGCCAATCCAGGATCAAAAGGACAACGGGCAGGGTGACCGCCATCGGCTTGCTCAGCAGGGCAAGGACGAAGAAAAGGAAGGTGAAGCCGTTCCATTTCGGATTTCGGATTGCGGATTGCGGATTGCTCTCCTCTGACTTCTGTCTTCTGTCTTCTGACTTCTGACTTCCAACATATTTCGTATACGAGATGATGCTGAGCAAAAAGAACAGGGCGCACAGAAGGTCTTTTCGTTCCGCGACCCAGGCCACGGACTCCACATGCAGGGGATGAAGACCGAACAACAGGCCCGTTGTCCCCGCCGCGATCAGCATGCCCCGCTCATTCAGGAACGGAACCGGATCGCTCGGTGTTGTTCTTTCTTTGAAAGCATCGAGAAGCTTTATCACGAGAAATACCACCAGGAACGCATTCAGCGCGTGCAGGACGATGCTCGTCAGGTGATGGCCGAAAGGGTCCAGGCCCCAGACGGCGTAATCCAGGGCGTGGGACACCCAGGTAAGGGGGTGCCAGTTGCTTGCGAAGAATTGTAAAAAGGCCCATTTTATGAATGCTCCGTCCAATGAACGGATGTGAGGGTTCGCGCTTGCATAATCACCGTCGTCCCACTCAACAAAATTATTTTGAAGGGCCGGGAGATAGACGAGCAGCGTCATAAGGGCGACTGATGCCGCAAGATAGTATGTAACGTTCGATGTTCTTTTCACCTTCAACCTCCCGAATCTCGAAGCGCACGGCACAACACGCCTGCGCTCTCCTCGTTTGCCAATAACATTACGGGGAATGCACGCCGCCCCGCATCAACTCATGCAAAGCGTTACACCCATTGTCATCGCCCAAATCACATGCTTTCCGATAATCCAAAGCAGCGTGTTCTTTATCGCCTGTCATTACAAAGAGAAGGCCGCGATTATTATACGCCATGGCCTGCCCTTGATTTAAGAGGATTGCCTTATTAAACTGCTCGAACGCTTTATCGACCAGGCCCGCCTCGGCATATACGGCCCCCAGGGTATTACGAGAATTATAAACAGCGGCAGGAGAGGGATTCAAGGCAATGGCTTTTTCCAGGTCTTCGATCGCCCTGTCGAATTGGCCCGTTTTCCCAAACAGCATGCCGCGATTCGAATATGCCTCGCTATCACGGGGGTCCAGCGCAATTGCCGTGTCGAAGTCCTTGATTGCCCTATCGAACAGCCCCATTTTGTCATAGGCCATCCCCCGGTTGTTATAGGCAAAACGGACAGTGGGATATTTTTCGATAACAGAGCTCCACAGGACAATGCCGTTTTTCCAGACGCCCGTCTGTTTAACGGTTGCATAGGATAAGAGCAGGACGATGCAGGCTGCCGCGACGCCGAGCAGCTTGAGCGGCGGACCCGGCTTCTTGAGCGTATGCGCTTTGTTCCAAACCCAGGCCGCTCCCAGTCCCGCAACAAGAAACGGCCCGAGACTCGGCAAATAAGTATACCTATCCGCCATGGCTTGCAGCCCTACCTGAACGATGCCGATCACGGGGAGCAGGGTCACGGCATAATAGCCCCAGGCTGATAGCCATAATTTCTGTTTTTTTGCAACGATCACGCAGACTGCCGTAACGCCGGCCACAAGAACAATCGACGCGATATGCTCAAGGGATACGAGCGGCCCGCTTTCCGGATAGGGATAGTAGGGTACTAACGTCAGGGGCAGCAGCATCTTACCGAGATATGCCATGAGCGCCGTGGACGCAACGAACAATCGTGTTGACAATGGCGAGTATCCCGTCGATTGTATAGCGCCGCTCGCTCCTTGCGCCAGAATGGTCACGATGGACGAAGCAAGACTCAACGCAAAAAACGGGACTTTCTCGACCATGGCCGTCCGGAATGTTTTAACGGACCATATTCGGTTGAACGGATGCCAGTCCAGGATCAAAAGGACAACAGGCAGGGTGACCGCCATCGGCTTGCTCAGCAGGGCAAGGATGAAGAAAAGGAGGGTGAAGCCGTTCCGTTTCGCATTGCGGATTGCGGATTGCGGATTGCTCTCGTCTGACTTCTGTCTTCTGTCTTCTGACTTCTGACTTCCAACATACTTCGTATACGAGATGATGCTGAGCAAAAAGAACAGCGCGCAGAGCAAATCTTTCCGTTCCGCGACCCAGGCCACTGATTCCACATGCAGGGGATGAAGACCGAACAAGAGGCCCGTTGTCCCCGCCGCGATCAGCATGCCCCGCTCATTCAGGAATGGAACCGGACTGCCCTGTGTCATTCTCTCTTTGAATGCCTCGATCAGCCTGGTTACAAGAAAAACCACCAGGAACGCATTCAGCGCGTGCAGGACGATGCTGGTCAAGTGATGGCCCAGGGGATTCAGGCCCCAGACGGCGTAATCGACGGCATGGGATATCCAGGTGAGGGGGTGCCAGTTGTGCGCAAAAAAACCCAAAAAGGCCCTTTTAAAAAAAACCACATCAAATGAGCGGATAAACGGGTTTTCAAGCACATATTCGTTATCATCCCAGGTCACGAAATCATTTTGAAGAACGGAAAAATAAACCGCCAAGGTTATCAATGAAACCGCGCTCGCTACATAATATTTACGGACGTGCTTTTTCATCTGTTCGCCGATAATCCCTCTCACTCTGTTTTTTCCGCTTTTTTGGCCGAAATGTAATACCGAAGCAAGAAGAAGCCCATGGACCCAAGAAATATATCGACGATCATACTCACGATCCGGGTCGCTACGGGAAGAATCAGCGCTAATATGGAAATTGAAACGCCGTTGAGCAGTAGGTACATCGCGCTTTCCCTCACTCCCAACCCTCCGGGCACGATAACAGCGATGAAACCTATTACATCGGCAATCATCATGGATGCCATTATGAGCAATATATTGCCGGGATCAACGGCAAATCCGATACCGAAACAGAGAAGATATGCGCCTAAACCGAAGAAAAAAGCGGCTGTAAAATTAATGAGGTGGAGATAAAGCAGCAACCCCGTCGGTGTTTCATAATATCCTATCTCCCGTTTAAATATTCTATTGAGCACCGATATGAACCTCTTGAAGGCAATCGCATGAAATTTGACGAACCAAAGATCGAACACTATGAGCGCCGCCAAGAGAGCGGGAGGAAGCGGGCCGGGAAATTTCCCCGAAGAAAAAACCAGGCAACTCAGGCCCAAGATCGTTGCAGTGACAAGAGCGACGTACAGGTTGACGAGATTTACATACAAGATCAGCGATTTTGAAAATCCCGCATCAGCAAGCCAATACATCTGGAGCGCGTAAGACCACACCTTGCCGGGAATGTATTTCGTGAGATTACTGGTGTTTACCGCGGCGACGCTTTCAGGAAAAGTTATTTTATGATCAGACAAAGCATTCATCGTGAGAAACCAGCCATAGGTGGCAAGAAGGTACGTAACGACAATGGCGGCAAACGACAGCATTACGAAACGCCAGTCTAGGTTCAAAGCGAACGCATGGATACTCATCCAGTTCTTTTGAAACTCCCTGATGAAATAAAAGGAAACCGCGAAGAGGGCAAGAAGCGACAGCGCGCATCGTATAATTTTTTTATATTTCATGCCCTTATTTCCTCAGGATAAAAATAACGGTGGGCGACAAGCAGGCGGGTACAGGGAGATTAAAGGGCGCCCGATACTCGCTATGATATTTCTCCGGGTCCTTGATGATTTCCGCCGTATATTCCCGGTACGAAAATCCGGCGCTCCTGACAAGCTTGATTGTCTTATGATATCCCAGCAGAAATAAATCCTCATCGGTCTTTCTGAGTCTTTTGTATATGCTGCGAAAAATACGATTGGGCAAATAGTGCAGCAGCGGCAGCTTGGTAACTCCTTCTAGGGGGAAGTACCTGTTTACCGTCGCAAAATAGCAAATGCCGTTTTTTTTCAGCACCCGGTTAATTTCCTTCAATTGCCCGTACTGATCGGCCACGCAGCAAATGATATGATTGTATATCACGATATCGAAATAATCATCCGCGAAGGGCAATACCGCTGTGTCTATTTTCTTGAACGTTATCGCGTCTTTCTTTATCGTTGTCTGATCTGCCACGTCGGCCGCAGTCACGTCATTGGCATGGGAAAAATACTCTGCAATGTGCCCACTTCCACACCCTAAATCCAATATTTTTTTCTTTGCGACCTTCTTCTCGCCGAGAAAATCGCATAATACCGCCTCGATTTTTTTTGCCTTTATTTCACGGTCATGGGATACGGCGAAATATTTCATGCTGAACGTCCTTTTTCTTCCTTAAAAGTAACTACTCGGGTCTGCTGCGGAGCGCAGCGCAATAAAGCGCGCGGCGACCGATGCACGGACAGCAGGCACTGTGGGGCTTGTGGTCGACCTCGAAATTCCCTTAATTATCCGGCGCGCCTTGCGCAAAGCGAAGCAGCTGGCCTGAGTAATCACCCTTAAAATTTGTTCACCGTTTCTATTACCTTTGCAACATCATCCTCGGTATGGCAAAAAGAAATAGGGAGGCTCAAAGTGGTCGCATGAATCTCTTCTGAAATCGGATAGCCGTCATGACCGAGAACATGCTGCATCGCTCTCTGTTTATGCGGCGGAACAGGGTAATGGATCTCCGTCTGGGTCTCTTTTTTGAATAGATACTCTCTCACTCTGTCCCTTTCGGCATGACGAATATTGAAAATATGGTACACATCAAAATAATTCTCATTCACTGCCGGCTTGATAAAATCAGCTTTCAGATGTTTCAGGTATAATTTCGCAAGCTTTCGCTTATGCTGATTAATGTCGTCAAGTTTTTTAAGCTTTACCGATAAAAACCCCGCCTGGATCGCGTCCAGACGGGAATTGTATCCCGCGACCTCATTATAATACTTTCTCTGTGATCCATAATTTCTGAGCATCCGAACTTTTGCGGCGGCATCCCCATCATTAGTGAGAACCGCCCCCGCATCACCGAGAGCGCCGAGATTTTTTGTCGGATAAAAGCTGAAAGCGTTGCAGTGTCCGAACGACCCGGCTTTTTTGCTCCGGTACCCGGCGCCATGCGCCTGGGCGCAATCCTCGATCACTTTTAAATTATTCTTCCTCGCGATATCCATGATCGGGCCCATTTCACAAAGCTTGCCATACAGATGCACTGGAATAATTGCAACGGTATTGCCCGTTATTTTTTTTTCGATCTTTTCGGGGTCAATATTGTAAGATTGAATGTCGGGCTCAACCAGAACGGGCTTTAATCCCGCGTTCACAACAGCAAGAATTGTCGCGATGTAGGTATTGGAAGGAACGATGACTTCGGACCCGGTCTTGAAGTCAAAGGCCTTTAACGACAAGAGAATCGCGTCCAGACCAGAGGCGACCCCGATACAATATTTTACTCCGCAGTAAGATGCAAACTCCCGCTCAAACTTCTCGACAGCGCCGCCCAAAATATACCAGCCGCTGTCCAGCGTCGCCTCAAAGCTCCTCCTGAATGCATCCCGAAAGGGCTCATTGACTTTCTTTAAATTTTCATATTCGATCATGAATAATTCTCATAAATATAATCGTTCGGATCAAAGAATTCTGAAGCAAGAACCATGAGAATCGCATCAGGGGTAAAATCATGCATCTGGTGCCAATCTTTCGGCTCCAGTAAAAGACACTTGGCCGGAGTATCCAACACAAACGTTTCCCTTTTCGCGCCATCGTTGTTGGAAATGATACAACCGCCCTTTAGGCAAATAGCCGCCTGATACGTCTTATGATGTCGATGTCCGCCGCGAACCGAGCTGTCCACTCCGTAAATATAAAAGATGCGCCTTATTTCAAACGGCAATACTTTTTCAATTACCGTCAGATTGCCTCTCGCGTCGGAAAACGTCCTCAGATCTATCAGCGTTGCCATTTCTCTATCGTTTGCCCCTTATGGTTGGATGGAAAC
>JBGOTO010000066.1:0-15353 GCA_041476485.1 Nitrospirota bacterium
ACCATGATGATGGATGCGTCCACCATGGCGCCGACGGCAATGGCAATGCCGGAGAGGCTCATGATGTTCGACGTAACGTTCAGGTAATACATCAGAATGAACGAGATGATGATGGCGACCGGCAGCGTCAGGATGACCACCAGGGCGCTGGGGATATGAAACAGAAACACGATGCAGACGACGCTCACCGCGATCGTGAGCTTGACGATTTCTTCCTTCAGGGTATTGATGGACCGATGGATGAGATCGGACCGGTCATAGGTAACGACGATCTTCATGCCTTTCGGAAGGCTCGGCTCGATGCTGGTTTTTATCTTTTCCTTCACCCGGTCGATGACGTTCAGAACGTTCTCGCCGAACCGCACCACCACGATGCCGCCTGCCGTTTCGCCTTTGCCGTCGAGTTCAGCAAGCCCTCTTCGTATCTCAGGCCCAAGCTGAACCCGCGCAACGTCCTTTAAAAAAATGGGCGTGCCTGCCCCGTTGGCGGAGACGGCAATGTTCTCGATGTCCTTGATCGAGCTTATGTAGCCCCGTCCCCGGATCATGTATTCCACGCCGGAAAATTCCAGGACCCTTCCTTCCACGTCGCTGTTGCTTTTCTTGACCGCCTCCATCACCTTGGTGATGGGGATGTTGTAAGCAGCCAGACGGTTCGGGTCTACAATAATCTGGTATTGTTTGACGAAGCCTCCGATGCTTGCAACCTGCGAGACACCGGGCACGCTTTCAAGAGCGAGCTTGATGTTGTAGTCCTGGACAGAGCGAAGCTGTGAAAGATCGTTCTGGCCTGTTTCGTCGGTTATGGCGTACTCGAAGCCCCAGCCCACGCTGGTGGCATCGGGACCGAGAACGGGATTGACGTCAGCAGGTATCTTGTTTTTCACCGCCTGGAGGTATTCCAGCACCCTGCTTCTCGCCCAGTAAATATCAGTCCCTTCTTCAAAGATGACGTAAATAAAGGAGCTGCCGAGATAGGAAAAGCCGCGGACCACCTGGACCTTCGGCGCAGCGAGCAGGGTCGCGGTAATCGGGTAGGTTATCTGGTCTTCAATTAGGTTCGGGCTTCTGCCCGGCCATTCCGTGTAAATGATGACCTGCGTGTCCGAGAGGTCCGGGATGGCGTCAAGCGGCGTGTTCCGCAATGACAAATAGCCCCAGATGCAGAGGAAGATCACCCCCAGAAATACAATGAACTTGTTTCTGGCGCTGTATTCGATAATTTTGGCGATCATGGTGTGCCCCATTGCGGAATGCAGATTGCGGAATCCGGAATAAAAACAAGCAGCATCAAAATATTATCGTATAAGGAACTAACATGCTTCATGCTGTTATTATTGTCTCGCATTTCACTATTCTCTGTCTTGCGATTTTCAATCCGCATTCCGAATTCCGCAATCCGCATTTTATTTTACGATCCCTTTCAGTCTCGCTTCGGAATCGATCAAGAAGGTAGCTGCCGTGGCAACCCGTTCTTTCGCTTTCAATCCCTTTACAATCTCCGCCATGCCGTCGGACTTGAGCCCCACGACAACGTCCCGGGGTTCGAAATAGCCGTCCCCTTTGTCCACGTACACGAGCTGCCGCATGCCCGTATCGATGACTGCATCTTCAGGGATGACCAGCCGATTGCCCATATTGACCTTTATTTCCACATTCGTAAACATCTGCGGTTTAAGCCGGCCTCCTGGGTTCGGCATGGAGAAACGCACCTTCGCGGTCCGTGTCTCTCCGGTGATGACCGGATACACATAATCGATTACGGCGGTGAACTCTTTCCCCGGAAAATAGCTCATGGTTATCTTGGCGCTGTCTCCTACATGGACCATGGGGAGCTCGTACTCATAGATATCGGATATGATCCAGACCGTGGACAAGTCGGCGATATCGAAGAGTTTCTCTCCCGGCATGGCCCGCATTCCCTGCAACGCCGTTTTTTGAAGGACCGTGCCGTTTACGGGACTGTAAAGAGTAAGCGTCCGTATGGGTTTGCCGCTCTCTGCTATGGACTTGATCTGCTCGTCGGATATGTCCCAAAGCCGCAACCGTTGCTTGGCCGCTTCCACGATGGCTTCCGAGTCCCGCGTAAGCATTTTATTGATGGTCTCGTCTTTTACTTCGCCGCTCTGGGTTTTCCATTTGAGGAGGTTGATGAACTCCTGCTGAGTTGCAAAGAGCTCGGGGCTGTACACCTCGGCGAGCGGATCGCCCTTTTTTACCTGTTTGCCGACGTAATCCACATACAGCCTCTCAATCCATCCCTCGAATTTCAGATTGATCGTGGCAAGTTTTTTTTCGTCGTATTCTATCCGCCCGACTGTCCTGATCGTCTTCCGGATGGCTTTAACCGAGGCCGTTGCTGTTTTAACACCGATCAGTTGCTGCTTATCGAGAGGGATCTCTACCGTTGCCGCCTCCTCTGTTGCCTTTTGTTCCTTCGGCTGCTCTTTAGCAGGCCCTGACTTCTCCGGCACTCCGCCTCCATGTCCCTCGTGCTGTGCAATCGCCGTGTGTACACCGACACTGCCGAAAAAATCCGCCGCGGGCAGCACCGTGATCAACCAGGCCATGCCGATGAATCCACTCACTCGTATCAGCGTACTCTTAATCATGCTCTCTCACCGCCGTTCCTAAATCCGTTATTCCTGTTATTGCTTCTATTCTCGCAACGGCTTTTTCCCTTTCCACAAACTGTCCCCAATACAGGGTCTCGTAATCGAGAAGGGCCTTCAGCCGGTTAATCACGGTTATCGCTTCGGTCTTTCCGGATACGTATCCGGAAAGCGCTAATTGAAAATCCTGGTATGTTTTCGGGATGAGGCCGGTCTTATATAACCCCATTAATTTTTCCGTCGTGGCAAGCATGGAATAATTATCGCGAATGCTTGAAGAAAGCATTAATTTGGTCGCTTCCAGTTCGCTTTGCGCGCTATAGGAGAGCGACTTTGCTTCTGCTACTGCCTGCTGTTTCTTATGAAAGAAAAGCGGTATATTTATGGTGGCAGTCACGCTCCACATGTCCTGAAACTCGCCGGTCCTTTGAAAAACGTTGGCAGCCACGGTAAAATCGGGGTAATATTCCTTTTGCGCCAACTGCACCTGTGTCTTGGAAGAGGCCATCATCTTCTCCCGCGATTGGAGCTCGGGAGAATTTGCATACGCCATCGTCATCAGCTCATCCATGCTGTGCGTAAATACGGAGGGACCCGGCTCAAGCGGCCTGCCCAGCGGCGAGCTCACCTCCCTGCCCACCGCGTTATTCAGCATCGCCTCCAGGGACTGTATCTTTTGTTTCAACATGGTCTCTTTCTCGAGAAGCATGTATTTTTCCGTTTGCGCCATGAGCACCTCCTGCTGAGAGGTCAGGCCGGATGAATATCGCGCAAGGGCGGCGTCTTCTATCCTCGAAAACAGGGCCGTCTTGCCGCTGATAAGGCCGAGATCCTTGTACGCAAGAAACAACTCGTAAAAGAGCTCCTTGACCGTGGCAATGGTTTTAAACCGCACGGACTGATAGGACGCCTCGAAGCTTCCGGCGTCGCTGGAGGCCGCCTCTCCCCGGAGCGAGCGTTTTCCCGGGAAGGGAAACGTCTGGGACAGCCCGTACATCCGCTGCGACCCCTGCATCTGCCCGTAGGTGTATCTGTTCCAGCCTTCGTTCTGGTAGCCAAACGACACCAGGGGGTCGGGCAGGCTCGTGGCCTGATCGATCCTGTACGTTGCGGCCTTCCATCTCGCCTCAGCGGCCTGGATCTCCCGGTTGTTCTTCAATGCGTCGTCGATGAGAGATTGCAGATTCAATGCTTCGTCAGCGGCGGCGGTCCTGCCCGATACGATGAACAGGACCACTCCGACGACGAGCCGGAAAAACAGACCCAGGATTTTATTCCGCATTCCGCAATCCGCATTCCGCATTGAAATCACCTACTTTGCGTCTACCGTGAGTTTCACCGTAGTGGTTTTTCCAGCCCTGATAATTTTTACGGCAATGTTCCAGGAACCGCTCATCGAAAGGCCGAGCGTGGCATTATACTCGTCGCCCTTGAGCACCGCGTCCGTCTTATAATTCATCGGCGGCATGCCCATCATCGCCGGCATGGAGTATTCCACCTTTACCTGGGCGTCCTTGACGTATTTGCCCGATGAGTCTTTAATCGTGATAGCGACCGCGTTGTCGCTCGCCACCGGCGGGTTCTTGTCGAACGTGATGGTGACGTCGTACTCGCCTGCCTTCTTCTGCACTTCGTAACCATTTGCGTACACAACGCCTGCTGCCATGAGCAGAACCAGAACAACTGCGACTGACCTTTTCATGCGATTTCCCTCCTCTAGTTTTGTCAAGTATATTGGTCTTGTTAATAGTCGATATACTGCAACGAAATGCAAGCTCCGGGCCAAAAAGAACCATAAAAAATTATTTGAATAATAACGGTATTCTATAAAATTTGGGGGAAGAGGCTCTACATATTGGAGCGTTTGCTCTATGCAGTGTAGGATTTACTACAGTGGAGGAAGAGATAAAAACGCAGTATAAAAGGCGCCAGGAAAGCAAACACCCTTTTGACCGCTGCATAATATTCTTCTGTTTCATCCATACACAATGGACCTCGCCGTCTTACTTGCTTGTTTCGCTCTTTCTCAGGCTCTTAAGATAATTAACGAGATGCCACCTGTCTTCTTCCATCAGTCCCTTTTTATATCCCTTCATGGTTGTTTTTGCTACGCCGTACGAAATAGTATGAAATATCTCGCCGTCGGTGTTTCCATGAATAAGAACAGCACCCGTAAGGCCGGGGCCTATGCCACCTTTTCCGGCTTCACCATGACAGGCCATGCAATTTTTTTCATAAATCTTTTTGCCATGTGCTATTGACTGTGCCGTCATAGTAATGGGATTTTTTAACTTCGCGTATTTCGGGTGATGATGCTGCTCACTTTTATGGTTTTCTTCATGAGCTAAAGCCCCAAACGGCATGAGTAACGATACGATCACCAGCCAACTCGTCTGCATAATTTTGCTCATCTTTTATTTCTCCTTTTCATCGGTTTTTTTGCGGCATTCGTCATTTTCCTTCTTCATACCTTCGCCCTTCGCAATCTCAGCGCATTGCCCACCACGGACACGGAACTG
The DNA here is from genome assembly GCA_041476485.1 of Nitrospirota bacterium. Lineage (GTDB taxonomy): Bacteria > Nitrospirota > UBA9217 > UBA9217 > UBA9217 > JBAZLV01. The sequence goes on from JBGOTO010000066.1 coordinate 5,132, forward strand.
AAGCTCATCGCCGCCGCAGCGAAGATCGGGCTGAGCAGGATGCCGAAGAATGGGTAGAGTACTCCCGCAGCAACGGGGATGCCCAGAGAGTTGTACACAAAGGCGAAGAACAGGTTCTGCTTGATGTTTTTCATCGTGGCCCGGGAGAGGAGCCGCGCCCGCAGGATGCCGCGAAGATCGCCTTTCACGAGCGTTACCCCCGCAGTCTGCATAGCCACGTCCGTGCCGGTCCCCATCGCAATGCCAACCTGCGCCTGGGCAAGGGCCGGCGCGTCGTTGATGCCGTCCCCGGCCATGGCCACGAACCGCCCTTCGGCCTGGAGGCGCTTCACGACCTCCGCTTTCTGGTTCGGCAGGACCTCCGCGACTAAATCATCAAGCCCGAGCTTTCGCGCCACGACTTCGGCCGTCGTGCGGTTGTCTCCCGTAAGCATCACGATACGAATGCCGTCCTCATGAAGAAGTTTCACTGCTTCGAGCGTTGTTTCCTTTATCGGATCAGCCACTCCCAGGAGTCCTGCTGCTTTTCCATCAACGGCGATGAACATCACTGTCTGGCCGTCCTTCCGCAGGCTCTCGGCCTTTGTCGCGAGTCCGCGAAGATCGATCCGCAGTTCGTCGAGAAGCGCGCGGCTGCCGAGCGCAACAGCATGGCCGTCCACCTTGCCCGTGACCCCTTTTCCGGTCTTGGACTGGAAGGACTCGACCGTCTTTGGACTCATGCCTTTTTCCTGCGCACCCGTCACGATGGCTGCCGCCAGCGGGTGTTCGCTCCCGCGCTCGATGCTTGCGGCATACAGGAGTATGGACTTTTCGTTATAACCTTCATTCGAAACCACGTTCATGAGCTTCGGTTTGCCGATGGTAAGGGTCCCGGTCTTATCCACGACGAGGGTGTCCACTTTTCTCATCAGCTCTATGGCTTCGGCGTTCTTGAACAGCACGCCGCCTGTGGCTCCCTTGCCCATGGCGACCATGATGGACACGGGAGTTGCCAGTCCCAATGCGCAGGGGCAGGCGATGATCAGCACAGCAACAGCGTTCACGAGAGCATAGACAAAGCGGGGCTCGGGCCCTATCCACGCCCAGACAACGAAGGTGATGATCGCAATGCCGACCACGACTTGGACAAAGTATCCGGCTATGATGTCGGCGAGCTTCTGGATCGGCGCGCGGCTCCGCTGCGCTTCCGCCACCATGTGAACGATCTGTGCCAGAAGCGTCTCGGCCCCCACTTTTTCGGCGCGCATGATGAGCGAGCCGGTGCCGTTCACCGTTGCGCCTACCACACGCTCTCCCGCCTGCTTAAGCACCGGAATCGGCTCGCCGGTGATCATGGATTCGTCAACGGAGCTTGATCCTTCCGTGACCACGCCGTCAACGGGTATTTTCTCTCCGGGACGAACACGAAGAAAATCGCCCGGCTGGACCTGGTCAAGGGGGACGTCCTCTTCCGTTCCATCCTTGACTCGCCGCGCTGTCTTCGGCGCCAGGCCGAGCAGCATCTTGATTGCGGCCCCTGTTTTGCTCCGGGCCCGCAATTCGAGCACCTGGCCGAGGAGCACGAGTGTTGTAATAACAGCAGCGGCTTCGAAGTAGGTCCCAACTTCTCCGTGAGCCCCGCGGAAAGCAGCCGGAAACATGCCCGGCAAAAGCGCAGCAACGAGACTGTACACATACGCGATAGTTATGCCGAGGCCGATCAGGGTAAACATGTTGGGGTTCCGGGTAACAATCGACTGCCATCCGCGTACGAAGAAAGGCCAGCCACCCCAGAGGACCACCGGCGTTGCGAGGATCAGCTCCAGCCACTTCAGGATTCCCATGGGGAGGAACTTATCCGGCGAGATCGCAGGGATATAGCCGCCCATGGCAATATAGACCAGAGGGATCGTAAGAACAGTGCCGATTTTGAACCGCCTGGCCATGACGATAAGTTCGGGGTTCTCTTGCTCCAGGACAGTGATTGTTTTCGACTCAAGCGCCATTCCGCAGATCGGGCAGTTTCCCGGAGCGTCCCTCACGATTTCCGGGTGCATGGGGCAGGTCCATTCGGTCTTGACAGCGGCTGCTGTAGGCTCAACGGGTTCAAGCGCCATGCCGCACTTAGGACACACGCCCGGTCCGGTCTGGCGTACCTCCGGGTGCATTGGACAAGTGTATGCCGAAGCGCTTTCTGGAATAGGGGTAAGCGCTTTTTCGCCGAGGTACAATTTGGGGTCCTTGTCGAAATCCTCTTTGCACGGCTTCGAGCAAAAGTAGTACGTCGCTCCCTGGTACGCGGAAGTCGACGCTGCATCCTTGTCGTCAATAGTCATCTTGCAGACGGGATCAGTGACCTTCATCGCTTCCTCCCTGCGCAGCTACTCGACAAGGTTATGTCCCAATTTTTCGAGACTGTCTTTGGTGATTCTGCTCAGTTCTTCTTGCGACATCTTTGCGGCATCAAAAATCACGGCGATTTTTTTCTCCTCGACGTCGATGGACTCTATCCCCTCCAAGTGTCCGATAAACCTTCGCAGGGCAAGGGCGCATTCGTCGCAGAACTGTTCCTCAACTTTAAACAGCAGCTTTTGCACGGTATTTCCTCCCCTTCGGGATATGAATCCGATACACTTCAAACATTTTGAAAAACACAAATATTTCTGCAATAAGCTGGCCAGGCGAGTTCTTCTTAAATACAGGCAAAAATCAACGTGTTATAGGTATGCTCAAAACAGGACGGATCGAACAATGAAGCACTTGCTGTACGCAGTGCAGGATTTGCTACAGAAGGAGGGGAGACTCGGCGCGAACTAATTGTATTCGTGGTGCTCGCCTCCGAAAACATGGCGGACGATTTCCCACGCGGTCTCCTCAATGGATTTGTTCGTCGTATCGATGACTTTCCAGTTCCGGTGTTTCCTCAGGAGGTCCCGGACGTACTCGACCTCATGAAAAACGTTCCGGAAGTCGCTGTAACTATGTTTGAGACCGGAGTGTTTTTGACGCACCGTCCGTACTTTTTGGAGGACCTCGGGGTCCATAACAAGACAAACGATCTTGCGCTGGTCGACTTCGAAGAGCTCTTCAGGCAGGGGGATGCCCGAAACAATGGGTACATTTGCGACCTTGTAGCCTTCATGGGCCAGGAAGAAAGAAGTCGGCGTTTTGGACGTCCGCGAGAGGCCGACAATGACGATGTCCGCTTCATCAAGGCGCGCGGCGTCCCTGCCGTCGTCGTGTCCAAGCGTGTATTCTACCGCATCAATGCGTTTAAAATACCGTTCATCGATCTTTCTGAGCAGGGTCGGGGTTTCGAGCGGCTCCTGCCGCAGATAGGAAGAGAGCGTGTTTATTTGCGGGCCCAAAATATCAAGATGAAGAATAGTGTGTTTCAGGCAGTACTCGCTGGCATAGTCCCGCATCTCTTTTTTAACAAAGGTAAACGCGATGAGGGCCTTGGCAGTCCTGGCCTGCTCGAGGACTTCTTTGAGAGCGGCCTTTGAATCAATATTGTGGAAGACCGTCATGGTGATGCGGGCATGTTCGAACTGGACTATGGCCGCCCTCAGGATGTGCAGGCCGCTCTGGCCCGTGGCGTCGGAAATAATGTAAACTTTCTTTGTCGGCATTTTTCTGTATAGTCGGAGAAATCAAGAAAAACGGGAAAGATGGGGCCAAGGATCCAAAAAGCGGGGCCGGGGCCGGAAAGTCGGCGCGAAATGGCCTATTTATTGAGTTTCTTCAACCTCTCCTTTGCAAGCGCCGCCTCGTCGGAAGAGGGGTGTTCCTTGACCACCTTGTGCAAATATTCCTTGGCCTTCACGGTATTCTTTTCGTTGAGATAGGCAAGGCCGATCTTGAGCTTCGCCCCGGCCGCCTTGTCGCTCTTCGGATAGGTTTTGATGATCTTTGCAAAGGCCTCGATGGCCTTGTTGAAGTCTTTCTTGGCATAATAGCATTCGCCGGTCCAGTACTGGGCCTTGTCCGCCATGCTGGCGTTCGGGAACTGGGAGATATAGCTCTGGAACCCGGCAAGGGCCAGGTCGAAATTTCCCTTGTCGAAATCGTTTTTTGCCTGGCGGTAGACCTCGGAAGGCTCCACCGTCTTCGGGGCGGCCTGTTTCGTCGGGGCCGTCGTGGTGCCGCCGCTCAACGGTTTGAACCGCGCTTCGAGTGTTTCGAGCCTCGCGGAAAGCTCCGCAATCTTGACGCTCTTATCGTCGAGTTTCTGGGCAATCTCGGAAATGCGGAAGTTGTTCTCTTCGAGCTTTCCCTGGAGCAACTGGATGTCCGTGGCGAGCTGGTCGGACTTGACGCCGTAGTCCGCAATGGATTTCTGGAGATCGGCCCTGGCGCCCGTATCGAGCGTGTTCAGGCGCTTTTGAAGGTCCTGGACCTGCCCTTTCGTCGCCTTCACGTCCTCGCGAAGGTCGGTCATGTCGGACCTGGTCTTTACCAGTTCCGCCTGGGGCGCGCAGGCGAGCAGCGAAAAAAACAGGGTGATCGTGAAAAAATGTTTGGTCGTCATTGCTCTCTCTTTGGCTGCGGCGCGTTCCAGGAACATTCATCGCAGCACGGGTAAACGAAGAGCGGGGAACCGTCGTTCTCTTTCCCGGTCCCCCGATTCTTTTTCCGTTGCAGGTCTTGCGCGGTCCTACTCCGCCGTAAAATCGTCTCTCCGGTTTTTCTGCCAGCAGCTTTCGCTGCTTTCGGAGCAGGTCTGCTTCTCCTTGCCGTAGCTGATGAGTGAAATCCGCTTGGCGGAAATGCCCATATCCGTGAGATACTTTTTGGCGCTCGCGGCGCGGCGCTGGCCGAGGGCCTGGTTATATTCCTTGGTGCCCCGTTCGTCGCAATTTCCCTCGATCTTGATCGTCACCTTCGGGTTTGCCTTGAGCCAGTCGGCGTTCGCCTTCATCACTCCCTTTGCGTCGTCGCGAATGAGCGACCTGTCGAAATCGAAGTAGACCGGCTGCAGGCCTGCCGACGCCGACGCGGAGCGCTCCTTGGACTCTTCCTTTGCCTCGGGCTTCGACTCCTTTTCGGTTTTTGCCTCTTCCTTAGCGGGCGCGGCTTCCTTCTTGGTCTCTGGCGCCGAAGTCACTTCGGCCTTCTTGGGGCACCCCCATAATACAAAAAAACCGAGCGCTACGATCACTGTGAGATATAAAAACTTTCTGCTTGCCATATGGTCCTCCTTGATGTGAAGTATATTTTTTATTTTGTAGATATTCTTCTACGGCGAGAGGGATACAATTTTAAGCGTACCACTATTTTTGTTCTTAAGATAGCATACAACCGGAAAGTTGTCAACGGCAATTCGATTCTTGCGCCGGCAGATACCTGGTTGCTTTATCCAACCGTAACGAGAAAAGAGGCGCACGCTGTGCCCGTTCTTCACAAGAAGATTGACGACCTTGCTGCCGAATCCCGTACCGCCGGTAACGAGCGTTTTCATGAATACCTCGTAAAACCACGGTTCAACCGCGCGCCTCAGGATTCATGATGCGGAATGATTTTCTCATCCATCCCGGATCGCGCGGCTTTTCATGATGTTGTGTCATGAAACACTGCGGGTCGTCCGCCAGGAAATCGTCTTCTCCCCGGGACCGTGACCAGGCGTAGGCGATCGCGCGGCAGCCGCGACAGTGCGCCCACCGGCTGCACGTCCCGCATTTCCCCCGGTATTGGTTCCGGTCCCTGAGCGCCTCCAGGACCGGAGACGAGGCCCAGATCTCCCGGAGCGAGTCCCTTCGGACGTTGCCGAGGGAAACAGGCATCCTCCTGCAAGGAACGACCGTGCCGTCCGGCAGGATGGTCAGCCCCGACACCCCGGCCGCGCATCCGCTCCGCGCGATGTTTCCGGCATCAATAGTGGATTTTACCTTCATCTGCGATGCCACGGGATCTCCGGTCACGAGTTCCAGCCCATTGATCTCAAACGACAATAGCGACGTATACAGGTCCTTCACTTGCGAGGACGTCAACATCCGGGACAGGAGGGAGCTTCCCGTACCGCACGGAACAAGCCTGGAAAAACCGATCCTTCGGGCGCCGCTATGAGAGCCGAAGGCAATGATTTTTTTCATCGAAGATGCATTCAGATCGGAGAGGGTAACGTTCAGCGTAACCGCGAGGCTCGCGTCAACAAGCTGTTCTATTCCGGCTGCCGATGCTTCGAAGCTCCCTCTGCCGCGTATGCCGTCGTGCACGTCCTCCGGCCCTTCGATGCTGACCTGAACGCCGTCCACGCCGAGCCCGGCCAGCTTCTTCGCGTGCTCCCTGCCCACGAGGGTGCCATTCGTAAGAAGAGACGCGGCGAACCCGCGCTGCTTGACGTATTCAATAATTTGAAAGAGGTCGCGTCTCAGGAACGGCTCGCCGCCGGTAATGTTCATGCTCGGGGAAAAAGCGATCTGATAGGTCTCCGACCAGGCCTCGATCATGTCCGAGGCCTCGGCAACGGCCTTCTGTATCTCGGGAAGGGACATCTCGTCCGCGCTTCGCCCGTCTTGATAGCAATGCCCGCACCGGAGGTTGCAGTTCTCGGTCAGGTGCAGTTGGACAAAAAATTCAAAAGGTTTTTTCTGAGTAGCCATAGGAATGGAAAATAAGTTCACCGCTGATAGCTCATGGCCGCTGCTACGAGCCGACAGCGTTGCGGTAGTTTTTTTTAGAAAGGGCAGATAGGGCGGGAGCGGTGAAGCTCGAAAATGCGCGGGAACCGCCATATCTGCCGGTTTCGGTTTCGTTGCCGACCGGCAACTTCAGCTCTTTCAGCCTTTTCATTTGCGGCATATCGTGCCGGGGTTCTGCTTTGCCGGCTGCTTCATCGCCTGCCAGTAGGCCGCCTCTTTGACAAGAGCTTTGCTGCTCAGTGTCTTTTTCATCCCGGTTTCACCTCCTCTCCGGTCCAAATATGTTAATCATAGCATAAAATAAACGTAACTACACAGGTCTGCTGCGGAGCGCCGGCGCAATGAAGCGCGCGGCAACCGACGCACGGACAACATGCAAGATGGGGCTTGTGGTCAACCTCGAAATTACCTTAATTATCCGGCGCGCCTTGCGCAAAGCAAAGTAGCTGACCTGAGTAATCACAAAGAAACAGGGACCGCGGACCGAAGAACAGGCACCCTCAGGAAGTACATACTTACGTATGACCTTGAGCTGTCAATAAACCGGCGGCTTGCGTATCCACGAACCAGCTAACACCGCCTTGCACCGGCTGTATCAGGCCGGCGGGGTAATGGAGCGGGTTCCTGTTTTCAAGAACCGCATGTACAACTCCCGCTTTTGCATTTCCGGAAGCGAGGAAGAGCGTCTGCGCGGCGTGATTCAGCACGGGAAGAGTAAGGGTCACCCGGCCGGGCTTTGGGGGTTCGAGGTGCACGGCTGCGGCAAGGCGCGTCCTTTCGCGCAAAGCAGGAGAGCCGGGAAAGAGCGATGCCGTATGCCCGTCCTCGCCCGCGCCGAGAAGAATGAGGTCGAAAACGGGGAATTCTGTCGTGCCGAAAAAGGAACGGATGTTCCGTTCATACTCCTCCGCGGCGCGCTCGGGTCCGTCTTCTCCCCTGATTCGATGAATATTCTCCCGCGGGATGGCGACGCGGGAAAGGAGCGTATCGACGGCAAGCTTGAAATTGCTTTCCTCATGATATTCGGGAACACATCGCTCATCGGCCCAGAAAACATGCACCTGCTTCCAGCCGATGTCGTTTCGATAGGGGAGCGAGCCGAGGAGCGTGTACAAACGACGGGGAGTGGAGCCGCCTGAAAGGGCGACGATGAATCTGCCCTGGGAAGCAATGGTCTTTTTCGAGAGCGCAACAAAGAATTCAGCCGCGGCGCGGCTCAAGGCTTCAGGATCGGGAAACACCCGGACCTGCGGACGCGTTCCGCCGGTCACAGCGGCCTCCACACGCGGCCGTCCCTTTCCATGAGGCGGGCGGCCTCATCGGGCCCGTTCGAGCCCGCGGCATAGGTCGCCAGCGGTACACGCTTGCCCGATTCCACCGCGTCGAACACGGGAGTGAGGGCCGACCACGCGAGTTCCACGCTGTCTTCGCGCATAAACAGCATGTGGTCGCCGAGCATGCAGTCCAGCAGCACCCATTCGTATGCATCGAGCAATACCCCGCGGGGATAGGCATAGGTCATCTGCACGGGTTTCAAACAGACCTTTGTTCCGGGTTCCTTGGTCTGAAACGTAAGGCTCATGCCTTCGTCAGGCTGGATCTTCAGGACGATGGTGTTCGCGTCGATGGGGCCGCTGACGGAATCGGGAAACATGGAGTGCGGCACTTCCTTGAAGTGAACGGATATTTCCGTTTCCCTCTTCGCGAGCCTCTTGCCCGAGCGCAGGTAAAAAGGAACGCCCTGCCAGCGCCAATTGTCGATGAAGACTTTCATGGCCGCATACGTCGGCGTCTCCGAGGTTCGCGCGACCCCCTCTTCCTCCCGGTACCCCGGGACGGCACGGCCGCCGATCTTTCCCGGAGCATACTGTCCTATCACGAGGTGATCGCCCAGGCTGTCGAGAGGAAATCGTCTCACGGAATGAAGCACCTTTGCCTTTTCATCCTGCACCCGGTCGGCAATGAACACCGCGGGGGGTTCCATGGCGGTCAGACACAGGAGCTGCAGCATGTGGTTTTGGAACATGTCGCGAAGCACGCCCGCCTCTTCGTAATAGCCGGCCCGGTGCTCGATGCCGATGGTCTCGGAGGCAGTTATCTGTACGTGGTCGATGTACCGTTCGTTCCAGAGCGGCTCGAAGATCGAGTTCGCGAACCGGAACATCAGGAGGTTCTGCACCGTCTCCTTGGCCAGGTAGTGGTCGATGCGAAAGATCTGGCCTTCCTTGTAATGCGTGTGTACCAGCCGGTTCAGTTTCCGGGCGGAGGTAAGGTCGCGGCCGAAAGGCTTCTCGATCACGAGGTGGCTGCAGCCCTTGTCCTCCCGCGCCAGGCCCGCGGCGCCGAGGTTATGGATCACGTCGCTGAATACCGTGGGCGGTATGGCAAGATAAAAGATGCGGTTTCCCCGCGTCCGGTGCGCGTTCTCGAGCGGGGGAAGAATGTCTTTGAGTGAGACGGGGTAGGATTTTGGGTCGGAGTAGTCGAAGGGGGAGTAATAAAGGTGGAGTACGAACTCATCCCAGACCGCCTGATCGAAGTCCTTCGGGGTTTGCTCTTTCACCGCGTCGAGCGTGGCGGCGCGGAACTGTTCCGTGGACATTTCCACCCGGCTCGTACCGAGAATGAAAAACTGCTCGGCCAGCATCTTGTTTTTATACAGGCGGTACAGCGACGGGAGCAGTTTCCTCCGCATGAGGTCCCCCGAAGCGCCGAAAATGATCAGCGCGGCCGGCCGCGGGACCTCGATCTCGCAGCTCTCTATCGTCCGGTAGGTCGGCTCGGGCGCTTCGTTCACCAACTGCTGTTCCGTATTTTTCTGAACAACGGGCTTATCCATATGCTCTCTTCCTGATTTTATGACGTTACCGAAAAATGTAAAAATATGTAACTACTCAGGTCTGCTGCGGAGCGCAGGCGCAATAAAGCGCGCGGCGACCGATGCCGGACATCATCTTCCCACCTTCTTATTTTTTACCCTGTTCTTTCGCCTCGTGCCCGCCGAACTGGTTACGAAGCGCCGAGATGACCTTCCCGGTATAGCTCGGTTTTTTCTGAGATTCGAGGCGAAAATCGAGAGCGCCTTTGATGATCGGAGCGGGAATGTTGAGTTCCACCGCCGCCTCGACGGTCCAGAGTCCTTCTCCGCTCTGCGCCGCGGACCCGGAAATGCCGTTTAACTCTTTTCCGTACTGCAGAAAGGCGCTCTTGAGCCACCCCACGAGCCGCGACTCGACAACGCTTTTGTGATTGTAGAGGTCCGCCACCTTCGTCAGCTCAAGATCGAACGGCGATGCCTTCATGATTGCAAATCCTTCGGCAAGGGCCTGCATCATGCCGTATTCTATCCCGTTGTGGACCATCTTCACGAAGTGGCCCGCGCCGGCCTTCCCCAGATAAGCGTAGCCGTTTTCGACGGAGAGGTCGCGGAACAATTGTTCGAATTTCCGGAACACCTCCTGCCGTCCGCCGATCATGATGCAGGCGCCCGTCCGCGCTCCGCCCGGGCCGCCGCTCACCCCAGCGTCCAGGAAATCCATTTCATGCGCTTCGAGTTCCTTTGCCCGGCGCATAGATTCCTTGTAGGGGGAATTACCGCC
>JBGOTO010000067.1:0-15268 GCA_041476485.1 Nitrospirota bacterium
CGGCAGGCTTAAGTACCGGACGAGCTACGGCCAGAACGTGCTTATGCATACGCGCGAGGTGGCGTATTTCGCCGGCATCATGGCCGCGGAGTGCGGCGTGGACCAGAAACTCGCGCGGCGCGCCGGTTTGCTTCACGACCTGGGCAAGGCCATCGACCATGAGATGGAGGGGACGCATCCCCAGCTGGGCGGCGACTTTGCCAAGAAATACGGCGAATCCGCAAAGGTGATCAACGCCATCACGAGCCATCACGGAGACGGTGAAGCGAGCAGCGTGGAGTCCGTGCTCGTGGCGGCCGCGGACGCGCTCTCGGCAGGCAGGCCGGGCGTGCGGAGAGAGACGCTCGAGAGCTATCTCAAGAGGCTTGAAAAGCTCGAAGAGGCGGCGAACTCCTTCAAGGGAGTGGAAAAATCCTACGCGATCCAGGCGGGCCGTGAAATCAGGATCATTGTGAAGCCCGAGGACCTTTCGGACGCGCACGCCGCGCAGCTCTCCCGCGATATCGCCAAAAAGATCGAGCAGGAACTTTCCTACCCCGGCCAGATCAAAGTGACGGTGGTGCGCGAGAGCAGATACGTGGAGTTTGCGAAGTAATATGTGGAGCGAGCCACGCCAGGGCGTGGCGTAAAGGCACGGCAACGCGGTTGCCTTGGTCCAGAGGGGGTCCATTGAAGGTCCTATTCATAGGCGACATTATCGGTGAGCCGGGCAGGAAGATGGTGAAGGCGCAGCTTCGTGGGATGATTGAAACGCACCGTCCCGACCTCGTCATTGCGAACGGAGAGAATTCCGCCGGCGGTTTCGGGATCACGCCCGAGATCGCCGACGAGCTGTTGTTCCTCGGGATCGACGTCCTGACGTCGGGCAACCACGTCTGGGACAAGAAAGAGATAGAACCCTACCTCGGGAAACAGGACCGGCTCATCAGGCCGGCAAACTACCCCGAGGGCAACCCGGGCTACGGCAGCGTTGTCATAACCACCGAGAAACACGGCAAGGCGGCCGTCCTGAGCCTTGAGGGCAGGGTCTTCATGTCGAACCTCGATGACCCGTTCCGCGCGGCCGTCCGCGAGATCGAGCAGCTTAAAAAAGAAACGCCGGTGGTGATCATCGATTTCCACGCCGAGGCGACGTCGGAGAAGATAGCCCTTGCGTGGCACGTGGACGGAAAGGCGAGCGCCGTCATCGGGACCCATACCCACGTGCAGACCGCCGACGAACGCGTGCTTCCCGGCGGCACCGCGTTTATCACCGATGTGGGCATGACCGGCCCCACGGATTCGGTCATCGGCGTGAAAAAGGAGCAGGCCATCGCGCGGTTCCTGTACCAGACCCCGCACCGCTTCGAGATCCCCAAAGGCCCGGTGCACCTCTGCGCCGCGCTCATCGATGTCGATGCGGAAACCGGCAAGGCGACGGCCATAGAGAGAATACAGATCAAATCGTAGGGTCCAGGGTCATGGGGCAAGGGTCAAGTAAGACACATATATTAACGGTCACCGAGCTTACTTCGGAGATCAAGAACCTCCTCGAAGGAAACTTCCCGGACGTCTGGGTGGCAGGGGAGATTTCGAACCTCACCGTTCCCCAGTCCGGCCACGCCTATTTCACGCTCAAGGACGAACAGAGCCAGATACGGGCCGTCCTCTTCCGCTCATCGCAACGGTTCCTCAAATTCACGCTCCAGCACGGCATGCAGGTGATCTGCCGCGGCAGGGTGGGCGTGTACGAACCGCGCGGCGAGTACCAACTCATCCTCGAATACCTTGAACCCAAAGGAGTGGGCGCGCTTCAACTGGCGTACGAACAGCTCAAGGCCAGGCTGGAGAAGGAGGGGTTGTTCGATCCCGGCCGCAAAAAGCCGCTTCCGGTCTTTCCCCGGCGCATCGGGCTCGTGACCTCTCCCACCGGAGCGGCCATCCGCGACATGCTGCGCGTCATCAAACGGCGCCATCCAAAAATGGAGCTCCTCATCTATCCCGTGGCCGTGCAGGGGGCGTCCGCCGCGCCCGCCATCGTCGAGGCGATACGGTATTTCAACCGGGAGAAAAACATCGACGTGATGATCATCGGCCGGGGAGGCGGATCGCTGGAAGACCTCTGGGCCTTCAACGAGGAAGCGGTCGCGCGCGCAATTTCCGCATCGAAGATTCCGGTCATTTCCGCGGTCGGACACGAAACGGACTATACGATCGCCGATTTTGCCGCCGATCTCCGCGCACCCACGCCTTCCGCCGCGGCCGAGATGGTCGTGGAAAGCGAAGAGCGTTTCCGCGAACGCGTCGCCGCCCTTGAAGCATTTCTCATCAGGACCATTCGCCACAAGATCGAACTGCTCCGCGCGTCTTTCCGCGAAAATCTGCGGCTCCTCGGCGATCCCCGGCGGAGGCTGGAACAGTACGCGCAGCGTATCGATGAACTGGCCGGCAGGCTTGCCACCGGACTCAACCAAAATCTTCGGAGAGACCGCGCGTTCCTCCTGTCCTTGACCGCGGCGCTCGACCATTTGAATCCGCTGAGCGTCCTCTCCCGCGGATACAGCATTACGAGAAAACTTTCCGCCGGCGTCATCCTGAAAGACGCGCTCGAGGCGAGGGTGGGCGACCTGCTCAGCACGAAACTGCACAAAGGGGAAGTCGTCTCCCGGGTGGAGAAGAGTGAAGGGTAAACCTCAGGAGTTACCGGCGTCAAACCGAGGCCGGGGAGAGTGCCCTAAAAAACCAATTTTTTTTGACACCGCTCCCGAGTTGTGATATTCTCCGCATATGCCGGAAGAAGCAAAATCTCCCGAACCGCTTTCCCCGGAAGCCCACGAGCTCATGCGGAGCCTGCTTGCGGCGATCAGGGCCGTAAAAATCTACCCGCCCAACAACCCCGTCTATTCCCAATCCGTCAGGAAGACCGCTGAAGCGCTGGACCGTTATCTGGCGGCCGCGCCGGAGTACCGCATCGGCGTGCAGAAAACCTATTTTACCCACGGAAACCTTCCGGTCGGAAAAGAGGCGCAGTTGAACAAGGCGATAGCCCAGGACCTGTTTGCAAAGGGGATACGGGAGATCGTCGTGAGCGACGGCGCGACCGAGAAAGAGCTGCTTGATTTTCTGCAGGCCCTCGCCCTCTCGCCGGAAGAACAGGCGATGAAAAGCGGGATCTCGTCGATCCTCTGGGAGAAGGGCGCAACGCATATCAAGGTCAGCGAAGCGGGCCTCGACGACGTTATTACGGCGAAGACGGAAGCGGGTCCTGAAGAGAAAACGGATGCGCAAACGGCAGGCGGCGGTCTTGAACGGCCCGCGGCAAAGGGAGAGCCCGCTTTTACGGGACGCACCCTGGTCCTGGGCGACCTCATGACCGATCCCGCGGGGTTCGGCGCCGGCATGGTAGAACTTGCGAAAAAGACCCGAGCGGACCGGGAAAGCGTCGAAGACCGGCTCTTCGTCCTCTACCAGGAAACAGGGCGCTCGATCCGGGAAAAACAACCGGACCAGAATGACGCCTTGTTCGAGGGACTGGCGCAGTCCGCCCTTTCCCTCAAGCCGTCTTCCGTCCGGGACAAGCTCATTGCCGGCAAGCTGTACGGCGACCTGGATTCGGAAACCGTGAACGAGCAGAAGGACGAGATCGAGAACCACGTCCCCAATGAGTTCCATGAAATCCTGACCGGGCGTTTTTCCAGGGCCTGGACGGTGAAGCAGGTGGCGACTCTCCTGAAACGATCATCGGCAAAGAAGATCGAGCCCCCTCCTCCTCCGATCTCCCCCGACGCCCTTGAGGTTGCGCCGGTCCCCGGGGACCTCGGCGAGCTCGCGCGTGAGATGACGGAGTACACCGCGGAGGAAATGGAAACGCTCAAGGTCCTGGGCGAAATGGGCAGGGAGTCGGACATCATCGAGGCCGCGGTGCGCACGCTCATCTTTCTGCTCCCCCTGGTGAAAAACCCCCATCGCGCCGAGTCCGACGAAAAGGAACTCAGCCTTTTTTCCGGCGTGGTCCATCAGCTCGAGGAACTGCAAAGCTATCTCCTGAAACAGAAGGATTATGACCTTTCCTCGCTCATCATGCGGGCGCTCCAAATGCCGGCGGACCCCGCTTTCCGGTCCCGGCTGGCGGAAGCCGTTAAGAAGAACGGGACCAGGGCCGCCATCGCCTCGACGATCACGGAGATGCGAACACATCCCAAGAACTCTCATGAATACGCATCGGCCTTCGCCTTTTTGTCCACCCTGGAGCGCGAGGCCACGGAGGCCCTGCTGGAGCTCCTGGCGGAAGAGACCGACCGCTCGATTCGGGAATTCCTCCTCGATCTTATTAAAGAGGTGGGGAAAAACCAGATACTCCTGCTCGGAGAGCGTCTTACGGACGAGCGCTGGTACTTCGTGCGCAATATCGTGAACATCCTGGGCGACAGCAAGGCCGATCAGGCCCTCGCGTTCCTTCATAAGGTCGCGAACCACAAAAATGCCCGGATACGGCAGGAAGTGGTCAAGGGGCTTTGCACCATCGGCGGGAAAAAGGCGGCCGGGCTCCTGACGAAATTTCTGAACGATGAGAGCGACGACATCCGGTTTATGACCATCCGCGGCCTCGCCGCCTTCACCGCGGTCGGCGCCGAGGAAGCGAACGCCCTGATGGCGTTCCTGGAGGAGCGGCGGCTCAGCAAGAAGGACCAGGAACTTACGCTGGAGGCCATCCAGGCGCTGGCGAAGATCGGCGGCAGCGAAGCACGAGAGTTCCTGACGGGGTACACCCGCGTCCGGTGGTGGAGGTCGCGGAAGCTCCAGCGGGAACGGCGCGATGCGGCGCTCTCGGCAATGGAAGAGATCGGAAGGAGGACTGGCCATGGCGGACGCAGAGAACGATAGCCGCGGAGAGGCTCGGCAGTCTTTTTTCGCGAAGCAGCAGTTGATCGGTTCGGTCAAGACCGCGTTTCTGTATCTGTCGGCCGTCATCAAAAACGCGACGATCTACCCGGCGGCGCACCCGTTCCTGCTTGCATCCGCCGAAAAGCTCGTCAGCAAGATCAACGAGCTGCTGGTCGACCGGAAGCAAGCGGCGTTCTACCTTATCGGCGGAGAACTTTTTTTCGAGACCCTATCCGTGCCCATCGACCAGAATCTTTCCCTGTTCCTGGAACAATTTACCGTCCGCCGCCTGGGCGGAATCATCTTCAAGCCCGGCGTCACGGAAAAGGAGCTGATCACGTTGGCCGCCCTGATGAACAGGGACCCCGCGTTCTTTACCGCACGGGGAAACGCCACGGAAACGGTCGAACAGGAGGGTATTGCGCACATCGAACTCCAGCGGGCGCTTCTCGTGGACCAGAAGGTCGGGGGCGCCATCAAGGAAGGGAAGAAAAAGTCCGTCGAGATATTCATGGACGCCATCGAAACGGTAAAGGAACTGGTCCATGCCGTGCACCTGGAGAAGGCCGTCAACATGCGCAAGATGAACACGGTCGTCCAGGCGATGGTCGACGATATCCTGGACAACCGGGACGCCCTGATGGGCCTGACCAGCATCAAGATGTACGACGAGTATACCTTTGCCCACTCCGTGAACACCGCCATCCTCGCCATTTCCCTGGGAACGTTTCTCTCCCTGGAAAAAACCCATGTCGCAGCCCTGGGGGTGGCCGGGCTTCTGCACGATATCGGCAAGGTGCGCGTCCCCACGGAAATCATCAACAAGCCGGGCAAGCTCACCGACGAGGAGTGGGAGGCCGTCAAGCGGCATCCCGTCGAAGGGGCGCTGATCCTCTCCGACATTCCGGGGGTGACCAAGCTCGCCATGGTCGCCGCGTTCGAGCACCATCAGCACGGCGATGTGCGGGGCTATCCGTCGATCGACAACGTTCTTCAGCAGCACCCCTTTTCGCAGATCGTCTCGCTCGCCGACGCCTATGACGCGCTCACGGCGGTCCGGGTGTACTACAGCGCGCAGATGCCGCCGGACCAGGCCGTCCGCATCCTTCTTAAGCAACGGGGGGGCGCCTTCGATCCGACCTTCGTGAAGGCCTTTGTCAACATGATCGGAATCTTTCCCATCGGCACGCTGCTCAAGCTCGATACGGGCGAGATCGGGCTGGTCATGCGCCAGACCCGCGATCTCATGCGGCCCCGAGTTCTGCTTCTGAGCAGGTTCGACGGTTCGGAGAAAGAGACCGGCACGGAGGTGAGCCTTATCGAGACCGCGGGCGGGCGCTATGGGCGCACCGTCATCGGCTCCATCGATCCCTATAAGGCCAGGATCGACGTGAAACAATATCTCGAGTAGCGCCTCGCGCGAATCCGGTCGGTCCGCCCTCCTATTTGACAGCAGCGCCATTCTGTGCTACCTTTTACTTAAAAGCATGCACGCATCACCGGCAGCCTTGGAGAAGAAAACCATGAGACTTCCCTTACAGGTTACGTTCCGAAACTTTCCCCATTCCGAAGCCATCGAAGCGAATATCAGCGAAAAAGCCGCAAAACTGGACAGATTTAACGAGCGGATCATGAGTTGCAGGGTCGTGGTCGAGGCGTCGCAGCGCCGGCAGCATCAGGGCAAACTGTTCAGTGTGCGGATCGACCTCACCGTGCCCGGCAAGGAGCTGGCGGTGACCCGCGAAGAGAATGAAGACGTCTATGTCGCGGTCCGCGACGCCTTTGACTCCGCGGGCAGACGGCTCGAAGAGCACGCGCGGCGCCTGCGCGGCGTCGTGAAGTCCCATGAAACGCAGCCCTCGGGCCGCATCGTCAAGATCTTTCCGGACGAGCAGTACGGTTTTATAGAGACCCACGACAGTCGCGAAATCTATTTTCACCGCAACAGCGTCCAAGATGAGGACTTCAGCAGGTTGAAAATCGGGACCGAAGTGGGGTTCGTCGAAGAACAAGGGGAACAGGGGCCGCAGGCGGCGCGCGTGACAGTCGGTAAGCGGTAAGTTTTTTCCCTTCTCGGAACTCAGGAGAGGTCTTCTCGCCCGCCGTGCAACCGCATTGCTCCTAACTTCATTATTCAGCATTTCTTGCCAGCTACCTTCTCAACTCCGTATCTTTTGGTAGTGTCAAAAGTTTTATGAAAAACGAAAGCTATTTTACCGCAGAGTCGCAGAGAAATGCAGATCTTAAAAAAATAGAGTAAGTAAATCCGAGGGAAAGAGCAGAGAAAGAGTTACTGTTCTGGAATTCAAGAAGTTCTCTGCGTCCTCCGCGTCCTCTGCGGTGAAAGTCTTGACGTTACGTATCTTTATGAAGGAGAACCAAATGAAAAAGGAAATGCTTTTTGTCGTGTCGCTCATGGCTCTCGGGGCCGTGGCAGGCTTTCTTGCCCTGGTAATGCTTGCAGCCATCGCTATTCCCAATTTTTCTCAAGCCATGCTGACCTTGACGGAAAAGGCCGAGCTCGAACAGGGCATGACCATGGGCTGGCTGATGGACAAAAAAATACTCAATACGGCGCTGGCCGTGGCCGGGATTCTTACCGCCGTTACCTGCACCCTGCTCATGAAAATCCTGAACCCGCGCATCACGATAAAAAATAAAGAGCGGGTGGAGAGATTGAAGTTTGGGGCGGTCGCGTTCGGCAGCGGGGCGTGCCTCGTTGCTCTGGTCGCTCTTGCCATGAACATCAATTTCAACCTGACGTGGCAGGGCCTGGCGCGGGACGGCGTCGCTTTGGCGCTGTTCATCGTCACTGCGGGGCTTCTCTGGCTGATTGCCGGCGAGACGGGCTGGGCCGGCGATTTCAAATCCTGGAAAATGGGCGTTCAGGGGACCGCGGCCAGGCCGCTTGAGAGTTTTCTTTATGGCGCCGCGGCAGGCGGCGCGGCAGTGCTCATTTTTTATTTCTTTACCTGGGCCTTTACCGGCTTTTTGACCCTGACCGCGGAGGCGCTCGACCGGTCGAGCTTCTCCACCCCGAGAGGACTCAAATTCATCGGGTATGAAATGAGTTTTTCCGCCTTCGTTTTGATGGGGCTCCTGGGAAGTTTGATTGTGGCGCTCTCCCCGACCTCCCGGACACGGGAGCAGCGGCTGGCATTGCTGCGCATTCCCGCCGCGCTGTCGCTGGTCCTTGCCGCGATCGTGACCGGCGCTGTTCTGTACGCGGACGCGAAGTACGATTTCGGCAAGAAGAACGTGGCTGCGGCCGTCGGCGTGCCGGAGAAGGCGTCATCCAGTGATACGCTCGTCCTGCTCAAGCCCGGCCGCGCGCAACTGCAGGAGTGGCCCCAAGAGGTATCCGGCTACGGAAAGATCGGACCGGGCGGCTCCATCGCCCTGTCGCGGGAAAATCTCGCAAAGGTGGAAGGCTATCTCGAAAAACACAAAGACGGATCGATCTACACCTTCGCGTCACATGAGATCCTGGTCAATGGCTATTTTCACCTGCTGGACGCGCGCGCGGGCCTTGATCGGAAGTTTAAAAGCTCGAAGCAGGCGCTGATCCCGCGGTATACGCTGCTGTCCCAGCTCAGATATCTCCCGGTTGTCCCGGAAAACCTGAACTACCTCAGGGCCTTCACGGACGAAGGACAATGGCATATCAGCGGCAAGTACGCTCTGATCATTGCCGAGGGCTTTATGCATAACGCGAGGACCGCCGAAGCGGCCGCATGGGTGAAGAAAGCGAAAGAAAAGGGAGCGGATGTTTCCAAAGCGACCTTTTTGAGCGAGCCGGTGCTCACAACCGGAAGGGTGTCCGGGACTATCTCCGTGAACGGAAAACCACCTGTGCACACGCGGGTGGCGCTCGTGCGGTACGATAAGTACATAGACAAAATTTCCGATATGACTCTGCAGACCAGGCTGATCGACGCGAAGGAACCGGACGCCTCGGGCAGGTTCGTCTTCGACCACCTGGGAAAAGGGGAATACCTTCTCCTGTTCGTGACGGACAGGGAAACGCTTCCGTTCAAGATACCCGCGGACAAGTGGAAGGCCGGCAACGCGCCCGGCGTGATCAAGCTCGATACGAAAACGCCCGCCAGAAACCTGGGGACAATAACGGTTACGTTCAGCACGGAGAGAACGCCGCAATCCAATCCATGAACGTCAGAGAAATACGAAGAACGCTTCGAAACCTTGCGAACAAAGACAAGGCGAAAATTCTCCGGGGTTTTTTCAAGACCGGGCCGGGGGAGTACGGCGAAGGAGATGTGTTTCTCGGCATCACCGTGCCGGTCCTCAGAAAACTGTCGAAGGAATACGACGGCATACCGATAAAGGAGAGGGTCCAGCTTCTCAAGTCCTCCATCCATGAAGAACGGGTGCTCGCGCTTTTTCTGCTCATCCGCGCTTTCACCACGGGCGACGAACTCCTGAAAAAGAAAATTTACAGTCTCTATCTCAAGAACACGCGCTTCATCAACAACTGGGACCTTGTGGACCTCTCGGCCCCGAACATCGTCGGGACCTACCTATTGGACAAGAGCAGGAAGCCGCTCTACATGCTGGCGGAGTCGCGCGATTTATGGAAGCGGCGGATTGCGATCCTGGCCACGTTTCAGTTCATCAAGCAGAACGATTTTGGCGATGCGCTTGGAATTTCAAAAATTCTTTTGGTTGACGAACATGATCTGATCCACAAGGCAGTGGGCTGGATGCTGCGCGAGATCGGCAAGCGTTCTCTTGCGACAGAAGAGCGGTTTTTGAAACAGCATTATAAGAAAATGCCGAGGACCATGCTGCGGTACGCGATCGAGCGGTTCCCGGAAGCGAAGAGGAAAAAATACCTGAACGGCGCAATGTGATCTTCGGAAATATCAAATAAAATCGTCATCCATCCGCCACCCGTTGACATCGTTCTGAATCAGGCATATATTCATGCTACTATATAGGAAGGAGGCGGGGTGGCCATGCAGAGGAGGAATAAGATGAAACAGTTCGTGACGGCACTTCTCTTTGTGGCAGTCTGGGCCATCTTCGTCACCCACAACATCCAGGAATCCATCTACCTTGCCGACCGCGTGGTCGTCATGACCTATCGGCCGGGTACGGTGAAAAAGATCGTACCAGTGGGTTTCCCCCATCCGCGAGATATGGCCTCGCCGTCGTTCATCAGTCTTCAGCAGGAACTTACTGATATGGTTATGGAAGAGCAGATGCGTTCCCAGAAAGCAGAAACTGCCGTTGCCTCGGCAGATTAGAGTTGCATCGGAATGTTTGCGTGCGGGGAATGAATAATTTCGGAGAAGATCATATGAATATCGACTTTACAACGCCTTCATTGCTGTTCCCGGCAGTTTCACTGTTGCTGCTGGCCTATACCAACCGGTTTCTTGCGCTTGCCGCGCTGATCCGGAGTCTGCACGATCGGTATCAGGAAAAAGCGAACAAGCGGATCATTGCGCAGATAGACAATCTTCGCTACCGGGTGATCCTCGTTCGCAATATGCAGGCCTTCGGCGCTTCGAGCATGCTGCTGTGCGTTTTGTGCATGTTCTTGCTCTTTTTCGGCGAGCATCTTCTGGCAAAAGTGGTCTTCGGGGCAAGTCTGGCGCTGATGATCGTTTCGCTGGGGCTGTCGATCCGTGAAATACAGATCTCCGTCAATGCATTACACCTGGAGTTGCGGGACCTGGAGGCATATGACGACAAGGCGGAAGAAAAGTAAGGGCACTCTTGATAAACGCATAATTCTCGCGGTTCTGAATGTAGATGGACGCCGGATTGTCGAAGGTAAGGGAGCTTAACCTTAACAATGTAAAAGATAGATGCATCGAATCTTTACGCGGTTCTATAAAACGATACTGCAAAGAAATATAACCATTCGCGTCGAGAGGGTCGCGTAAACCGCGCCCCCCACGCGCGAGTTGTACTGTTCAGCGCCTTTTCCCCGGCACATGCACATAACACATCAGCAAACGGCACCTTATGACAGATCAAAATTCTCATACCATTTCAGATAAAAAATATCGTCGCCGCATTCTCTCGTGGGCCTTGTACGATTGGGCGAACCACGCCTACATAACGACCACGGCCACGACCTATTTCCCCCCTTATTTTCTCGCGATCGCAACGCCCGTATTCATGATGACCGGGACGGGGCTGACCGATGAGGCGACGCAATCCCTTGCCCGGGACACGGCGTCCAATGTTTTTGCTTTCACGGTGGCCCTTTCCCTCTTCTTTGCCGCAATCCTCGCTCCGATCATCGGGACCTACGCGGACATCACGGACGGGCGCAAGAGGATCCTCGTCCGGATAACTGTTCTCGGCGGGATACTCGCTTCCTCGATGTTCTGGCTTACTACCGGCATGTGGATAGCAGCGCTGGTGTTATATTTTCTGACACAGGTGATCGTGAACATCGCGTTGGGTCTGAACAGCAGCCTCCTGCCGCATACGGCGCTTCCCGCGGACATGAACCGCGTGTCCAGCCTTGGTTACGCAATGGGGTATATCGGCGGGGGACTCCTGCTCGCGGTCAATACCACGGTCTTTTTTCTCGCGCCCCGCCTGGGTATCAGCGGCGATCTTGCCGTGCGCATTGCCTTTCTTTCCGTCGGTGTTTGGTGGATCGGGTTCACGGTCCCATTTGCGCTCAACGTTCCTGAACCGAAAATACTGTCGCTGTCCCGGATCAGAAGCGTCTCGCCGCTGCGCGATTCGTTCATCCAACTCGCCAGGACCATTCGCGATATCCGGAGATACGCCGAGCTTTTTAAAATGCTGATTGCCTTCTGGTTTTACATGGAGGGGGTCGGCGCGATCATTCTTCTTGCGACCGTGTACGGCGCGGCCCTCGGCCTTCCGATGACGGTGCTGATCGGGACCCTGCTCATGACGCAGATCGTGGCGTTTCCGTATGCCATCATATTCGGGCGCATCCCCGATCCGGAAAACAAATGGCGGGGCGCGTACCTGTCGATGGTCCTCTGGACCGCGGTCACCCTGCCCGTTTTGGGGATATACGCAAAGACAGCCGGGACGGTCAGCATCCCTTCTACCTTTCTTATCCTTGCGGCTGACCAGGTCGCGGGGATCGTCTTCTCGCTTGTGCTCGGCCGCTTTCTGTTGGACGGCATCATAAAGAAAATCGATACACAGCGGGCCGTGCTGCTGGGGCTGGCAATCTATATCATCATTCCAATCTGGGGTTTTTTTCTCACGACAAAAGCGGAGTTCTTCATGCTGGGATGGCTGGTCGGCACGGTGCAGGGCGGCACCCAGGCCCTCAGCAGGACGATCTATGCAAGGCTTTCTCCCCCCGCGAAATCTGGAGAGTTCTTCGGCCTGTATGGTTTAAGCGAAAAGTTCGCGGGAATCCTGGGTCCGTTTCTCTACGGAGTTGTAGGACAGATCACCCACAGCCCGAAATCGAGCATCCTGTCCATCATCGTTTTTTTTATTATCGGCATCATCCTGCTGCGACGGGTGGACATTGAAAAGGGTTCCCAGGTCGCGGTCCAGGAAGAGAAGGAAGTTGAGTCCGCGCTTGTGCTGTGACAGGTATCTGCCTGGATGACGCTATGCTGCACCACTATAATTGCCAGTTATTAAACGTTTGAGGAGGTAATTTTAACGAAGGAGGCGGGACATGAGAAAAATAATTGTTTTATCAATGATTACATTAGATGGAGTAATGCAAGCACCTGGTGCGCCTAAGGAAGATACATCAGGCGGTTTCAAATATGGCGGTTGGGTTGCACCTCTTTTTGACGAAGTTTATGGTAAGGTCATGGAAAAACAGCTGAAACCTGCAGCTTATCTTTTAGGCAGAAAAACATTTGAGATTTTTGCCGGCTACTGGCCTGCACATGCAGACTATTGGCCAGGAATCAATGATGGCACAAAATACGTCTTGTCCAAGACCATGAAAAAGTCGGATTGGAAAAACTCAGTTTTCCTCAAAAGCTTGGCAGATATAAAAAAGCTCAAAAATTCTAAAGGTTCTGACATTCAAGTTCACGGCAGTGGTGAGCTCATTCAGCTGCTAATTAAGAATGATTTAGTGGACGAACTCTGGCTCAAAATTCACCCGTTGACTCTTGGTAAAGGAAAAAAGCTGTTTGACAATGGCGCGATTCCGGCAGCATTTACCTTAATAGAGAGTTCTGTTACACCAAGTGGAGTGATTATTGCCAATTACAAGCGAGCTGGAAAAGTCAAGACAGGTACTGCTGGAGCTTTTTTGAGGCGGCTAACTTATTAATAATTCCCAACAGGCTGAATATTTTCACCAGGTGTTATCGTGAGCTTTTTTCATATAAGAACATGTTAGCGCAATAAATAAGGGGAAGCATTTGAATGCTTCCCCTTATCCTTATTCAGAATGGATTGCCTATCACAGTTCCCGGGTATGATAAAAGAGGGTCACTGAGATACGTCGGCTTTCTTGTCATTATGTTTTGCTCTGTAGATGTCCTTGCTTGCCTTGTTCTGCTCCCTCTTGAGTTTCCGGCGTTCCTTCTTGGTGAGCTTGCCGTCGGACTTCATCCGCGCCTCGTCCTGCTTGATCTTGGCCTGCTCTTTCTCCAGCCGGGACGCCTCACCCGGGGTGACCTCGCCGCTCTTGACGCCCTGGTCGATGCGTTTTTCCTGGTTCTGCTCCCGTTTCTGGATGCGGGGATCGTCCGTGCCCGCATAGAGCGCGGAAGCCATCAGAACCGTCGCTGCGCTGATACCCAGTACTACTTTTGTTAAACGCTTCATACAATGTCTCCTTTTGCTGCGCGAATTTAACAACCTATAACTGCATGGTAATCGATTGTATCGCTCCCGTCACGTCCTGTCAATCACTTCCTTTCCGGAGCCGCATCGGTATTCATCTGATGAGACCTTTTCGGATGAAAAAGGTTTAAGAGCGGGCAAAATAATTATTAGAGGTTGAACATTCCGGTAAAATATGCTGTAATGAGAGCAGTCGTTCGAGAGGTAATCCAACGCTTATGATCCTATCCATTATCGCAGCCATGGACGAAAACCGTGTGATCGGCCGGGAAGGCCAGATGCCCTGGGACCTTCCTGCTGACCGGAAGCGCTTCCACTCGCACACGAGGGGACATCCGATCATCCTGGGCAGGAAGACTTTCGAGGGCATAGGCCGCCCGCTCTCGAACCGGAAGAACATCGTTCTTACCAGGCAGAAGGATTATCGCGCGGAAGGATGCGTCATTGTGCACGACCTGGAATCGGCGTTCGTTGCCTGCGCCGGCGCGGACGAGGCGTTCATCTGCGGAGGCGAAGAGGTCTTCAGAGAGACCATAACGCTCGTGGACCGGATCTACCTCACGCTCGTGCATGAGGAATTCGAAGGGGACGCCTTTTTCCCGGAGATCCCGTCATCCTTTGAAGAAGCCGGGCGGAGGACAATCCAGGACCTCATCCCTTGCGACCTGGTTTACTACACAAAGAAGGAGCGGGGAACACCTTCCGAGCAGCGCTGAGCCGGATATTTTCATCTTGCGTTTTGAGGGGAATTGGGCTATTTTTTAAATGCTTGAGCTGCGTTTTCCCGCACCGCCGCTAAGTTTTCAAAAATTTTTTAATAAAAAGACACTCTTTTTTCTTTGCGAGCTTGGCGTCTTTGCGAGAAATATTCTTGCCGTTTGAGTAGAATTTTATTCTTTAAGTTTCCATAAGGATATTGCTGATGAAATCAAAAACCAAGACCGTTTACGTCTGCCAGTCCTGCGGCAGCCAGTCTCCCCGGTGGATGGGAAAGTGCCCCGACTGCGGCCAGTGGAACACGATGGTGGAGGAGCGCGTCGAGAAGCCGAAGGAACCCGGGAGTTCGAAGCGCCGGGACGGGTCCGAGCCGCTTCTCCTGGGCGATATCCAGACTCGGGACGAGGACCGGTTCGTCACGAAGATCGGCGAGCTCGACCGGGTGCTCGGCGGCGGCATTGTTTCCGGTTCGGTGGTGCTGATCGGCGGCGATCCGGGCATCGGAAAGTCCACGCTCGTGCTCCAGATGCTCCGGCAGGTGTCGGAACTCCGGGGCAAGGCGCTCTACGTATCGGGCGAGGAATCTCCGGCGCAGATCAAGATGCGCGCGCTGCGGCTCGGCGTCAAGACCGACAACCTCTATGTGCTGGCGGAGACGCAGCTCGAAGAGATCATTCACGCGGCGGACGGGCTCCAGCCGCAGGTGCTGGTCGTTGACTCGGTCCAGACCGTATTGACCTCGGAGCTTCCTTCCGCGCCGGGCAGCGTGGGCCAGGTGCGCGAAGTGTCGGGCAGGCTGATGCTGCATGCCAAACGCACGGGCATCCCCACCTTTCTTATCGGCCACGTGACCAAGGACGGCGCCATTGCCGGGCCGCGCGTGCTCGAACATATC
>JBGOTO010000068.1:0-14631 GCA_041476485.1 Nitrospirota bacterium
CGGCATTGTCGACGAGGTCATCGCGAAAAAAGTGGCCCGCCATACGAAGGAGAAGTAACCTATGACGGAAAAAAAAGAACATACTGCAACCCCGCTCAAATGCTCCTTCTGCGGGAAGGGGCAGGACGAAGTGAAGAAGCTTATCGCCGGCCCTTCGGTTTTCATCTGCAACGAGTGCGTCGACCTTTGCAACGAGATCATCGCGGAGGAATGGGAAGAGGCAAAGGAAGCCAAGATCCCCCGTCTGCCGAAACCGGCCGAGATCAAACGCACGCTTGACGAGTATGTGATCGGCCAGGAGCGCGCGAAGAAAATACTCTCCGTCGCGGTGCACAACCACTACAAACGCATCGACATACGGCACGAGCTCGGCGACGAGGTCGAGCTTCAGAAGAGCAACATCCTGCTTATCGGGCCGACGGGCGTGGGCAAGACCCTGCTTGCCCAGACGCTTGCGCGCATTCTCGATGTTCCCTTCACCATTGCCGACGCCACCACGCTCACCGAGGCGGGGTACGTGGGTGAGGACGTGGAAAACATCATTCTCAAGCTCCTCCAGAGCGCAAACTATGATGTGGAGCGCGCGCAGCGCGGCATCGTGTATATAGACGAGATCGACAAGATCAGCCGCAAATCCGAGAGCCCTTCGATCACGCGCGACGTCTCGGGAGAGGGCGTGCAGCAGGCCCTTCTCAAGCTCATCGAAGGGACGGTGGCGAGCGTGCCCCCGCAAGGAGGCCGCAAGCACCCCCATCAGGAATTCATCCAGGTGGACACGAAGAACATCCTGTTCGTGTGCGGCGGCGCGTTTGTCGGTATCGAGACGATCATCGACCAGCGCGTCGGGAAAAAAACCATGGGGTTCGGCGCCGATATCCAGAGCAAGGCGGAGCGGAAGCTCTCCGAAACGCTCGCCAGTCTTCAGCCCGAGGACCTGCTCAAGTACGGTCTTATTCCCGAATTTATCGGGCGCATGCCCGTGGTGGCCACGCTCGAAGAGCTTGACGAACATGCGCTCATCGACATCCTCACGCGGCCCAAGAACGCGCTCATCAAACAGTACCAGAAGCTGCTCGCGCTCGAGGGCTGCAAACTGCGCTTTACCGACGGCGCGCTGAATGCCATTGCCAAGAAGGCGATCAACCGGAAGACCGGCGCTCGCGGCCTCCGCGCCATCCTCGAGGACGTGATGCTGAACGTGATGTACGACGTGCCCTCCCAGCCCGGCATCAGGGAGTGCGTGGTCAGCGAAGAGGTGATCAGCGACGGCGCGGAACCGATGCTCATTTACGAAAAGATCGCGTAACCTTAAAGAAGGCTAACGATGAGGATGAGATTAAGGACCAGCAATTATATACTCAGCTTCAACCTCTACCTCAATCTGGCGTAAATGAAAATACTTTCAGCCGAATTCGTCATCAGCGCAGTCGCACCCAAGCAATTTCCCGCTGACAATAAACCGCAAATCGCCTTTGCCGGCCGGTCGAACGTCGGCAAATCCTCTATCATCAACTCGCTGCTTCACCGGAAAAACCTCGTAAAGACGAGCACGACGCCCGGCAAGACCCAACTCATAAACTTTTTCATTGTAAACGGCAACTTCTACTTCGTCGACCTGCCGGGGTATGGCTACGCCCGCGCGCCGCAGGCCGTGACTGACGCCTGGGCGCCGATGATCGAAGGGTATTTGAAGGACTCTCCCGAACTGGCCGCGGTCGTCGTCCTCCTGGACAGCAGGAGAACGCCGGACGAACGTGATGCGCGTCTTTTCGAATGGCTGCGGCAGTACGATATCCCCGCAATCTACGCCCTGACCAAGACCGACAAGCTGAACCGTCAGGAAACAGAGCGGGCCCGCAGGGACGTCGGCTCGGCGCTGGGAATCACCGATGATCTGGTCCTTACTTCTGCCAAGAGCGGAGAGGGGACCAAAGAACTCTGGAGAGAGATACGGAGACGGCTGGGAAAAGAATGATGCCTGATGCAGAATGAAAAAAAGTTGCGGTTCTGATATCATCCATCCTGGATCCTGTATCTTGGATCGTATATCGTAGGAGGGCTTCCATGGAATTTATCAAAGACCTCGCAGGCTCAATGCTCTGGGCCACCGTGTTTAGTCTCATCCTTATCATCGTCGGCGGTATCGCAATCGGATTTCTTGCAAGAAAATCAGCCCAACTGAAGCCGATCGGCATGGGCTTGAAACTCATTGTTCTGTTCATCGCCATCCAGGTTTTCCTCCGCCTCGGAGCCGCGGAACACCACCCGCGCGTCTCGCGTCAACTCGAGTTCTTCTCCTGGCTTGTCTTTACCTTTGCCGCGCTCCGGCTCGGCCTCTATATATACGGCGATCTCTTTGTTGTCCGATGGAAACAAGGCAGTTTTCCCGCGGCATTCAAGAACATCATAACGGCATTCGTGATCATAGTAACCGCTCTCGTCCTGCTCAAGGAAATCCTGGACATCAACGTCACCTCGCTGATCGCCACGACCACCGTCCTGACCGCAACGATCGGCCTGGCGTTCCAGAGCACGCTGGCCAACATGCTGGCGGGGCTCACGATCCATCTCGAAAAACCGCTCAAGCAGGGCGATTGGATTTCGGCAGGCGGGCACGAAGGCCGCGTGATGGACATTACGCTTCGGTCCACGAGGATCATGACCATAGAAAACAACGAGGTGTTCATTCCGAACGGCAAGGTCCTCTCCGAGGCCGTGGTGAACTACAGCCTGCCCGACACAGCCCAGGTGAGAAAACTGACGGTGGGCGTCAGTTACAGCATACCGCCGAACAAGGCCCGGAGCGCGATTCTCGAGGTCCTGTCTTCCGTGCCGCGCGTCGTAATGTTTCCCGCGCCGCTTGTTCGTGTTACCGGTTACGGGGATTTCGCCGTCCAGTATGAGCTTCGCTATTCGATAAACGATTTTTCCGCGCATGTCGATATCGAGGCGGAGATCATGGGCCTGATCTGGTACAAATTCAAGCGGCAGGGGATCGAGATCCCATACCCGGTCAGGAGCATTCATCTAAAGCAGGTCACCCCGGAGGCCCAGCGCGCCGAACAGGAGCGCAGGGACGAAGAGATCCTCGGACTTATGGAAAAAGTAGTTATCCTTTCCCCGCTCAGTAAGGCTGAACAGAAGAAGCTGGTCGCGCAGGTAAGCGTAAAGAACTATGCGGCAGGCGAGGTCCCGGTCCGGCAGGGAGAGACGGGTGCTTCTTTCTATATTATCAAGAGCGGCAGGGTGGATGTGGTCGTGGAAAAATCCCCCGGTGAGTCAGCAGTGGTGGCCACGCTCGGGCCTGGAAACTTTTTCGGCGAGATGAGCCTCCTCACCGGCGCGGTGAGGACCGCGAGCATCCGCGTAACGGAGGACGCCGAGTTTATCGTTATCGATAAGGAAAGCTTCGGGTCAACGCTTGCTCATAACCCGTCTATTGCGGAATCCCTGAGCCATATCCTTTCCGAGCGCCAGGCAGGACTCGAAGCGCAGCGGGAGCGGCTCGATGCCGCCGCGCTCGAACGCCGCAAAAAAGCCGTGAAAGGCAGGATGCTTTCCAATATCCGGGATTTCTTCGGGCTGAAAAAATAAGGCCGATAATTTTACGAATTTCTGAACCCGTTCTGTTTCCTTTTTTCCCCGGAATAACGCCTTGTAATCAAGCACGCCACGTATGGTGAAATGACCGAAAGTACGTGGTTATTTCGCCGAATTGCCTCATTTCCTCGATTCATTGATACGGCTAATATGCTGATTTATTGTAATTAATCATTGGTATGATTGTTGCTTTATACTCAACGGTGAAGGTAGTACTTTAGCTTCAATGATCGATCAAGTTGCCCGACAATCTTTATTGTATTGATTTTTTGACATTCACGCGAAATATTGATAGAGTCTTAAAAATTATGGCTATATCTCTCCTCATGTCAAATCAACGTCCTGTTGGAAATAGGTTCTTCTCCCGTAATATTCCGAGCACAATTATGCTTGCAGTTGTTTCCTTGGCTTCACACGACCTGTTACACAACGATCGTAAAGATGCCGTTTTAGCGAAGAATACGATTATTTGACCTGGGAAAGGAGGCGGCAACTCATGTGGCTACCCGCACGTTTTATACGTGTTGTGGCTGTTTGTTTGCTCTGCGGACTCTGTGCTGCTGCAAAAACTGCTTCGGCTGTCGTTGTCGAAGGCCGAAGTTCAACCCAACTGCTGTGGTTTAACGATATCATCGACGGCAGCAAGCAGGTTGAGATGGCGCAGTACCTCAATGTTTCGTTCAACGGGATCGACAGCGGAGAAAAACTGTCTGTAAAGGGATACGGAAAGCTCGACTACGATCTGAAACACGGCGGAGAAGTGGAGAACAGGCTTTATTATCTTTACGCCGATTATAAAGGATTCATGGACAAGGCCGATATCCGGCTGGGCCGCCAATTTGTGAACCTTTCGGCAGGAAGCGCCCTGATAGACGGCATCGAGGCCGATATCAACAAGGTAGGGCCCGTCGGCGTCGTAGTGATGGGGGGGCGCGACGTGGTATTTGGCGAAGAAAGAGAATTGGCCAGCCACCTGTATTCAGTGGGGGCCGCGGCCTATCTGACAGGCCTCCCGAAAATCTCTCTCGATGTCAGCTACTACCGCGCCTATGATTACAGCGATATTGCCCGCGATATCCTGGGCGCCGGCTACCGGCAGTATTTTCTCGATTCTATACAACTCTACGCGAATGCGCGGTATGATCTTACGGCCGAGGTTTTTAACGAAGTTCTCGGCGGTATCAAATACTTCCCGACGCTGAACTGGATGCTTACCGCTGAACACTACGAGAGTTATCCCACCTTTGACACGACCTCGATCTATTCGGTATTTGCAGTGGACCAATATAAAGAGAACACGGTCCGGGCGGAATATACGGCGACGTCCTGGCTCGATATCAGTTTTGGTTACAGCCGCGAAGACTTCGGCGAAGGAGCGCGCGCAAACCTTTATGAAGCGGGTGTGAAACTCAGGCCTTCCATGAATACGACCATCGGCCTGTTTCATGACCGGCGGTGGGGGTATCCTGGAGACCTCGCCGGCTTCAAAGTGTATGCGGAGTATAATTCTTTCGGCAAATGGAAAGCGGCGGCCGGCATCGACTATGACACCTACGAACGGGACAATATGACCGGCCAGGAGACGGCCACGAAATACTGGGCGGCGGGGAAATATAAGTTTGCAAAAAACATGTCCAGCTCAATCCGGGTGGAAGACAACGTGAACGTCAACTATTCCAGGGACATGCAGGGCAGGCTGACCTTTGATTATGACTTCTAACGAAAGGCGGGCAACCATGAAGAAACTCGTCATGCCGGCATTATTCTTTCTCTCTGTCGCTTTGATACCGTGTGTGTACGGTGGTCGTGACTCGCTCGCGCAGGCGCAGGAAAAATCTCCGGCGCCCCAGATAATTCAGCCGGTGTCCGAACCTACTTCAACAAAGCCGGCCGAAAAGCCCTCAGCAGTCTCTACGCCATCGGTCCAGGACACGACGTCCCACAAAGACTATGCAACCATGAACGTGAAAGAGTGCGCGGAATGCCACAAGGGTTCCGGCGTCGCCCCTACCCACGGAGCATACTGGGTGAAGGAGCACGGCCAGGTCGCGAGTAAATCGAGAAAAAATTGCGTCGATTGCCATGGTCAGAGCTTCTGCCTCGACTGTCATAAGGGCGGCGGTATCGACGCTGATCTGAAAATCTCGAATTACCGGACGAATTACATTCCCGCCAGCCATCGCACGGATTTCCGCGAAATACATCCGCTCAAAGCGCTGGATAATCCGCAGACGTGTTACCGTTGCCATAACCAACGATATTGCACGGAGTGTCATTCGAAGTTCAGGGGGACTGACCTTATGGTGCAGTCGCACCGGCGGGCGTGGAGCGACGGCACTTTTCAGAACGGCATCGCCCATTCGGGATTTACTACCGCTCAGTGTCAGAGTTGCCATCCCGGTGGAATCCTGAATCAGAACATCTGGTCCTCGGACCACGCGCGGGAGGCGCGCAGGAACCTCCAATCGTGCCAGACCTGCCACAATGACGGCGCGGTGTGCATGACCTGCCACAGCGCCCGGTCCGGTCTCATGGTCAATCCTCATCCGAGGAATTGGGACAGAGTGAAAGACAAATACCGCTCGAAGAGCGGAGGCAAGAGCTGTAGAATGTGTCACGATACATTTTAGTTAGAGAACAAGCCTGAGCGATAAGTAATATGGACCAGAAGGGAAGTCTACGGACCGATACGCAGCAGAATACAGTTTTCCGTGGAAAGAAAAGGAGGATTACCAAAATGATTAAAAAAATGAAAATATTTCCCGCGTTCATCGTGAGCTGCGCACTGGTATTCGTCGTTTCCGGATGCCTAAGCAGCACAAAGGAAGGGGCGGAAGCGACGGTCGTGGGTGTTGCAAGCCCGACCGCAAATATCCAGGCCTCAATTCAAAGCGCCGTCATCTCCGTTTCAACAGGCACCCTGACTGTCACCTTCATGCTTCTTGACGAAAAAGGCGCTGCCCTGTCTCCCACGGACCCCAGCATCAACGGGATAAGCTTTGTTGTCTCAAAGCTCGATGCCGGCGAGTATCATAACCCCATCCGCAGCGGGAGTAACCAGCCGACGTCCGACTCGGGAGGCGTCTTTGCCGGATCAGGCGGCACCTACACCTACACGTTCGGAACGAACATCACCTTGCTGCCGGGATATGACGCAACGAAAACCTATACCGTGGCCGCATTTATCGGGAGAACCACATCGAATTCCGTGGGTTCGCCCTTCAGTCAAATATCCAATCCCCGGTTTGACTTCAGGCCGAATGGCTCCGCGGTAACGGACCATCGGCAGATCGTTTCGATCGATGCCTGCAACGAATGCCACGGCAAACTGACCACCCATGAAGGCAATCGCATGGATGTCGCTCTCTGCATCCTGTGCCACAATCCCGGAGAGATCGATACCGACACCGGGAATACGATCGAGTTCAAGGGCTTGATCCACAAGATCCATATGGGGAAAAATCTCGAAAGCAATAAAAAGGGAGGCGCCTACGGCATCATCGGCTTTGGCGGCACTCAGCATAATTTTTCGACGATTGTCTTCCCCCAGATGTCGGGAGATACCCAAACAAACAACAAACCAACTGATTGCGTCAAGTGCCACAGGGCGGGAACGGATACGAACGGCAACCCCTACGGCCTTGATGTCGATAATTGGAAGACCACGCCTACGAGGGCGAACTGCGTTACCTGTCATGACGTGAACACTTATGACCTCAGCACCATTGTGTCGGTCACCACCTATACCGGCCTTGTCACCACAGTGACCGGGACACCGCACACCGGAGGGGCTCAGGCCGATGATACTCTATGCGCCGGGTGCCATACTTCCGCGTCCAACCTCGACTACTCAACGGATTCGGTCCCTGATATTCATACGATCCCGATCAAGTCAACGCTGAATCCCGGACTGGTGTTCAGCATCACGTCGGTTTCCAGCATAGCAACGGGCCTGACGCCTACCATCACGTTCACCATCAAGGACAAAACCGGCGCCAATGCCGCAATGGTGCTCGGTGATCGCACGGACATAATCATGTCGTACATGACCGGACCCGATTATGACAATACGCTCGCCAACTGGATCTTCGGGCAGTCCACGGTCCAGGGGAAATCCGCAAACGCCTTCTCCACGACGGTCACGACAACCGCAAATGGGGACGGGTCCTATTCCGTGTCCTATGTGAGTCCATGGTACGTTCCTTCGGCGACCAAATTGAAGCCTGTGCTGTCGACTTCGGGCGTTGTAACGTTCGCCGTGTACGGCGGCAAGGCGGTAACGCTTCCGAGCACCTACACCCAGCATCGTGGCTTAGCCGGAACGAGAAAGGTCACCATGACCTCTACCTCGGTCGCGATCAACTCCTATGACATAGCGACCGGACTGACCGCGACACCGGGGCAGGAGCGCCGCAGGGTCGTGGCCATAACGAACTGTAACGTCTGTCATTTGCAACTGGCACTCCATGGACGCAGAACGGAGACCCAGTTGTGCGTCATGTGCCACGCCCCGAACCTGACCTACCTGGCGCCTTCAAGCGGCCCATCACCCGGGTACTCGGGCGACCTGAAGGATTTTATTCACGGAATCCACGGCGCAACGACGTCTACGCAGGTCTTCAGGCTGGTTGAACGGGCTGAGTTTCCGAACGATCCGCGTAAATGCGCCATCTGTCACATCAATAATTCCCAGTTCCTGCCTCTTACCGCCGGCGTAAGCGGCTCTCTCAAAACAGGCACAACGGGTACCTCGCTGGATGGAACGCGTGTGTTGCCGATTAAAACGGCGTGTGTGGCGTGCCATGAAGACCCGATTGCGGCCACTCATGCAGACAGTAAAGTGGTTTCCGGCGTAGAAACCTGCATAACTTGTCATGGGACGGGACTGCTTTTGGGTATAGATGCAGTCCATTTGCCGGCGAATTAGTCCAGTACGAAGAACAATGATTTACGAATGGTAAAAGCCCCGGAGCGATCCGGGGTTTTGCTTTGTTGTTTATGATAACGGGAGGCTTCTTGAAAAAGAACGGGATATTCCCGCCATTGAGTAGCGGTCCTCTCATCATACGGACCGCATTCACTGTTGCCCTGTTGTTCCTCTTGCTGCTTTTTCCGGTTGCCGCGCCGGCGGCCGGCGTGACGGGTGATTCGAGGACGTATTTTCAATCCAGAGAAACCGTGGACAACACGAAGGTTCTCGGGGCCTACGAATACCTCGACCTTGCCGTCCAGAACAGGGGACCCGAGACCATTACGTTTCATACGGGCGGCTGGCTTCGCTACGATATTACGGGTGAGGACTTCGACAAAAAATCAAACAGCGACCTGCAATATGCCTATCTCAGCTTTAAGAGCAAGACCGACAACGCCGTAGTTAATCTCGGACGGGTCATGGTTTTTGAGGGCGTGGCCGCGGAGCGGGTCGACGGCGTCTATGCGCGCACCGACTTGATGGGCGGCTTCGGCATTTCAGGGTTCGGGGGCAGCCCGGTAGAGATCGGGTCAGGGGCCCAGAACGCGACGATCTATGGCTCGCGGTTTTCACATCAGCTTTCCGACATATACAAAATCGGCGTCTCCTATCTGGAGGAAAACAAAGACGGGTCGGTATCCAGGAAGGAAGAGGGCGTCGATCTTTGGATGCATCCGCTCAGCAAGGTGGAGCTCCTCGGCAGGTCCGGCTACAATGCCGTCACCAAGGGATGGATGGAGAACGCGTACTATCTTTTCCTGGGGCCCTTCGAAAAACTCAGACTGAACACCGAAGTATCTCAGATAAGCTACAAGGATTATTTCAGCTCGGCCACGTCGGCTGCTTTTAAGTTCCAGGCGGGGGTCCTCGATCCGAACGAAACGGTCAGGATTCTGGGAGAAGAGGCGTCCTATGCGGTAACGGACAAGATGCTCGTGTCGGCCGATTATAAACTATATCGCTACGAGATAGCGGGGCATGCCGAATATTTCGGCGGAAAGATCAAGTACTCCCTGTCCGGCGCCGGCCTCGGGGGGTCGTTGCACCGGATGGAGGGAAGTACCAGCAATCTCAGGTACAGCGAGTACCGGGTCTACGGCTATAAAAAGTTCGGCAAAATCGACCTCGCTCTCGACATCATCGATGTCTCGTACGACAGCCCTTTGAACGGGGTGAAAGACGCCTATTCCACGTCGCTTGCGGTCCTCTACGACCTGAAAACTGAATGGAAGGTAGGCGCAGACATCGAGTACTCTCATAATCCGGATTTTGACAAGGATATACGGGCATTCGTCAAGCTTCTTTACCGCTTCGGCGCCGGGGTGAACGGAGGAGGGTAAGATGAGAACGATACCGGCAAAAATAGTTTTTCTGGCGCTCATCCCGCTGATCGCGGCCGCTCTGTACGCCTGCGCTCGTACGGCAAGCATGGCGACGTTGCATCCGGTTGAGGTGGAGACGGCGCCCATGTGCGGCGACTGTCACCCGGATGACCGGGCGGCGTTGAACCACACCGAGGATTTTTTCACCGTGAAGCACCGCTATTACGCGGAACAGCAGTCCCGGACGTGTACCCTGTGCCACAAAGAATCCTTTTGTTCCGATTGCCATGCCCATAGGGAAGAACTGAAGCCGAGCGACAAGTACAAGAATTCTCCCGAACGTGCGCTGCCCCACCGGGGAGACTATTTGAACCAGCACAAGATCGACGGCCGGATAAACCCCGCGGCATGCATGAAATGCCATGGCAGGACGAATAATGAGCGGTGCAGGACATGCCACCGGTAACGAAAAGAGAGGATGAAATATTGTGATTACTCAGGTCAGCTGCTTCGCTTTGCGCAAGGCGCGCCGGATAAGTAAGGGAATTTAGCAGTCGACCACAAGTCCCGCCTTGCTTGATGTCCGTGTATCGATCGCCGCGCGCTTTATTGCGCCTGCGCTCCGCAGCAGACCTGAGTAGTTACGAAATATTTTTTGTTGACAGGGGCGCAAAGTCTGTTATAAGCTCTTAGCGATTTGCCACCATTTTTTGCGATGGTATCGCGTATGAAAGGCCGTATGTCATCGATAACCTCAAAGCTTAGTATTATCCTGGGCGTGGGGATGCTCATTCTTGCTGCGGGATGCAGTGATGCGCGAAAGAGCAGCACCCAGTTCGACCCCGACACGGGGAGCCACGGGACTACCTGGCTTCCCGCGGGCCATGTGCAAGCAGTCACAACGGTAACAGCGGCCGTCCTGTCCACCGCAAACTGCACCGCGTGCCACGGCGCGGACCTGAGCGGCGGGATATCGGGTATTTCCTGTACGGCCTGTCATCTGGGAGGTCCTATTGCCGTCCATCCCGCGAATTGGACGCGCATCTATGTGGACCACGGGCCCACGGCGAATGCAAACGGGACCAATGCCTGCTCGAACCAGTATTGCCACGGCCGGAATCTCGCGGGCGTTCAGAGCAGCGGGCCGTCGTGCACAACCTGTCACAGCTTCCCCTTTACGCAAGATTCGCTCGTGTGTATCCGCTGTCACCAGTTGCCCCCGAACGGGACTGCGTTTCCGAATACCGCCGGCGCGCACGCGAAGCACACGATGCTGGGCGCGTACATTGTCTGCAACACCTGCCACCTTGGCGCGGGCGGCAGTACGACAAATTCCTATCACCTGAACGGCGTTCCCGTCGTTTTTTTTCAAACGACCTATAACGCCCAAACGGGCGGCACGCCAACGTTCAATGCGGCTTCCGGCGCCTGTTCCAACGTCAGTTGCCACGGCGGTCAAACCACGCCGAATTGGCAGACAGGCACGATCGATGTGAGCACCCAGTGTACTGCATGCCATACCTATTATTACGGATCCTCCCCCCAGTACAATAGTTATAGCTCGGGCCAGCATTATACGCATGTCCTCGACTGGTCGGGGCCGAAATTGTATTGTACGGTTTGCCACGATGCCTCACTGTTGTCGCCCAATCACTTGACCACCCTGAACACGACAACCATGGAAGGCCCGGCATCAGCAACGCTGCGAGCACAAACACTATATAATGGATCAACGTGTGACCTGAACACCGGAGGACTAGAGGGTTGCCATGGTCGGGATAGTCATTCGTGGTGGTAGGAAATGGAGATTTGCTTCGGCAGGGAACACGGGAGCGCAGGCAAGCGAATAAAATAACAGGAGGGCCGCTTTTACGTGAAAAGCGGCCCTTTTTATCTGCTTCTTCTTCATCGGTGAAATGCCGAACTCCCCGAAAGAGGTGGGCAAACTATCATTAAACTCGTCAGCAGTATATGATTTAGAGCGTAATTTCCGTGCCCACGCCTTCCTTGGTGAAGATCTCGAGCAGCAGGGCGTGGGGGACGCGGCCATCGATGATGTGGACCTTGGAGCAGCCCGCGTCGAGCGCCTTGAAGCAAGATTTTGTCTTGGGCAGCATGCCTCCGCTGATGGTCCCGGCCTTGACCATGCTTTCTACTTTCTTTTTGTTCAGCGTCGGGATGAGTTTCCCATCCTTGTCCAGGATGCCCGCCTGGTCCGTGAGCAAGATGAGTTTCTCGGCCTTCAGCGCCCCGGCTACGGCCCCGGCAACGAGGTCGGCGTTGATATTGTAGGTCTCACCCTTTGCCCCCGCGCCCACTGGCGCGATGACCGGAATGAACCCGCCCTGTTCGAGGGCCACGAGCGTGCCGGGATTCACTTCCTGCACCTCGCCCACAAGACCGATGTCGATGATCTCCGTTTCTCCGGTATCTTCCGACTTCTTCGTCATCATGAGTTTCTTCGCCCGGATCAGCCCGCCGTCCTTGCCCGTGAGCCCCACGGCCTTGCCGCCCGCTTGGGTGATGAGGTTGACGATTTCCTTGTTCACCTTGCCGCCGAGGACCATCTCCACGATGTCCATGGTCTCCTCATCGGTAACGCGCTGGCCCGAGACGAAGGACGGCTTTTTGCCCATCCGCTCCATTATCTTGCCGATCTGAGGACCGCCGCCGTGCACGATCACGGGGTTGATGCCGATGTAGTGCAGGAGCACCACGTCCTGGGCGAAGCCCTGCTTCAGGGACTCGTCGATCATGGCATTCCCGCCGTACTTGATCACGAAGGTCTTCCCCCGGAAGGTCTGGATGTAGGGCAGGGCCTCAATGAGGGTCCCGGCTTTTTCGATCAGCTTTTTCATAAAAACCTCAACTTACAAGATATATCTGCTCAAATCTTCGCTCTTCACGATGTCGTTGAGCCGCTCGCGCACCTGCTCTGCATTGATGCTGAACTTCGAGCCTTTTTTTTCAGGCGCGTCGAAGGAGATCTCATCGAGGAGCCTCTCCATGATGGTATGGAGTCTGCGCGCCCCGATGTTCTCCGTGCGCTCGTTCACCTTTGCCGCGATGTCGGCGATCTCCTCGATGGAATCCTTGGAAAAAATCAGCGTTACCCCCTCCGTGGCGAGAAGCGCAATGTTCTGCTTGATGAGCGCGTTCTGCGGCTCGGTCAGGATGCGGATGAACTCCGCTTTGCCCAGAGAATCGAGCTCGACCCGTATAGGAAACCGGCCCTGCAGTTCGGGGATAAGGTCCGACGGCTTGGACACGTGGAACGCCCCCGCCGCGATGAACAGGACGTGGTCGGTCCTGACCGGGCCGTACTTGGTTGTGACCGTCGAGCCTTCGACGATCGGCAGGAGGTCCCGCTGGACGCCCTCGCGGGAAACGTCGGGACCGTGCGTTTCGCGGCCCGCGACCTTGTCGAGTTCGTCCAAAAACACGATGCCGGACTGCTCCACGCGGTCGAGCGCTTCCTTGACCACCTTGTCCATGTCAATGAGCTTCGCGGCCTCTTCCTGCGCCAGGAGCCGCAGCGCGTCCGGCACCTTGGCTTTGCGGTGTTTTGTTTTTTCCGGCAGGATCCCCCCGAGCATTTCCTTGAGGTTCATCTCGATCTCTTCCATGCCCACGTTCGAAATGATGCCGAAAGGCATTACCTTTTCTCGGGTCTCCAATTCCACGCTTCGGTTGTCGAGCTTCCCGTCGCGCAACTGCTGCCGGAGCTTCTCGCGGGTGCTCGTCTGCTGTTCCTGCTGTTCAACGGTCGGCGGTTCGACTCCCGGAGAGGTCCTGGGCTGCGGCAGAAGGAGGTCGAGGAGCCGCTCTTCGGCCATGGCTTCGGCTTTTTCTTTCACCTGTTCCGCCATTTCGCCCTTCACCATGTTGATGCCGATCTCGGTAAGGTCGCGGACAATGGAGTCCACGTCGCGGCCCACGTAACCGACCTCGGTGAACTTCGAAGCCTCGATCTTGAGGAAGGGCGCCTGGACGAGTTTCGCGAGCCTGCGGGCGATCTCGGTTTTTCCCACGCCCGTGGGGCCGATCATGATGATGTTCTTCGGCATCACCTCGTCGCGAAGCTCTTCCGGCAGCCGCTGCCTTCTCCAGCGATTGCGGAGCGCAATGGCGACGGCGCGCTTGGCTTTATGCTGGCCGATCACGTATTTATCCAGCTCTTCGACGATCTGCCGGGGGGTAAGAGTGTCCTTCAAAAAAACCTCCGGAATAATAGGGGCCGGGGTCCAGGGGCCAGGGTCAAGGAAACGCTGTTTATTTTTTTTGCCGTTCCTGGACCCTTGACCCATGACCCTTGACCCTGCAGTTATAATTCTTCTACCGTTATTTCCTTATTGGTGTAGATGCATATCTCCGCAGCGATCTTCATCGCTTCTTCGACCGTTCTGTGCGCGTCCAGCTCGGTATGTTCCATGAGCGCGCGGGCGGCGGCCAGGGCGTAGGGTCCGCCCGAGCCGATGGCCGCGACCCCGTTTTCGGGCTCGATTACGTCGCCGTTGCCGGAGAGAATGAACGAGCGTTCGTTGTCGGCCACGATCATGAGCGCTTCGAGACGGCGCAGGATCTTGTCGGTCCTCCAGTCCTTGGCTAGCTCGACCGCAGCGCGCGTGAGGTTGCCGTGATACTGCTCCAGCTTGCTCTCGAATTTTTCGAACAGGGTGAAGGCATCGGCGGTCGCGCCGGCGAAACCCGCGAGTATTTTGTCGTTGTACATCTTGC
>JBGOTO010000069.1:0-14391 GCA_041476485.1 Nitrospirota bacterium
GAATACTCGCAGTGCAAGTAAGAGCGAAGTCGGTAGGTTGGGCTGAACGATGTTAATGAATCCCACAACTCGGTGCAAAAAGATGTCTGGCAAGGTAACGTTTTTGCCCAACCTGTAAATTGAGACAAAGTTATTTGTTGCTATATATAACGTTATCCGTTATAATTATAGTATAGTAAGTGGACGATATTTAGCAGAGAGGGTGCCTGGTGATAAAATCGTTCCGCAGCAGGGGCACTGAGGATATTTTTGACAGGAAAAACACCAGAGAGGCGCGTCAGACCTGCCCGCAACAAATCTGGCGAACGGCACAACGAAAACTCGATCAACTCAATGGTGTCGTTTCCTTGGAATCGTTGAAAATTCCGCCGGGAAACTACCTGGAATCCCTTAAAGATGACCGGAAGGGCCAGCACAGCATACGGATTAACGATCAGTTCCGAGTTTGTTTTGTCTGGACGGACGATGGCGCAGAAAACGTCGAAATCACGGATTACCACTGAATAATTGAGGAGGTGAAAAATGGTCCGCATACCTAAAAATGGTCCGCCGACGCATCCTGGCGAAATGCTATTGGAGGAGTTTCTCAAACCACTGAAGATGACACAGAGTGAGTTGGCGGATAAGCTCGGGGTTTCATATCCTCGTGTTAATGAGTTGATTCATGGAAAACGGGGCATTACCCCGGATACCGCGCTTCGCTTGGAGAAACTTTTCGGTATGGAAGCACAGTTTTGGCTTAATTTGCAGTTAGCGTGGGACCTCTATCATGTAACACACTCATCAGCGGCAAAAGAGATTAAAAAGATAAAAAGATTGCCGGCTTTTGCTCATGCCTGACTGCACGAACTTGAAGAGCGAATATTAAGGGTCGTTACTCTGAATGATAAAAGAACGATCCACAACGCTTTTCCAGATAGGGGGTATAAACCATGAAGTTGAATTATTACCCGGAGACCGATTCCCTTTATATCGATCTCTCGGAGAAAACAAGCGTAGAGAGTAAAGAGATTTCCGAGGGCATTGTGCTTGATTATGATGTCAACGGGACGTTGGTGGGGATCGACATCGACAACGCCAGCAAGAAGGTCCAGCTCAAAGAGCTGATTCTCAGCAGACTGCCGTCTAACGTGCATACAGTAGCGGCTTAACAAGTCGCTCAAGAAGAACGCGACAAAAAAAACGCAATCACATCCATTCTCCATCCATCACCGCTCCGCAGTATCCGCATTTCCAGTCCTGGATATTGTTTCGGTGTACGCTGAAGCCTATCCGCTTCACCACGGTCTCTTTGCAGCTCCAGCAGATCGTGTCCTCTCCCTGGCCTGGAACGTTGCCTTCGTATACGTAGCGAAGTCCCGCGTCGAGCCCGATCTCTCTCGCGCGCACGAGGGTCTCGACCGGCGTGATTGGCTGGTCTTGCAGTTTGTAGGTAGGATGAAAGCGCGACACGTGCCATGGTATTTCCCCTCCCACGGACTTTATGAACTGCGCGATGGCCCGGAGTTCGTCCTCGGAATCGTTATGCCCGGGAATGACGAGCGTCGTGATCTCGATCCAGATGCCGTGCTCTTTATATAATTTGATCGCATCGAGCACCGGCTGGAGGCGCGCACCGCACACCTGCTTGTAAAAATCGTCCGAAAAACCCTTCAGGTCTATATTCGCTGCGTGGAGATATGGTTTGATGACGGCAAGCGCCTCGGGCGTGATGTAACCGTTCGATACGAAAACATTTTTAAGCCCCTTCTCGACCGCCAGGCGGGCCGTATCATAGGCCAGTTCGAAATAGATCGTGGGCTCGGTGTAGGTGTAGGAGATGCTGGCACAGCGGCGTTTCAGCGCCGCTTCGACGATCTCGGCCGGCGTGACTTCAGAACCCATGATCATCCCGCCGCGGTCCCGGGGAAGCTGGGAAATATCGGCATTCTGGCAGTGTAAACACCGGAAGTTGCAGCCGGCCGTTGCGATGGAATAGGACAAGCTGCCGGGCAAAAAGTGAAAGAGAGGTTTTTTTTCTATCGGGTCGATGTTTTGCGCGATCACCTTGTCGTACACAAGGCTGTACAGAGTGCCGTCAACGTTCTCCCGCACCGCGCAGATGCCCCGCTTTCCCGGCGAGATGAGGCAGCGGTGGCAGCACAGGCTGCACTGCACTTTCTTGCCTTCCTTTTGCTCCTGGAATAGTGCGATCTTCATGGATAGACCTTGTTTAATGAGCTGCCTTCTCTGCGCACTTTGCGTGCTTTACGAGAGTGATTGTTGCCTTCGTTGCTACATTTTTTCCCTTTTGATCTTGTGTTCCACGGCCTCTGCCTGGATCCTGGTCCTGCAATTCTGGCAGATGATGTCCGATGACGGGTTGCCGCAGACCAGGCATTTTTTCTCCGGCCCGGTCTTTACCCCTTCGGTCTGGAAGATCATCGAGAGGAACTCGCTCTCCTGCACATGGCCGTCCACGTGCAGGTTCTCTCCGAAGATCGTCTTCGGCAGGGTCGTTATATTGTATTTCCTGACGAGTTCGGGAAAATCGCTCGCAATAATGATGTCGGTGGCGATGTAAGGGCTCTCGAACGCCAGGCCGATGGCGGTCTCCGCAACAGGCCGGCACAGCGAGCAGTCCTTCTTGACGAACACCCGGATCTTGACGTCGTTGGCAAGGTGCGCGAGCGTGTGCAAAATCTTGTCCGGAAACCACACGTGTGCTTCCGAAACGGAATGGATGGTCTTTAACAGCACTTCCAGAAAAACATCTTCGAGCAAACCGCAAAATGTGACGAACCGGCCTTCCCTGCCCTCTACCACCAGGGCCGGCGCGAGCTTCACGCCGTATTGTTCCGCTTTGTCCCTGTCCATGACCAGGTCGTATGTTTCAAGGGCGATCTTGCCCGCCTTGTTTTTGATTGCCCGGGCGAGTTCGGTCGCCTCCGCGCAGGTCGGGCAGCCGGTGTCGGCCGTAAACAGGACCAGCCTGACGGGCTTTGCTAGCCCCCGCAGTTTCTTTTCGATAAGCTCCGACGAATTCGCGTTTATCATAGTGCCCGCCTTGTATGCCAGGTATGATTAAAAAGTTTTCTACTGATAGTATATCAAATTCCGGATAACTACAGAGGTCAGTCGTCTTGCGCAGGCGCAAGAAACATGCCGTTAATAGTTATACTCCTGATGTTCCTCATGGCGCATCAGGCGTCCTTGCTCAAGCGTTCATACAGGTCCAGCACAAGCCCTTCCCGCAGGCCCCAGTCGCTGACGACCATTCGCGAAAAATCGGACCAGCTCA
Source organism: Nitrospirota bacterium (assembly GCA_041476485.1). Lineage (GTDB taxonomy): Bacteria > Nitrospirota > UBA9217 > UBA9217 > UBA9217 > JBAZLV01. The sequence goes on from JBGOTO010000069.1 coordinate 3,281, forward strand.
TGAGTTCCTGCGTGACCACTGCCCCGGCAAGGATAATGTCCTCTCTCCCCTGCTCAAGGCCCGGAAAGGTCCTCCGTTCCACAAGCGTAGAAACAACGAGCTTTCCGACGATCCCGTCGATTGTCTCCTTGGTCAGGGAATGACCGTTTATCTTATCAGGGTCGTAGAGCGTAAGCCCCTGGTCCATGGCGGCGAGCGTCGTGATCGTGCCCGCGGTGCCGGCAAAAATACCGTTGGGGCCCTGCCTCATTTCGGCGGCCTGTTGTTCAAGAGTTTCTCTGATCGCGCTTCGAAGGAGGCCGAGCTCATCGGCCGACGGCGGATCGTGCTTGATAAACCGTTCGGTAAGGTAAACAGCGCCCAGGGGAAGACTCGCGACGAGCGGCTTTCTATCCGGCCTCGTCACGAGGAGTTCGGTGCTTCCGCCGCCGATGTCTATGACAAGGGCGGATGAAAGAGGATCGTCTTTGGCGTGATTGGAATCAAGGCCTGCGAGCGCCCTCGCAACGCCTACTAGTGTAAGCCGCGCTTCCTCTTCGCCGCTTATGACGCTGACAGCGAGCCCGGTCCGCTGGTGAATGTCGGCTATGAATTCCGTTGAATTCGACGCGTTTCTGAGGGCGCTCGTCCCGACTGCCGACGCATGGAGCGCCCCGTGACGACGGATGCTCACCGAGAAATCAAGAAGGGCGTTTAGTGACCGTTCCCGTGCGTCGAAAGACAGCGCGCCGGTGCGGTCGAGGTCCTGTCCCAGGCGGGTTATCCTTCTGTCTGAATATATTTCTTGGAATGAGTCCGGCCCGATTTCGGCCACGAGTAAACGGAGGGTATTGGTGCCGATGTCGATCCCGGCAAGGATCATGACAGGAGAAGTTCTTTGAGCTTTTCGCTGTAGGCCTTGACGCGGATAGCGAGGAGTTTTGCGATCGTCATGGCGATCTTGGCGCCGGTTCTGGGGTCCAGATCGAGGAGCGCCTGAAAGTCCTTTCGCGTCAGGACTAGAACTTCGACGGCTGTTTCGGTCCTGGCGGTCACCTGCCGTTCCATGTCCTGGACCAGCGCCAGCTCGCCGAAAAAATCGCCCGGCCCGAAGTGCAAGAGCCCCATTTCCTCGCCCTCTCCCGCCATGATGGTGATCTTTACCGTGCCGCTTTTCACCACGTAAAGCGCTTCGGCGGGCATATGCTGGGTAAAAATGGCGGCATCCTGCTTGATCTGCCGCTCCTGGAACATCTCCAGAAGAAGATCGAGTCCTTCCTTGCTGCAGCCTTTAAAAAGCAGGGAATTCTGTAATAGTTCCAAGTTGTCCATAGCGCCTTTGTAATAAAATTGTCCGGCCCGAATGTCGTGTCGCTATTATAAGTTGACGAATTTTATTTGTCAAGGAACAATGAGTTAAGGGCGAGCGCGCGAAAAATGGTTGTCGAAATGGTTTACCCGGTTTTCTGTTTCAAAAGGCGCGCAACGGCATCGATGATGTGCGCCGCGACGGCGGCTTTCGGCATCACGGGCAACTCGGTCTTGTTTCCCGTGCGGTCGATGATCGTCACGGCGTTGGTATCGGAGCCGAAGCCCGAACCGGCCTTGCCGAGGTCGTTGGCGACTATCAGGTCGAGGTTCTTGTTCCGCAGCTTCTTGACCGCGTTCTTTTCGACCTCGTCCGTCTCAGCGGCGAACCCAACGAGCAGCCGCCCTCCCCCTGCCTTGCCGAGCGCGAGCAGGATGTCATCGGTGCGTTCGAGCTGCACGGTCGCCGGGGCTTCGTCTTTTTTGATTTTACGGTCAGACGCATGAACGGGCCTGAAATCGGAAACGGCCGCCGCCATGATCACGACCTGGCTGCCGGCCGCCTGCTCCATGACGGCGTCGCGCATCTGCAGGGCGCTGACCACGGATATGAGCTTCACTCCCTGCGGGGGCGCAAGCTGGGTCGGTCCGGATATCAGGATGACGTCCGCTCCCCGGTCCCGGGCCGCAACGGCAAGCGCATGTCCCATTTTCCCAGTCGAAGGATTGCTGATGAACCGGACCGCGTCGATGAACTCACGGGTCGGCCCGGCAGCTATAAGGACCGTCCTGCCCGCGAGATCTCGCGGCGACAGGACGGAAGATACCTCCGCGAGGATCCGGTCGATGTCCGCAAGCCTTCCCTGGCCGACCACGCCGCAGGCGAGGCTCCCGGTGCCCGGCTCGACGAACCGCGCGCCCAGCTCCTTGAGGATACGGATGTTTCTTTGCAGAACGGGGTTGCAATACATTCGCTCGTTCATGGCGGGAGCAATGAGGAGCGGGCACCGGAGCGCCATGAGCGAGGACGACAACGCATCGTCGGCGATTCCCGCTGCGATCTTGCCGATGACGTTCGCCGTGGCCGGCGCGAGGAGCGCCAGGTCCAGGTTGTCGGTGAATTCGATGTGTCCGATGGCGGACCGGTCGCGGTCTTCGAACTCGTCATACAGCACCGGCCGCCCGGAGAGCGTTTCGAAGGTGAGGCGTGATACGAAGCGTTCCGCGTTCCTGGTCATGACCACGTGGACTTCGGCGCCGCGCTCGCTCAGCCTGCGCAGGAGGTCCACTGCCTTGTATGCGGCGATACTGCCGCAGACGCCGAGCAGTATGCGTTTCCCGGCCAGCATGTCACGCGGTTCCATGTGCGTTATTCTCCGGTCTCCGCTTCCTCATCCGTTTCCGAAACCGCTTCGTCGCCGCCAAGCTCTTCGACGGCGGACTCTTCCGCACCTTCTTCCTCCTGCGTATCGGAAAGATAGGCGCTGAGTTCCTTGCGGATTTCCTCTTCCTTGGCGGAAAGCTGCTCCGCGATCTTCGCGCGTTCTTCCTGCTTGCGGAACTCTTCCCGCGCCTTCAAGGCCTCCTCTCCGGTGAGGACCTTCAGTTTTCCCGCGATGGCCTCTTCCAGAGAAACGGTCGTGTCCTTGATGGACCGCGAAGCGACCTCCGGCGGTGCGCCGGCGGAAAGCTGCCGTACCCGTTGTGACGCGATATGGACGAGACGGAACTTCGTATCGGCTATTTTTTGGCCCATCTCGATCGGCAGAGAGATCAGGTCAGCTGCTATTTTTTGCATTGTTTGCCTCCTTATGGTCGATTGTTTTGTACATTTCTTCAATCCAGGTGTTGTTCGCGTGCCGGACCCGGCACCGCTCCGCCGTGATGATGGAGCGGAGTTCGTTGAGCGCCCGGTCGAAATCGCGGTTCACGACGATGTAATCGTACATCGGATAGTCCTTGATCTCCTCGCGGGCCCTGCGCATCCGTTTTTTAATCTCTTCTTCATGGTCCGACTTCCGGCCCCTGAGGCGCTCATCGAGGATATCGAGCGACGGCGGCATGATGAAAATGTAAACAGCGGCTTCGTATTTCTGCTTGATCAGCTTGGCGCCCTGCGTGTCGATGTCGAGAATCACGTCGATGCCCTTGGCGACCATATCGTCGAGCACGCGCCGGGAAGTGCCATAGAGATTGGAATGGACCTCCGCCCATTCCGCGAAATTGCCGCCGCTCCGCATCTCGTGGAACCGGTCCTCGGCGACGAAATGGTAGTCCCTTCCATCGATCTCGCCCGGCCGCGGCTTGCGCGTGGTATACGAGATGGAATGGGTGAGATTATCCAGGGAATCGGTCATTGCCCGGCACAGGCTCGTCTTGCCGGCGCCCGACGGTGCGGAAACGACGAACAGCAGTCCTTGTTTTCTCTTCACGGTTCACTCCGGCCTGAAAATCGCTGCATCAGGGTTTCCACCTGGACAGCGGAAAGGATGACATGGTCGCTGTCGGTGATGATGATGGCCCGTGTTTTCCGCCCCTGGGTGGCGTCCAGCAGCCGTTTCTGCTCCTTGGCTTCTTCCTTGAGCCGGCGCATCGGGGCCGAGTCCGGGGTAAGGACCGCAACGACCTTCGATGCCGTCACCATGTTGCCGTAACCGATATTGACGAGAGTATTCACCATGCGTCACTCGATATTCTGGACCTGCTCCCGTATCTTTTCCAGTTCCGCCTTGACGTTCACGACGTCGAGCGAAATCCGCGCGTCCATGGCCTTCGACGCGATGGTGTTCACTTCGCGGCCCATCTCCTGAAGCAGGAAGTCGAGCTTCCTGCCCACCGCTTCGCGCGACGGTTCGTTCAACAGGGAGCGGAATTGCCCCAGGTGGCTCCCGAGACGCGTCAACTCCTCCGTCACGTCCGTCCGCTCGGCGAGGATCGCCATCTCCTGCGCCAGCCTCACCGGGTCGGGCTGCTCGTTCAACAGCCTGGAGAGCGCGTCCGCCATCCGCTTTCGCGCGTTTTCCACCGTTGCCGGCGTCTGGGAACGGATCGTCTGGATGGCCCCGGCGACGGTTTCGAGCCGCGCGGTAATGTCCTGGGCAAGCACGGCGCCCTCGTGCGAGCGCATCCGGTCGAGGTCATCGAGAGCTGCGGCGAGGCCTGCCGAAAGGACCTGCCACAGTTCCTCCGCGTCCTCGGTGACTTCGGAAATGGAGATCAGTTCTCGAAAACCGGCGACCGTCGAAACGTCAACGTCTCCGGCCAGGCCGAAGCGCGTCTTGAGCTCTCGCAGGATGCCGATGTACTGTCCCACGCGCTCCTCATCCACGGCGAGCCTGCCGGCCTTCTCCTGGTTTCCGTTCCGGGTAATCGACACCTCGAACCGGCCCCGGGAGAAACGATCCTGCACCGCTTTTTTCACCCGGGGTTCCAGGGCTGCGAGCCCGCGCGGGGCCTTGACCTGAACATCGAGATAACGGTTATTGAGCGAGCGTATTTCTATGCTGAAGCCCCTGCCTGCTTCGCTCGTTTCCTTCCGACCGTATCCCGTCATGCTGCGTATCATGTGCGCTTGGTCCCGTCTCCCCTTCATGCAGTCTATCTTCATCCCGTCCGTGGCAATCAATAGTATACTACCGGGTCGAGCTTGTCAATAACAAGGCTGTTTTTCTTTGCTACCTACGCGCCTTTGCATAATCTTCTTCGGCTTTTATGGAAAAGTGAAAGTTCCTGACATAGACATCGAAAAGGAAATGGACTTCCACATCCCATGCGGTGCTGATGGTCATAGTATGCTGCTCTTCAGCTCTTTTCAGAACGAAGTTCTCCGCAGTGAGGGGCAGTTCGAGTTCTTTCGCCTTTTTTACAAGCTCTGTGAGGATCTCATCGTCTTTCAGCACCTGGGCCGTGCTGGCCCTTATCGACATTTCGTCCTTCATACGTTCATAATCCATATACATGGGTATCAGCTTGTACCCGACATGAATCACGACAAATAAGACAGCAAGCACGAATAATGTTTTTAAGGTACCTGAACTCATAGAGTCCTCCTTCAGTACGCGTTAATTGAGCAGGGTCCCGAGCCGTTCCCAGCGTATCCAACGGTCTCCCCCGTCCCAGGACCAGTAGATGACGAGCGCCCTGCCGAGGATCTTGTTGTACTTGACGAAGCCCCATACCCTGCTGTCCTGGCTGTTGTCGCGGTTGTCGCCCATGACAAAGACCGATTCCTTCGGCACGAGTATCGGGCCGAAGTCATAGCCCGACTGGTTTCGGAGGTACTGGATCTCGTGCGTCACGGTCCCGAGCTGTTCTTCCAAAAGTTTCGGTTTTCCGTAATAGGGCCGGCCGCCCTCTCCCTTGCCGCCGGCGTCCCCCACTTCGGCGACCGGCGCCGGCTGATCGTTGATAAAGAGCTTGCCGTTTTTGATCTCGATCTTGTCCCCCGGCAAACCAATCACGCGTTTGATGAAGTTTTTTGATTCGTCCTCCGGATACTTAAAAACGATGATCTCCCCGCGTTTCGGCTCTTTCCAGGTGAATATTCTGCTGTCCGTAAAAGGGATCCTGGGGCCGTAGATAAACTTGTTCACGAGGAGATGGTCTCCGATGGCGAGCGTCGGGATCATGGACCCCGAAGGGATCTTGAAGGCCTCCACCCCGAACTGCCGGATGAACAGGGCAACGACCGCCGCGATGAGAAACGGCTCTATCCATTCCCTGTAAAATGATTTTTTCTTTTTTATTTCTGACTGTGCTTCAGACATCTCGCCTCCGTCCTCAACTTTACGATTTACAATTTCTAATTTACAATCTCCAATACTTTTTTGTATTTACTCTCCTACTTTCAACACGGCAAGAAAAGCTTCCTGCGGGAGCTCGACGCTGCCCACCTGTTTCATCCGCTTCTTGCCTTCCTTCTGTTTCTCCAGGAGCTTGCGTTTTCGTGTGATGTCGCCGCCATAGCATTTTGCCGTAACGTCCTTGCGGAGCGCCCGCACTGTCTCGCGAGAGACGATTTTCGCCCCGATCGCCGCCTGGATGATCACCTCGTAAAGCTGCCGCGGGATCACTTCCTTGAGTTTTTCCGCAAGCTGTCTGCCGCGAATGGCCGCCTTTTCCCGGTGCGTGATGAGCGACAAGGCATCCACGGGTTCGCCGTTCATCAGCATATCGAGCTTTACAAGATCGGATTCGACGTAGCCGGACAGTTCATAGTCAAGCGACGCATATCCCTTGGTCAGGGATTTAAGCTTGTCATAGAAGTCCATAACGATCTCATTCAAGGGAAGATCGTAGCTGAGGCGCACGCGGTCCTTGGTGATATACGTGATGTCCCGCTGGATACCGCGCCGCTCCTGACACAACGCAATCAGCGACCCTACATACTGCTCCGGCGTGATGAGCGAGGCCACGATCATGGGCTCCTCGATACGCTGGATCTCCTGGACATTGGGAAACTTTGCCGGGTTATCCACCATCATGATTTCGCCGTTGTTCTTCGTCACGCGGTAGACCACCGTCGGCGCCGTGGGTATAAGGTCAAGCTTGAACTCGCGTTCCAGCCGCTCCTTGATGATGTCCATATGCAGAAGACCCAGGAAACCGCACCGGAACCCGAACCCGAGGGCAAGAGACGTTTCCGGCTCATAGGTGAACGACGAGTCGTTCAAGCGCAATTTTTCAAGAGCGTCCCGCAGGTCCGCGTAGCTATCGCTGTCCACGGGATAAATGCCCGCGAAGACCATGGGCTTCACGTCTTTGTAGCCGGGAAGCGGCGAGTCGGCCTGGTGATCGGCATCCATGACGGTATCGCCTATCTTGGCGTCGGAGACCCGCTTGATGCCGGCGATGATACACCCGACCTCGCCCTGCGACAGTTCCGATGTCTGCTGCATCTTGGGAGTAAAAATCCCGACGGACTGCACTTCATACACGGCGGAGTTCGAATACAGTTGTATCTTCTGTTTCGGCCGCACGGTCCCATCAACGACCCGGACCAGGATGACGACGCCCTGGTACGCGTCGTACCAGGAGTCGAAGAGAAGCGCCCGGAGCGGCGCGTCGGCGCTCCCCGAAGGCGCGGGGATGCGTTTCACCACCGACTCGAGGATCTCTTTCGTTCCAATTCCTTCTTTTGCGCTCGCCGGGATCGCTTCCGATGCATCGATCCCTACGATGTCCTCGATCTGGTGCTTGACCTCTTCAACGTTAGCGTTCGGCAGATCTATCTTGTTGATTACGGGTATTATCTCGAGGTTGTGGTCGATGGCGAGATACGCATTCGCGAGCGTCTGCGCCTCGACCCCCTGCGAGGCGTCCACCACCAGGAGCGCCCCCTCGCAGGCAGCCATGCTGCGCGAGACCTCGTAGGTAAAATCCACGTGGCCCGGCGTATCGATCAGGTTCAGGATGTACTCCTTGCCGTCGGACGCATTATATCGAAGACGCACGGCATGGGCCTTGATCGTAATGCCCCGTTCGCGCTCGAGGTCCATGTCGTCGAGCACCTGGTCGCTGCCCGCCGCCGCCATCTCCCGGTCCGAGAGCGCCCCCGTATATTCGAGGATCCGGTCGGCGAGCGTCGACTTGCCGTGGTCGATGTGCGCAATGATGCAAAAGTTCCTGATATTCGTATTTGCCATACTGTTAAAACCAACACGCGTCAACCAACAGACCCGACCGGCGCATCGGCTGCGAGATCGGCATGTCGGTCTTTTTGAGTAATGAGATTAGTATTTCGGATGTACGCCTTGACGGCGGGCCGCCCTGGCCCCTGCGGGCCGTTTTTTGTCAATGGCCCAGCTTTTGCAATGCCAGCGCCGCCGCGCCGGTCATCCCGGCATCGTCGCCAAGCAGGGAAGGCACGAGTTGGGTCCGTTCGGCGGGGACCCGGAAAGCCCGCCTCATGACCTCTTCGCGTGTTGCGTCGATGAACAGTTGCCAGGCGTCTTTGACCCCGCCGCCGATCACGATCATCTCGGGGTTGAAGATATTGATCAAATTTGCTATCCCGATACCGAGCATGCGTCCCATTTCCCGCATCACGTGCCGGGCCACGGCTTCACCTTCTCTGGCCGCCTGATATATCTTTTCCGAAGTCATCTCCCGCACAACATCGGCTGCCGGTGCAAGAGCTCTGCCGAGTTCCTCGCGATAGCTCTGTACGATCCCGCGCGCCGATGCGTACGTCTCCAGGCAGCCCGTGTTGCCGCACGTACACTGTCTGCCGTCGGGGACCAACGTCATGTGCCCGAGCTCGCCGGCCATGCCGTCGGCGCCGTGCCAAATTTTATTATCGAGCACGATGCCGCCTCCCACGCCGGTGCCGAGCGTAAGAAGGATCATGCTTGAGATGCCCTTCCCCGCGCCGCGCCACTGTTCTCCGAGGGCCGCGGCATTTGCGTCGTTCTCGATAAAGACCGGGATGTGGAGCGCCCGTTCCAGTTCCTCCCTGAGCGGGAGGTTGTTCCAGTCCGGGAAATTCGGGGATTTCACGACAATGCCTGAATCCATGTGGATCACGCCCGGCGCGCCGACGCCGACCGCCAGAACATCAAAGCCCCGCCGCACGGCCGTTTCCCGCTGCTGGGCTATATTTTCCGCCAGCCGTTTGACTACTTTGCTCCAGCCGTCCGCAGCATGCGTGGGTTCCTTGCGCCTGTCGAGGATGTCCCCGGCAGGGGTCAGGAGTGACGTCCTCAAGTTCGTACCGCCGAGGTCCACGCCGATCACTGCAGCGCCCATGCTGATCCTCCCTAACTGCCCAAAAGCATAGGATATTCCCAAAGATCGTTATACTAACATACTGTTGCACAAATGTAAATACTATTATTGATAATGCGGGAGAAACAGACTATGCTTTATGACGAAAGGGTAACAATAAGGTAGGTCCAATTGAGGAATGCCAGCGTTATGGCTCCGGCCCTTACAGCGCTTTTTTCCGGATCATTAAGGATAACGTCTGCTCTCGGAAGAGAGAGCACAAGGGTGACGAGACTATAAAAAAAATACAGAACAGCGGCTATAAAGCACAGCGAGGTCAGGGGATTCACGCCAAGCGAGGAAAGGATGTCCCCCTGTGCCAGATGTACGACCGAACGGGTGGCGCCGCAGGTAGGACAGGGAATGCCCGTAAGCTCGCTGAACGGGCAGGACGGCAGGAACGTCAAGACCGGCAGGAACCGGGCCGCGCAAAGCGCCAAAAGCGCAATCCCCCCGTATACCAAGCCGAATTCTATCTGTCCCGAGGTCCGTTTTTTGAATACCAGGCGCATGCAGTGGCCCGCCTCACGGGTGCATCTGCATCATGGCGCCGAACGACGCGGCAATGGCCCCCATGAACAGCAGCGATGCAGCAATAAGCAGTCCGCAGCAAACGAGGAATGGGGAAAATACGGCAACCGCGGCCTTGCCGCCCGTGGTCTGATGGGCCTCCTTGAGCCCGATGATCATCAGCACGATGGCCCACACGCCGGCAATAAAGATTCCACAAACCGGAATGGCGACGAAAAAAATATTTATGCTGTAACCGTAGGCCACTACCCTGAAGGTGGCCTCGAAGCCTGCGCGAGCACCGTTGACCATCATAAGGAATACATGGAGAATTCCGGACAAGATAAAAAGACCGATAATGATCAGAACAGGTGCGAGAAAAGCCAGGAGCGCCAGGCCGATGCCCTGGAACCGGTATTGCCCTGCGGCGGCCTTCATCTCCGGCGTCATAAAATTCCGCATGCCGTCGTGCAGAAGTATGTCCCAGAAATAAAGGAACATAAACCCGGTCATGCCGAGGATGAGGGCAAAGAGCAGCGGGTCAATCAGGCCGCCCTGCACAGGCATCTTTTTGAAAAAAACGGAGGGACTAAAAAGAACGTTTTTGGCCGTAGTGAAGAAGCCTTTCAAAAAACCGATGTTCTCGCGGTCCTCCCAGGGCGTCTTCTGTCTCCCCTCTTCGGCCGGAGACTGGCCCGGCGCGGGTCCCGCAAGGCTGGCGCCGCAGTGCTTACAAAACGCCTGGCCTTCTACAATTTCTTTTCCACACTGTGGACAAAACATGCAGCCTCCTCGGTACTACGGTGCCGGAATTCTATACTATCTCTACGAGGTTGTCAACAGAAGCAACAGTTCAGATACTAAAACGGTTATGAGCTTCCGCAATCAGATGGGTCCCCTTTGATTTTTTCGACTGTATGGCGCAGAGCGGGGAGTACCACCGCGAGATTCTCGCGTACAGCCCGGGGACTCCCGGGGAGGTTCACGATGAGGGTCTGTTTCCTGATGCCGGCTACGGCCCGCGAAATCATTGCGTAAGGGGTTTTCCTGAGGCTCTCTGCGCGCATGGCCTCCGCCATGCCCGGAAGTTCGCGATCGATCACCGCACGGGTGGCCTCGGGCGTTACATCGCGCGGGGCGACGCCGGTGCCGCCGGTCGTGAGGATGAGATCGATGTTCCCCGAGTCCGCAAGCTTTGCCAATGTTTCCGCGATCAGCGATTGCTCGTCGGGAAGAATGCTGTAGTGCTCGGAAGACGCGCCGATGCCCGCGATCATCTCGCGGATGATCTTGCCGCTCTCATCTTCGCGCTCCCCTCTTGAGCCTTTGTCACTGAGGGTTATGATTGCAGTCCGAATAATCATGTCTCATCCTTTTTTATAAAATGTGGCTCGGCGGAAAGAATCCGTTCGCGCCCTTTGCCATGCGCAGGGGATCGTCTCCCGGGACTGCGTCCGTGCCCGGCGTCCGGTCTTCTCCAATCGGCAGGATGATCTTTGCCTTCAGGTCCTTTACCACCAGGTTCGACATGCCGGGCGCGCCGTTCGTTA
>JBGOTO010000070.1:0-14160 GCA_041476485.1 Nitrospirota bacterium
AATACAACCATGTCCATTCCGCTTTCAGGGACCATCCAGGTCACTCCGCTCCCGGACATTCTGGAACACCTGCGACAAACCAAGGCAACGGGGACCCTGACCGTCCGCGCCGGCGATATCGTGAAATCCGTTTATCTCAAGGGCGGCCAGATCGTCTTCGCCGCGTCTACGGACTCCGGGGACAGGCTTGGCGAAACGCTCGTGAAATGCTGCAATCTCTCGAGGGGAAACCTGGACCGCGCTTTAGCGCTGTTCAACAAAAGCGCCGGGTTGAAAAAACTGGGGGCCATTCTGGTCGAAAACGGCTTCGTGACCCCCAAGGACCTTTTTACCGGCCTCAAAACCCAGGTGAAAGAAATCATCTACGGTCTTTTTTTGTGGAGCGAAGGCGACTATCGTTTCGAGCAACGCCTGCCCGCGGATGTCATTCAGCTCCAGATCAGCATTCTGGACCTGATCGCCGAGATCATCGAGAGAATAAAGCGGGAAAGTTGATGTTATTTTTTCTCCTCCCCCCGCGCCGGCATTTGCCCCGTTTCGGGTGAAAACCTGATTTTTCTGTTGTCCTTTCCGGCCGTTGCCGGTATAATCTTTCCCGGACACGATCCCAGCCGGAGACCCTGGTGAAATCCCTGGAGCAGATCTCATTCTCGCATATCGCCGAACGAATCGCCGCCCTCTATAATGAAGAAGAGGACGCCCTCCTCCTCGGCATGCTCGGACAGGAGTATGTCGTCCGCCATGACGGCATTGTCCTCCACGGCCAGCGTGCGCCCGAAGCCCACGCCGCCGTGGTCCTCGATTATCTGTCCTCGTCCGGCGAGTCGATGACGATGATGCCCTGGAGGGCGATCGGCGACTTCACGGGCGTGCCTTCGCCGGATTTCAGGAAAAAGGTCGAGGCGCCGATCACGACCTATGCGGCGGACATCATTGCCCGTGCGAATACCCTTCTGCCCATGATGGACGCCGTAGCGGCGCCGAGCATCCTCGGGAGCGATTTGGCGATAACCGTACGGGCGCTGCCGAAGGTGTTTCTGCACGCGGAGCTGTCGCAGGAGACACAGGACTTTCCCGCAGAGGCATGGGTTTTGTTCTCGAACAACGCGCACGCGTTCGTGACCTTGCCGAACCTGCGAATTTTGGCGGAGATATTCAAGGACCGGCTTCTGAGCCTGCTCAGGATATACTGAGAAGAAGGTCGTTGGCACGGTGCGAAAATCATTGACGACGGAACCAAAAAATGACTAACACCTCGACCGCTAAAGATCGTTTAGTCCTCGCCCTTGATGTCGATAGCGACACGGAGGCGCTTGGCATCGTCACCGAGCTTAAGGACACCGTAGGGATGTTCAAGGTGGGGCATCAGCTCTTTACGGCCTACGGCCCCGACATCGTGCGCAGGATCATCGGCATGGGCGGCCGCGTGTTCCTCGATCTCAAGTATCACGACATTCCGCACACAACGGCACGGGCCTCCGCCGAGGCCGTAAAGCTCGGCGTGAGCATCTTCAACGTCCATGCCCTGGGTGGGCTCGATATGATGCGCGCCGCGGCTGAATCGGCGAGAGAGACTGCGCAAAAACTGGACCGGCCCTGCCCCCTCGTCCTCGCCGTAACGGTCTTGACAAGCATGGATGAAAGGGGCCTGCGGAGAGAACTGAAGATAACGCGCTCGCTCCAGCGGGAGGTCGCACACCTGGCGCGGCTGGCCCAGCGGGCCGGCATGCACGGCGTGGTCGCCTCGCCCCAGGAAATTAAAATGCTCCGGAGGGCCGTCCGCGGCGAGTTTGTCATTCTCACGCCGGGGGTCAGACCCTCGTGGGCGGCACAGGACGACCAGAAGCGGATCATGACGCCGCGGGAGGCCGTTGCCGCCGGCGCGGACTACCTCGTGGTCGGCAGGCCCGTGCTGAAAGCCCCGGACCGAAAAGGTGCAGTCGCAAAGATTCTTGAAGAAATAAAATAGTGATTACTCAGGTCAGCCACTTCGCTTTGCACAAGGCGCGCCGGAAAATTAAGGGAATTTCGAAGTCGACCACAAGCCCCGCCTTGCTTGCTGTCCGTGCATCGGTCGCCGCGCGCTTCATCGCGCCTTCGCTCCGCAGCAGACCTGAGTAGTTACATAAAATAAAGTATGGGCGCGGATGATTGCAGCAAAAATCCGCGTTCCAAACCATTTCAGGAGCGTAACACACTATGACCTCTGAAGAAGTATTGGACCTTTACAGGAAAACGGGGGCGCTGCTCTCCGGGCATTTTCTGCTTTCATCCGGCCTGCACAGCGAGCAGTATCTTCAGTCGGCGCTGGTGCTCCAGCAACCGGACATCGCGACGAAGCTCTGCGCGGCGCTGGCGGAACATTTCAAGGGAACGAAGATAGAGGTCGTCATCGCCCCCGCGCTCGGGGGGGTGTTCGTGTCGCACGAGACCGCGCGGGCGCTCGGCGTGCGGGCGCTCTTCGCAGAGCGGGTGAACGGAGAACTGACGCTGCGCCGCGGGTTCATCATCAGGCCGGGAGAACGGGTGCTCGTAGTCGAGGACGTGATTACCACTGGAAAATCCACGAAGGAAACCATCGAAGTCGTGAAGAACGCGGGGGGCGTGGTCATTGCCGCGGGTTCGCTGGTGGACCGCTCGGGGGGCACGGCCGAGCTCGGCGTACCGTACAAGTCGCTGGCGACGCTTCACGTTCCTACCTATGCGCCGGAGGCCTGTCCGATGTGCAAGACGGGAAGCGTGCCGGTGAAACCCGGAAGCAGGGTGAAGAATCAGGCATGAATGCATGCTGCAGGTACCCTGCGGCGAAGCGAAGTGGGTGACCTGAGTAATTACAAAACATTTTGCGCACGTAAAATTACTGTTTGACGCTTTTTTTTTATTTTTGCTATAATTGAAGCAGAAAGAAGGTTGTATGAGTAAGACGGCGTTATCGGAAGAAAAAAGCGGGTACCCCGAGGGAGTGCCCGAAGACGTGATGGAAGAGCTGGCGGACGAAATCACGGAGGAGGAAGAGGAAGAAGAGCCTACTCCTGTTGAGCTCAAGGAAGTCGCCGACGAGGTCGCCGCCGGCGCGGACCTTGTTGACACCTACCTCAAATCCGTCGGCAAGTTCCCCATGCTCAAGATAGAAGAGGAGCATGAGTACGTCCGCATGCTCGAAGAAGGGAAAGCCGTGCTCAAGGAGATCGCGCTCAGTTCTCCGCTCGCTATTCCCCGGGCCCTGGCGATCGGCGAAAACATCAAGCAGGGGCTGGTGAAGGCTGTGGACGTGCTCCGCTATCCCGGTGAATGGCGGGACTCTTACGAAGCGGAATTCATGCATCAGTACAACCGGCTCAAACGGCAGGTGGCGAGACGGGACATGGACCGCGCGTTCGACACGGTCAGGCAGATGAGCCTCTCGTTTCGCGAGATTGAAAAGATGCTCAAGAAGCTCGTGTTTGTGGGCAAGCAGGTGGAACGGGGCATCACCGCGGATATGGAGAAGCTCGGTCTCGATGAGCCGGCGGTACGCGACATGCTCAGCCGCATCGAGCAGGAGGACGGCAAGGTCAAAATCGCCAAAGACGAACTGACCAAGGCCAACCTAAGGCTCGTTGTGTCGATCGCCAAGAAGTACGTGAACCGTGGGCTGACGCTCCTCGACCTGGTCCAGGAAGGAAACATCGGTCTGATGAAGGCCGCGGACCGGTATGAGTCGGGCAAGGGGACCAAGTTCAGCACTTATTCCACCTGGTGGATCAGGCAGCGAATCACGCGCGCCATCCTGGACCAGGCGCGCACCATTCGCCTCCCGGTACACCTGATCGAAGAAAGCACGCGCATCAGCCGCATTTTTGCCAAGTTCATGCGCGAGAAAGGCCGGGAGCCGGCGCCCGAAGAGGTGGCAAAAATCATGGGGCTGTCCATTGTGCGCGTGAACGAGATCCTGCGCGCGATCCAGGAGCCGGTGTCCCTGGAGACCCCGATTCTTTCCGAGGAAAAAGAGCTTAAAGACGTGATCATCGACGAGAAGGCCATCTCTCCATTCAAGACCCTCGAGAACCGTGAGGCCTCGGGCCGCATCGAACAGGTGCTCTCGTCGCTTACGGAGCGGGAAGAAAAAATCATCCGGATGCGGTTCGGCATCGGCGTCGGCAGCGAACACACGCTGGAAGAGGTCGGCAAGTACTTCAACCTCACCCGGGAGCGGATCAGGCAGATCGAAATAAAGGCGCTCAAAAAACTGCGTCATCCCGTCAGAAGCAAGGTCCTGAAGGAATACGTGTAGGAACCGGAAGAAACTCCATCACAGATTTTCCCCTGCACTGTGCAGGGGCAGTTATTCAGCTTTGGTGAGCATGGCTTCAACGGTTTCCGCGGGCACGGCTTTGCTGAAGTAAAACCCCTGTACCATATCGCACCGCAAAATGTTCAAGATCTTCAACTGCTCCTCGGTCTCTACGCCCTCCGCGATTGTCTTCATCCGCAGGTTGTGCGCCATGGACACAATGCTGGAAACGATGGCGCCGTCGTCGGCATTGGTCGTGATGTCCCGGACGAACGAAATGTCGATTTTGATGTTGTCCACGGGAAGTTTTTTCAGATAGCTCAGCGACGAGTAGCCGGTACCGAAGTCATCGATGCTGACGCTGATCCCCAATGCTTTGAGCCGGATGAGCAGCGCCCTGATCTGTTCCGGGTTCTGCATCAAAGTGCTTTCCGTCAGCTCGAACGTGAGCAGGCCCGGGTCTATGCCCGATTCCCTGATAGTTGTTTCGAGAAAATCGCCGATGTCCGGCTGCTTGAACTGGACGGCGGAAAGGTTCACCGAAACCGGCACCAGTGCGTATCCTTTGCGCTGCCAGTCCCTGATTTGCCGGCATGTCTCTTTCACGCACCATTTCCCCACATTGATGATCATCCGTGTTTCTTCGAGGACGGGAATAAATTTTGACGGGTAGACGAAGCCGTGCTCGGGACTATTCCAGCGAATCAACGCCTCCATACCGGCAAGCTTCCGCGTATCCACATCAAAATAAGGTTGATAATATTGCACGAACTCGCCGTTCGCCAGCGCGTGAAACAGGCTCTTGTGCAGGGTCGCGAAGGTCGACGCCATGCGGTTCATGTCAGCGGTAAAAAACTGGTAGGTATTTAATTCCTGCACCTGGGACTTGACCAGAGCAATGTCCGCGTTCTTTACCAGCTCCGCGGCGTCCACCGTGTCCTGCGGGTACACGGAGATCCCGATATAGACGTTCGCCGTGATATCGGTCCCGGAGACCCGCACCGGATGCTGCAACGTGCTGATAATTTTGTTCACCACGAGGACGATGTCCTGGGACTGGGCAACGTCGGCAAGCATGATGCCGAATTTGTCCCTGCCGAGCCGGGCTACGGTGTCACCGTCGCGTATGATCGCCGACAACCTCCGCCCCACTTCACGAAGAACTTCATCCCCCGCCGTCGTTCCGAACGTTTCGTTGATAAATGAAAACCGGTCGATATCGACGGCCATAACTGCGATTTGCCGCTTTCGATATTCCGCCCTCGGCACCTCCTGCTTGATCCTGTCGAGCAAGAGGGCCGTGTTCGGCAGACCCGTCAAGCCGTCGTAATAAGCGAGATAGTACACCCGCTCCTCAAGAAGCCGCTGCTGGGTCAGGTCCTTTGAAGTGGCGACAAAATGGGTAATTTCGCCCTTTTCGTCCTTGAGCGGCGTGATGGTGTGGTAAATCTCGAATACCTCCCCGCTTTTTCTCCGGTTTATCATGATGGTGCGGTAGGTGCGGCCGGCGAGGATATTGTTCCACATCTCTTGAAAGAATGCGGCGTCATGTTTGCCGGACTTGAAGATCGACGTTTTCTGCCCGATAAGCTCTTCTTTGGTGAAACCGCTCATTTCTTCCACGGCATGATTCACGTATTCTATGATGCCGCTCCGGTCGGCAATGAGGACCCAGTCCGACGTGCCCTGGACCGCCAGTGAAAGTTTTTTCATCTCCTGCTCGCTTTTTTTCAGGTCGGTAATGTCGGTCAACGAAGCAACGCTCTTCCTCGTCCCGGGAATAAGGGCCACGCTTCCATAGATGTCCTTGATAGTTCCCTGCTTGTCCCTGATCCTAAACTCGTAACGGCCCGGAGCGGCGTCGGAACGCTCCCGGCGAAGCGCATGAAATGCTTTCATTCGCTCCAGGTCATCGGGAACAACGGCCTTCGTCCAGAATTCCCTTCCCTCAATTTCAGCTTTTGAGTAGCCGGTCAGCATTTCTACCTTGGCATTCATGAGGGAAACAGTCATGTCCTCCTCGATGATGAGCGTTGCCGCTTCGGAATTATCGAAGATGGTACGGTATTGCGCTTCGGATTCCCGCAGGGCCGCGTTGGATGCTTCGAGCTCGCTCGTGCGTTCAGACGTGCTCCGCGCGCGTTCGGCATCGTGGGCCTGGAGTTCCCGGATTTGTTGTTTTAATTTAGCAGTAGTTTGCTCATGAGGGTCATCGCTTGCAGCAACTCGTTTCATCTGGGTAACCTCCTGTGGACAGCAGGCCAAATGTTGAGAACGCCGGTTATTATGAAAGAACCGCTTACCGTTTATAGATACAGCACCTGCTGCAGCTTCTCGAAGAGCGCCTCTGCGCCTGCTTCAGGTGGGGCCTGCCCGTCCAGGACCACTTCCGGATGCAGGGGCGGTTCATACGGCGTTTGCAGTCCGGGTACAGTGGCTGTTTTCCCGGCCGCGGCGCGTTGGTATATCCCTTTGGGGTCCCGTTTCATGCTTACTTCGAGCGAACAGCGCACATAGGCTTCTATGAACCTCGGGATAAGAGAGCGTGCATAATCCCGGTAGGCCCGCTTGTGCGCGGTCGCGTCGAAGACCACGTTCACGCCGCTCCGGGTCAGCATTGCGCCGATCAAGGCAAGAGTTTTATAAAAACGGTCGCGTTCTTCAGGGCCGTAGGTCGGCTCGGGCGTGAGTATCGTCCTCATCTCATCGGATTCGAGCACCACGGCGTGAACTTTATCCGTTGCCAGTTTTTTCACCAGCTCCCGAGCTATCGAGGTCTTGCCCGAAGCGGGGATGCCGGTCATCCATATGGCAAAACCGGGTTGCGCGCTCATGCGAGATACCTGTTCACGTCTGCTGGATCGAACCGTTCGGACCCGAGGACATTCTGGATGAAATTGAACAGAATTTTCCGCACGCCTTCCGGAAGACGGGGGTACCAGACGGGGCTCGCGATAACCAGGCCGCGCCAGGCATAAAACGGAGCGGCGACTTCGAGCACCTCGGTATCATTCGTCTTCGTAAGGTAATTCTCCCAGAAGAGACGGAACATTTTCTCAAAAGGGCCCTCGAGCCGTCCCGAGCGCAGAATCGAAGAGAATAGGTAGTTTATGCTGAGGCAAGTCACGTCGTCCGCCGGCTCTCCCCATTCGCCGCGGGACCGGTCGAGGAGCGTGAAGTCCGAACCCTCGCGAAACAGGATGTTCCAGGGATGAAAGTCGCCATGCACCCGGCACAGGCGGTGAGCGCGGCCCTTGATTCTCCAGCGCCATTCCACGCACGCCAATTCTATTTTTTTCAGGAGCTGCTGATTGATGAACTCGTAGCTTTCGGGATAGTTGTCGATCAGCCCCATGATGCACTCGCCATGACCCAGGAGGTCGCGGATGCGCCGGGTGTAGAGGCCCGGTGAGTCGAGTTTCGCGCTGTGGATTTCGACGAGACAATCCGAGAGCGCGAGTGCCCGCTTGAAATCCCCGTCCGACGCATCGCCCGTGTTTCTGATGCGGTCGAGGTCTTTGAAATACCCCTGGCCCTGCACGAACTCGGTAAGCAGGAAAAACTCCTGCGCCCTGCCGGTGGAGAGGATCGCCCCCGAATCCAGGAAAGCGCCGCTGTCAAGGGAGCGCACGTGGTGCGGAAGATCGTTGAACGCCTTATGTTCCCACAGGATCGCCTGGGCGCGGTCCGAAAAGTGGTCGTGCCCGAACGATGACGGCGACATGGTTTCGAGCACGGCCTTTTTCCGCTCTCCGGCAACCTCATATTCCAGGAACAGGGGCAAGCCGTAACCGAAGGCTTTGAACTCGTCGCCGGCCTCCTGTTTTCCCTCTTCGCTCAGGGAAATGACGCGAATGGGCTTTGCATACAAGGACTCGAGATAGTTCGTCACTGCCTGGACCGTAATCTGCGGCATGCTTATTATTGTAGCATGGTTTTGGTTCTTGGGGTAACCAGCAAGGGAATGCAGGGAAAAAATCTACTGAAGAGAAGCTTAACAAAAGCGGAGCAGAGGCGGTCCGGCCGAACGATTCTGTTCATCCTGTATCGTGTATCCTGGATCGTGAATCGGCGATTAGCTTTCCACCCCCAACCGGCGCAGCCCGGAATCATGAATCGGGAGCGGCTCCCCGGGGTCGAAGACCTCGCTGCCGTACCGTATGCGGTATGAACGGCCGGGAACGCGCTTGCTGTAGGTAACGATGAGGCGGCCGATGGTCTGCTTGATGTCCTGCGTCGGCGTTCCGGAGAGCACCGCCGCGGGGCCGGGAAAATCATGGGGCACAAACAGGTGGTATCCGTCCGAGGCCAGCGACATAAGCTCCGTGTTTTCGTTATTGTCGCGGCCAAGAACGATTTTAACGCCCGTATCGATCCGGTAGTGGCGGCCCAGGGTCAGCAGGTGGACATCTCGGGCGGTAATATGCTTCTTGTCCGCGAAGAGATCACGCAGTTTTTCGGAAAAGTTCTTGTCCGTGAGCAGGCAGCTCACGCCGGGCGTGGAGTAGCCGCGGATGCCGTACCGCTCGGCAAGCTGGAGCTGCACCGTCCTCGTGCGTCCGCAGATGCCGAGGAGTTTGTCCCGGTCGACGATGCCCGAAAGCTCCGCTTTCGTGGGAGCGAGATGCTTTGCCGAAAGGGGTCGCAGGATCATGCCGCGCATGTCCGAATCGCGCTCAACCACCTGAAAGGTATCGCGGCGCTGGGACAGGGGCCGCTGCCCCAGGACCTCCCCGGTGACGACGAAGGGTGCCTTCACCTCCTCCATGACCGGCCTGGCCTTCCTGAGCATCAATATCTTGCAATCGATACAAGGGTTCGCGTTTTTGCCGTATCCATGCGCCGGCTTCCGGATCAGATCGATGTACTCCTGCCCCATATCGATCACCCGGAAGTCGATCCCGACGGCCTTCGAGACCCGCGCGGCGTGGGTCGAGTGTTCGTTTCCGTAGTTTTTCGAAAAGGGAGAGGTGAAATAGAGCCCGGTGATATGGAAGCCCTGCCCCATGATTATCTTTGCCGCAAGGACGCTATCCAGCCCACCCGATATAAGAGCTACAGCTTGCACGCGCGTATCCTCTCCCCTTAACAAATCTAAAGAACGCGGTATTATAAATCTCCGGCCCTTGGTTTAGCAATAGAGAAGAGCGGCAGATTTCATTTTTTTTAGATATTGATTCTCGCACCAACCTGAAATATAATGGGTAAAATAGTTACAGACAAGAAATAGAGGAGATTGAACATGGCAACCTGGATCATCGACCCCGACCATTCTTGCGCTGCTTTTGCCGTCAGGCATTTCGCGCTCGCGCACGTGCGAGGCCAGTTCAGCAAAATGAAGGGCAGGCTCCAATTTGATCCTGTTGACAAGGCCCATACGTCCGTCGAGGTGGAAATAGAAGTCGCCAACGTATCCACCGGGGTTAAAAAACGGGACGAGCATCTCCTGACAGGCGATTTTTTCGACCAGTCTAATTTCCCCACGATTACGTTCAAGAGCACCGCGGTCGATTTCATCAACAACAACCGCTGCCGGGTCACCGGCAATTTGACGATTCGCGGCATATCGCGACGAATCACCTTCGAGGGTGAATACGCAGGGCCGCGGACGAACCCCTTTGGGGACGAACTAAGCGTCGGCTTTTGCGGCGCGACCACGGTCAACCGCGAGGATTTCGGCATCATGTGGGGAAGCGAACCCATGGAAGGAGGCGGCCTGGTGGCGGGGAAAGAGGTCCAAATATTTCTCGAAATGGAAGCTGATCGTGCGGAGTAAAAATTGGATGCCAACGTGAGGAACTGTTCATGCGCCAGGCGAAAAAAGAGATCAGGCAACGAGACGTCATCGTCGAGGTGCTGAACGCCTGTCACGTGGGCAGGCTCGGGACAGCGGGCAAGGACGGCTATCCCATGGTGAAGCCGCTCAACTTTGCCTATCACGATGCCAAAATCTATTTCCATACCGCGAAGGACGGCGAAAAGATCGAGGACATAAAACGGGACGACCGTGTCTGTTTCGAGGCAGACCTGCCGATCGCGCTGGTGAAAAGCCGCGAAAGCCCCTGCCGGGCCGAGTACCTTTATCGCAGCGTGATTATCAGAGGCAGGGCGCGGATTGTTGAAGATGGACCCGAAAAGCTCTTGGCTCTTAAACTACTCATGGGAAAATATCAGCCCGAAGGCGGCTACGGGGAGTTCGCCGTGGAGAAGTTGAATAACACCGGCGTCGTCAGGATCGACATCGAAGAGATGACGGGCAAGGAAGACCTCGGCAAGGAGCACTTGAGGGACGCCGCGCTCAAGGCGCTCGAAAATAAAGTATCGCTCCCTATCGTTCTGGAAAGGACGTAATCCGCCGCTAAGCAGTAAGAATTTTACGAAGCGAAACACTCCTAAAACTTGTACGTCATAACCAGTCCGACGCTTCTGCCGTCGCTAATCGGCAAGAAACTCAGCCTGCTCTCTCCCCCACCCCGATGTGAAGCGACTACCGCCTTTCCCGTAAAATACCCGATTGCCGAACCCAAAAAGACGTCGGACGACCAGTGGGCATTATTATGCACCCGCTCGAGAGCGATGAGCGTCGCCGCTGTGTAGAGGACGGGGGGAACGATCTTATTGTCGTATTCCGAAGCCAGCACCGACGCGATGGCAAATGCCGTCGAGGCGTCGCCCGAGGGAAATGACAGGTCTTCATTATGGCCCGAAGGGGTCGGCCCGGACCATGTATCGTGCGAATCTCCGGTAGAAGGCCGGTGCCGGCCGGTGGAGCGCTTCAGGGTTTGCACGAAAACCGCGGTAAGCACGGCGCTTTCAGCGCTGAGCAAAAAGGCCCTCTCGGCTTTTTCATCCTTGACGATGTATCCGTACAGGCCGAATCCTCCCAGGGCCGGCAGGGAATAGGTATATATGCTCGAAACCACGTCGGCATAATGGGATGTGGTGCTGTTTTTATGATTCTGCGCCCACGTCTGAATTTTATCGTCCTGGGTGAACAATACTCCCGATACGCCTACGACAACGGACGCTTTTGTCCAGTCGGATGCGTCCCAGCGCGCCGGGGCGGTGACGATGCTCGTGAAGTCCGTGACGTATCCGCTGAAATACGCACGGTTGAGTCCTATGGGCGGTTCGTTTCGAGTATCCTTGGCAGGCCGGGCGTCCTGTGTCGCGGCATTCGTCGTGGATGTGGTCTCTTCCGCCGAAGCAGCGGAAGAACCGAGGGAACAGATGATGAAAAACAAGGCAACGAGGAAAATTCTCATGCTGAATAGCGGCGTAAAAAAGCTTCGCAAGGACCTGTTCATAATTGGATTGACCAACGGAATTGCTCCTTTTACACCCGGCCCTAATCGGTTTTGAGCGCGGCTATATACGGCAGGTTCCGGAATTTCTCCGCGCAGTCCATGCCGTATCCCACCACGAACACATCGGGTATTTCAAAGCCCCGGTAGGCGACGGCAACGTCCACGACGCGCCGGGACTTCTTATCGAGCAAGGCAACGGCCTTGATGCTGGCGGGGCCGCGTGCTCCAAATTTTCGGAGAAGCTGGTCCATGGTCCTGCCGGTGTCGATGATTGTGTCCACGAGGAGCACATGCCGGTCTCTAATGTCGATTTGAAGGTCTTGCTCAATCGTAATACTCTTCGATGAGGTCGTCGAGCCGCCGTAGCTCGCTGCCCGTACAAAATCTATGACGGAGGGGATGGTCAGCCCGCGCATGAGGTCTGCCGTGAAGATCATCGCGCCCTTCAAGATACAGACCAGGACCGGCTCTTTTCCCGCGTAGTCCGCCGATATCCGGGAGGCCAGTTCCTCGACCTTGTTCGCAATGGTCTGTTCATCAAAAAGTATTTCGTGACTTTCGTCCATGGCCTGCTTCCCCGCGTACTTGCCAAAGATACCGCATATTGATACAATTGTAAAGAGAGGAACAGTTCGGGGAGGTGAGGTGACATGAAAAAGGAGGCTTTGCTGGTCATTGATATGCTGAATGATTTTGTGCTTCCCGGCGCTCCGCTTGAGGTGCCCGAAACTCGCGCCGTCATTCCGGTCATCCGGCGTGAGATCGACCGGGCCCGCGCAGCAGGGACGCCCATTCTGTACGTATGCGACAACCACGCTCCCGATGACAAGGAGTTTACGAAATTCGGCTGGCCCGCCCATGCGGTCAAAGGGACGAAGGGGGCAGAAGTCGTCGCGGAGCTGAAGCCCGCGCCGAGCGACATTGTCATCCCGAAGGACACCTACTCCGGGTTTTACAACACGAGACTTGACGAGGCGTTGAAAGTCCTGGGTGCGGATTCCTTGAGGCTCACGGGCTGCGTGACGCATATCTGCGTCCTGTTCACGGCGGCAGACGCCGTTCTCCGGGACTATGCCGTGACCGTGGTTGAGGACGGCGTGGCAGGCATTGCCAGGGAAGACCACGACGCCGCGCTCCGGATCATGAAGAACGTCATGGGCGTTACGTTAATCAAGAGTAGCGAGAAGCCGGGAATCGGGAGCCGAAAAGCGGCATGACGTTTGTTCCCTGACCCTTGACCCATGACCCATGACCATTGATTCGAAAAGAGGAGGCCCCATGTTCCTTACCGCTGAACCGAAGGACATTCTGGACGGCAAAATCACCGACGTCTATTTCGAACGAACGCTCAAGATACTCAAGGCAAAAAACATCAATCCCGTTGTCAAGGCCGAGTTCATAGCCAAGGCCCTGCCGAAAAACTGGCCGTGGGCGCTGCTCACGGGAACAGGCGAGGCCTTGGAACTGATGAAACACTTGAAGATCAAGGTCAGGGCCCTGCGCGAGGGCGCCGTCTTCTACCCCTACGAGCCGGTAATGGAGCTCGAGGGCAGGTATCAGGATTTCTGCGTGTACGAGACCGCGCTTTTGGGCCTCATCTGCCAGGCATCGGGAGTCTCTACTCAGGCCGCGAGGATGAAGAAACTCGCCGGGGACCGGCTCGTCATGAGCTTCGGCGCGCGCAGAATGCACCCGATCCTGGCGCCGATGATCGAACGGAACGCCTTTGTCGGCGGGTGCGACGGCGTGTCCGTGGTCAAATCCGGCGAGGTGATCGGCGAGAACCCCATGGGCACCATGCCGCACGCGCTGGTCCTGTGCATGGGTTCGACCGTGGAGGCGCTCAAGGCCTACGACGAAGTGCTCGATCCGAAGCTCAAACGCGTGGCGCTCATCGACACGTTCCAGGATGAAAAATTCGAGGTACTCAATGTCGCCCAAGCGCTGGGCGAAAAGCTGTACGCCGTCCGGTTCGACACGCCGGGCTCGCGGCGAGGGAATTTCTACCGCATCCTGGAGGAGTCGCGGTGGGAACTCGAACTGCGCGGCCTCGGGCACGTCAAATTCTACGTGAGCGGCGGCATTACCGAAGAGGACGTCCCGATACTGAATCCCGTGGTCCACGGATACGGCATTGGCACGTCCATCAGCAACGCGCCGGTGGTGGACTTTGCGATGGACCTCGTGGAGGTAGACGGCAAGCCGCTCGCGAAACGGGGCAAGTGGTCCGGGAGCAAAAGCGTGCTCGTCTGCGCCCGGTGCGGAGAACGGAAGATCGCTCCGAGGAACGGAGGGGATGAACGTTCCTGCTCCTGTGGGGGCGTGCTCAGCGACATTCTGCTCCCGACGCTCGACAACGGGAAAATGCTCGTGGAGCAGGAGACGCCTTCGAGAATACGCGATGCAGTGCTCCAACAGGTGCAAGGACTCGCATTGTGATTGTGACGGGTTCATTATCATAACTAACAAAGGAGGAAACGCCATGTTGAAAAAACTGTTTGAAACGAAGGATGACGTAGCCAGTCTTATCCTGAGGCTATTTCTGGGGGTCGTGTTCTTCCCGCACGGCATGCAGAAGCT
>JBGOTO010000071.1:0-14111 GCA_041476485.1 Nitrospirota bacterium
AAGCCCAAGCTCTGATAGGGTGTTGAGAAATTGATCGCGCCCATTCAGTAAATTTCCTGCAAGTTGCTTTCTCTTCTTATCATCGAGCAAGGGAAGGAAGTAGGTAAGATTCGCATTGAGTGCGGACAGTATTTGAGATGCTTGGCCATTAAAATGATCATAATAGAGCAATGAAGCAAGGGTTAAGAGTTGGTCTTTTTCAGAGCCATATCGTGCGACATGCTTTTGAAGAGCATCAGCACTAATGAGAGAGTTGATGGCAGTATATCTATTCATCGCGGCAAAGAATATAGGCTCACTCATTTCGATGGTATTCCTTAAGAGTGCTCAGCGGCCTAGTCCGTCTGGAGCGTGTGGTTGGAAAATTCCAACCAGTGTTTATATGAACGGAACTGTATCATTGCTTTCTTGCAAAGTCAAGGGGTTACAGTAATTTTGATTTGACTAATCCAAAAAATGCGTTATTCTTTTCAAGAATTAACTATTCCGCTACTGTGGTTTAGACGATTTAAAATTTTGTGATGTGATTGGAGGCCCAATGCTCCCCATCCCGGACGAAATTTTGAAACCCTTCGAAGCGGTCATGGAACAAAAAACAATTCCACTCGCTCTGCGCCCTCACTACCAAAAATGGCTCAGATATTACCTGGATTTCCGCGGCAAATACCCGCCACCGGATTCAAAGTCCGACCAGGTGCGGCTGTTTATCGAAAAGCTGCGGTCCAAGAACCAGGCGCAAAATCAGCTTGAACAGGCCGCGCATGCGTTGTCGCTCTTGTTCGAGGCGCAAGCGCAGAGAAATTTATCACCGGACAACTCGGAAAACACAGAGATGAAACCTGTCCCCCTCTCTGTCTCCCCGTTTAAGAGTGAGAATAGTGTCGGCTCGGCGTCAATGGCAACGCAAAAGAATCCGCCCCCGCGATCCGGTCGGCGCTACGATGAGATGCGTTTTCGCGAGAAAACGCAGTCTCCGGAATGGGACAAGGTTGTTGAAAAACTTGAGGGTGAGATCAAGGCGCGGCACTATTCGCGGAAAACACTGATCGCCTATGCAAACTGGAGCCGGAAGTTCCAGTGCTATCTGAAAGACAAGGCGCCCAAGGAATTGTCGGCAACGGACGTGAAAGTTTATCTCACCTACCTCGCGGTGAAATGCAACGTAGCCGCGTCAACGCAGAGCCAGGCGTTCAACGCCTTGCTGTTCCTGTACCGGCATATTCTCAAACAAGACTTCGGCAATCACACGGACATCCCGCGGGCAAAACGGTCGAGCTATATCCCCATCGTTCTCTCTCGCAGGGAAATCGACGCGGTCTTGATGCGCCTGCCCCATCCCTATTCGCTGGTAGTCAAATTGCTTTATGGCTGCGGGCTTCGGCTTTTCGAGGGCGTTAAACTGAGGGTGCTCGATTTCAACTTCGACGCCGGGATTCTGACAGTTCGCGGAAAAGGCGGCAAGAGCCGGACCGTTCCCCTGCCGCAAACGATCATGCCGGAGCTGCTCGCGCAGCTTGAAACGGCGAAAACGCTTCATGATAAGGACCTTGCCGCGGGATATGCCGGAGTGTTTCTTGACGACTCGCTCGAAAAGAAATATCAAAGCGCCGCGACGGATTTCATCTGGCAGTGGTTTTTTCCGCCATCCATGATATATACTCACTGTGTGCCGAGCAGGACGATCAAAGAGGCGAAGAGCCCACTGGATTTCTGAAAGCTTGAGCGTGTTCTTCCCTCCCCCGTTCTTGCCTTGCATTTTTATCGGGAATATGGTTAACTCTTTCCATGGATTTTAAGACCGTTATTTCTATCCTCCTTAAGCATTTCAACGACCATCGTGTCCGCTACGGCTTGATGGGTGGATTTGCCCTGGGATTATGGGGCGTGGGCAGGTCGACCGTGGACCTTGATTTTTTGATCGACCGAAGCGACATTGAAAAAATCGGGCAGATCATGAAAGAAATGGGCTACGAGCTTCAATTTAAAAGCGAAAATGTGTCGCAATATGTTTCACGCGAACAGCTTTTCGGCGAGATCGACTTTCTTCATGCCTTCAGACAAGCGAGCCTTGAAATGCTCGAAAGAGCGGACGAGAAGGAAATCTTCAGCGGTCGATTCAAAATCAAAGTACTGCAGCCGGAGGACCTTATCGGATTGAAACTTCAGGCGATCAAGAACAATCCGTCCAGAAAGGAGTCGGATCTTGCCGACATCAAGGCGCTGGCAGCCGCGCGCGGGGGCCTGCTCGATTGGCACGCGATCAAACGATATGCCGAAATTCTTGAGGCACACGATTTGCTCAAGGAGGTCCGTGAGCCGTGATGATGCTCTCCAAAACCGCAGAAGAGGAAATCCGCTCCCAGGCCCATTCCGCTGGTTTTAAGGATGAGATGGCCTCTCTCGCCCGCTCGCGTCATAATCCCTTCATGAAGGGGGGGAGGGCCGATGTTGATGCATATATAACATTTGTGTCCGAGTTCAACGAGTTCATCAGTCACAAACCGAAACGGTTTGTCGCCATTATAGATAGAAACATGCGACTATAACGCACGAAATTCTTAAGCGCAGTCCATCTTCTTTTCATTTGACCTCGCTCCGGTAAAAGTTTATGATTCCTTCATGCATTCCTGGCACGGCAAAGCCTTATCCATAGACCTTTCAACGGGAAAGATAAGAATCAAGGGCCTGTCCGAAGAACTCCTCACGAAACACATTGGCGGCAGGGGGCTCGGCGTGGCGATGATGAAAGACCATTTCAAGCTCGATCCTTACGACACGCAAATGCCGATGATCTTCGCCGTTGGCCCGCTCTGCGGCACGACCGCGCCGGCGTCGTCTCGCATGTCCGTGGTCTCGCGCTCTCCGCTTACGAATACCATCACCGATTCTTCGGTCGGCGGCACGTTCCCCATCAAGCTCAAGTCCGCGGGCTACGACTGTCTCATCATTACGGGCAAGGCGCAGTCCCCGGTCTTTCTCCAGATCAACGACGACCGGGTTGAATTGAAAGACGCGTCGCATCTTTGGGGTAGGGGGTGCGTGGAGACGAACAAGCTCCTGGCGTCTGCCGGCAGCTCGGCCTGCATCGGTCAGGCAGGGGAAAATCTTGTCCGGTTCGCGAACATTATGATCGGCGGGGCGAATTCCGCGGGCCGCGGCGGGCTCGGCGCGGTCATGGGATCGAAGAACCTGAAGGCTATCGTTGTCGACGGTTCGAAGAAAGTTGAGATCGCAAACTCATCTGCGTTCAAGAAGGCGCACGACGACGTGATGCGGCTCCTTCGCGCCTCTCCCGTGGTCATGGGAGAGCTGGGGCTGGGTGAATACGGCACGGCCACGCTGGTGGACATCGTCGGGATGCGCAAGATGGCGCCCACGGAGAATTTCAAGAAGACCTTTTTCCCCGAGGCGCGCGCTTATTCCGGTCCGAGCCTCAAAAAAGAATTCGGGTTCAGGAAGCACGGCTGCGCGGCCTGTCCCATCCAGTGCAAAAAGGTCACGTCCTGCGGCAGGCCCGTTCCGGAGTATGAGACGCTTTCGCACTTCGGGGCGCTGAACGGGAACTCCGACGCCGAGTCCATCATCAAGGCAAATTTTCTGTGCAACAACTTCGGTATGGACACCATCTCCGCGGCGGCCACGTTCGCGGCCTACGGCGAGGCGCGCGGGGGGTTCCTCTCCGGAGACGAGATCCTCGACATGCTCATAAAGACCGCGAACCGCGAGGCGGAAGGGGACCGGCTTGCCGAAGGCTCGAAAAAGTTCTGCGCTTCTCTCGGCAAGTCGCACTGCTCGATGAGCGTCAAAGGACTGGAGCTTCCGGCCTATGACCCGCGCGGTTCCTACGGCATTGCCCTGGCCTACGGCACGTCCACGCGCGGCGGCTGCCATCTGCGCGCCTATCCCATCAGCCAGGAAATTCTCAGGAAGCCCGTTGCCGTGGACCGCTTCAGCTTCGACGGCAAGGCCCGGATGATCAAGATCGCCGAAGACAACAATGCGGTGGTGGACTCGCTCTCGATCTGCGCCTTCGCATTTCTCGGCGCGTCAATCGAAGAGTACGCGCAGATGCTCGCCGCGGCCACGGGCATGCCCTTTACCGGCCAGGGTCTGATGAAGACCGGCGAGGAGATCATCCTCACTGAACGGCGGTATAATAAGGAGAATGGATTTACCCGGGCGGATGATTTTCTTCCCGAGCGGTTCTTTATTGAACCCGGCTCCTCGGGAGAGGGCATCAACATCCCGCCGATAGATAAGAAGAGGTTTACCGAGGAGTTGGAGAAGTATTATAGAATGAGGGAAGAGCGCGCCTAAAGATGAAGGTAAGAAGTTAAGAAGGTAGGAAGGTGGGAAGATACATTATGCATACAGTTGATCAGGCCGTCGCGTGTTATAAAGAAGGCTTCAGTTGTGCCCAGGCCGTACTGTCCGCGTTCGGCCCGCAATTCGGCCTGGACCGCGAGATGGCGTTACGGGTCGCGGGGGCGTTCGGGGCCGGGATCGCGCGCATGGGCAAGACCTGCGGGGCCGTGTCCGGTGCGTTCATGGTCATCGGTCTGAAATACGGCAAGACAAAGGCCGATGACGACGATGCGCGGGAGAGGACGTACGCGGTGGTGGGTGAATTCATGGAGCGGTTCATTTCCCGGAATGGGTCGATTATTTGCAAGGACCTGCTCGGTCATGACCTCAGCACGCCTGAAGGCTTGCTCGCCGTACGGGAGAAGGACCTTTCTCATACGCTCTGCCCGAAGTTCGTCCGGGACGCGGTGGAGATTCTTGAGGAGATTTTGTAACTACTTAGTCAACCGATTCGCTTTGGCGCAAGGCGCGCGTCCTCTTCCGATCAATTCCCCTGCGGTCACTTTTCTTGAAGATACTGTCTCCGTATTCGTGCCTATCGTTGCCGTTCCATCCTTCCGTACAATTTGATAAAGGTTTGGCGGAGCATACGATTTCTGCTACAATGATGATATTACTTTCGAAAAGGATTTCAACCATCGATGAACACGGATCCCGAAATGAACCATAAGCATTTTTCAAGCTGCGGCACGGGTTTTGTCGCGAACGTCTCGGGTAAAAAAAGCAGGCGGATCGTCGCGTGGGGCATCGAGGCGGTCAAGAACCTCACCCACCGGGGGGCGGTTGGAGCCGACGGCAAGACCGGCGACGGAGCTGGCGTGCTCTTTGAGTTGCCGCGGAAATTTTTTGCGAAAAAGATCAGGGAACTCGGTTTTTTCCTCTCCGATATCAACAATCTCGCTGTAGGCAGCTTCTTCCTCTCCGGCGCGGTCGAGCACGACATCGACGAAGTCCTGAAGAAATACGGCTTCAGGCCTGTCGGCTGGCGGGACGTGCCGACGAATGACGACGCGCTTGGAAAGGCGGCCCTCGACTCGAAGCCGCGAATCAGACAGCTTTTGATCGATGCGGAGTCCGTCGAAAATCACGACCGGGAGTTCAAGCTCTTTCTCGCGCGGAAGGCGGTCGAAAATAAATTCGGCAAACAGGTCTGTGTTGCGAGCATGTCCTCGAAGACCCTGCTGTACAAAGGTCTGCTCGTGGCGCCCCAGCTCGATAGGTTCTATCCCGACCTCGCGGACGAAGATCTTGAATCCGCTTTTTGCGTGTTTCATCAGCGCTTCTCGACCAATACGCTTCCCGAGTGGGCCCTGGCCCAGCCCTTTCGCGTGCTCGCCCACAACGGGGAGATCAACACGCTCCAGGGAAACAGGAACTGGATCATGGCCCTCCAGGAGGACATTCTCAAAAGTTTCCCGGACAACGACAGGGACGTTCTGAAGCCGCTTGTCCTCTCCGATGAGAGCGACTCCGCTTCTCTCGACAAGATCGTCGAGTTGCTCATCCTCTCCGGTTTTTCTCCGGAACATGCCGTCAACCTCTGCATCCCGCCCGCCTGGGAGCGCATGGACTACGAGGCGGACGAGCGTTCCTTCTTTGAATATTCGTCCCTCGTGATGGCCCCGTGGGACGGCCCCGCCGCTATCGTGTTCACCGACGGGGACATTGTCGGCGCGCACCTCGACAGGAATGGTCTCAGGCCGCTCCGCTATGCGCTGACGGAGGACGGCATCATGATCGCGGGATCAGAGGCAGGCATGATAGACCTTTCGGGGAAGACCATCATAGAAAAGGGAAGGCTCGGCCCCGGAGACACCCTGTCAATTGATCTCAGGGCCGGCAAGGTCAAGAAGACGGAAGAAATCCTCCGGGAACTCAGCAGCCGGAAACCGTACCGGGAGTGGATAAAAAACCAATGCGTCGGCCAGGTGATTGCCGGCATTGCCCCGTTCGGGCCGGACCCGGACCTGGTGCGAAAGCAGATCTCCTTCGGATATACGTCGGAAGAAATACAGATGCTGCTCAAGACCATGGCCGAGACCGGGCGGGAGCTGACCTTCTCGATGGGCGACGATACGCCGGTCCCCCCGCTCGCGGAAAAGCCCCAGCTTCTTTTCCGGTACTTCAAACAGCGTTTCTCCCAGGTCACCAACCCGGCCATCGATCCGATCAGGGAAAAGATGGTCATGTCTCTCACCATGAACCTCGGCACACGCGGGAGTTTCCTCATCGAGACGCCGGAACAGGCCAAAAGGTTCAAGATAGAGTCGCCCCTCCTGTGCGCCGATGATCTCGCCGGGATCGAACGGAACGGAACGTTCAAAATAAAAAAAATTCCTATCACCTATGCAAAGGGAAGCACCGATCTTTCCAACGCTGTTTCCGCGCTCATGAAGGACGTTACCGACGCGGCCGCTTCCGGCGCGGAGATCATCGTCCTCTCCGACCGGGATGCGTCAAAGGACCGGGTCGCCGTCCCGTCCCTGCTCGCCGTTGCCGCGTCGTTTCAGGCTCTTTTGAAAAAGGACCTCGCCCACAGGGCCAGCCTGGTGGTCGAAACGGGAGAGGCGCGGGACGTTCATCACGTCGCGTGCCTCATGGGGTTCGGCGCCGCTGCCATCTGCCCCTATCTCGCGCTCCAGACGATTAACGACCTCTGCGCAAAAGGCGAGGTCAAAATCCCCTTTGAGGAGGCTGCCTGCAACTTCACGAAGGCGTTGGAAAGCGGGTTCCTCAAAGTAATGTCGCGGCTCGGGATAGCGACCCTCAATTCCTATCACGGCGCACAACTCTTTGATATCGTCTGTTTGAAAAAAGATTTTGCCCGGGAATACTTCGGCATGGTCCCGGCAGGCGCGGAATCCGACGGCCTTCGCGAGATAGAGGGTTCCCTCCTGAAACGGCATGCCGCGGGTTTTGATTTTCCTGACCCTGTCCTCGATTACGGCGGGTTCCTTCGCTACAAAAAAGAGGGGGAATGGCATGCCTGGGGAGCGCCTGCGGTCGTCGCATTGCTTAAATTCATCAAGACCGGGGCGGATGCGGATTTCACGGTTTTTTCCACGGCAATAAACAGCCGGCCCGTGGGTTTGAGGCATCTGATGGGTTACAAAATCGGAGCAGCGCGACCGCTCGATGAGGTTGAGTCCGAGGACAGGATACTGAAACGGTTCGTTTCCGGCGCCATGTCCCTGGGCGCGCTTTCACCCGAAGCCCACGAAACGATCGCCGAGGCCTGCAATCGTCTCGGCATGCGCAGCAACAGCGGAGAAGGCGGGGAAGACCCGAAGAGATTCTGGACCGTAAAGAACAGCGCTATCAAACAGGTGGCGTCGGGACGCTTCGGCGTGACGCCCGGATATCTGGCGTCGGCCGCGGAGCTCGAGATCAAAGTGGCGCAGGGAGCAAAGCCCGGAGAAGGCGGCCACCTCCCGGCGCTCAAGGTGGATGAATACATCGCCGGCCTCAGATACTGCAAGCCCGGCACGCTCCTCATATCGCCGCCGCCGCACCACGACATCTATTCCATCGAAGACCTGAACCAGCTCATTCACGATTTAAAGCAGGCGAACCCCGAAGCGAAAATTTGCGTCAAGCTCGTCTCCGAACTCGGCGTGGGCACCGTGGCCGCGGGCGTTGCAAAGGCCTACGCGGACATCGTGCAGATCAGCGGCAATGAAGGAGGCACCGGCGCCTCGCCGCTCACCTCGATCAAGAACGTGGGCAGTTACTGGGAGTTGGGGCTCGCGGAGACTCAGCGGTCCCTGATCGACAACGGCTTGCGGGAAAGGATCCGGGTGCGGGTGGACGGGGGCTTGAAGACCGGCAAGGACGTCGTTATCGCCGCTCTTCTCGGGGCGGAGGAATACGGGTTCGGCACCGAGACCATGATCGCCACGGGCTGCGTCATGGCCCGCCAGTGCCATCTCAACACCTGCCCCACCGGCGTCGCAACGCAGGATGCGCGGCTGCGGGCTAAGTTCAGGGGAACGGTCGAAGGGGTCATGGCGCTTTTTAGCGCTATTGCCCGGGAGGTCCGGGAGATCCTGGCAACAATGGGGTTTACGAGCATGGAGGAGATCATCGGCAGGACCGATCTCC
Organism: Nitrospirota bacterium; assembly: GCA_041476485.1. GTDB lineage: Bacteria > Nitrospirota > UBA9217 > UBA9217 > UBA9217 > JBAZLV01. The sequence continues at coordinate 8,467 of JBGOTO010000071.1, forward strand.
TCACGCTCATCGAGCACGAGGATTTTCCAGGGTCAAAGCGGATAGAGCTCCGGTCCTTGATGGGACCCTTCCGTCAAGGCACGCCTCTTCGGAGTATTCTGCCGAGAAACGACAATCCCGCTCCTTCGATGAACGAAAAGCTCGTGGCGGATATTTTGCCTTTTATCGAGAAGGGTGCGCAGGTAAAAAAAGAATATGTCATCCGGAACATCGACCGGAGCGTCCCCGTGCGGCTTAATTATCACATCGCAAAAAAATACGGCGAAGGGGGGCTTCCCCCTGATACCGTTACGCTGCTCTTTAAAGGCACGGCGGGCCAGAGCTTCGGGGCCTTTAACCATAAAGGGCTTACGCTCGTATTGACCGGCGAGGCGAACGATTATGTCGGAAAAGGAATGCACGGAGGGAAGATCATCATACGGCCCGACAACGTCGCGGAACCCCATAAACAGGTGATCATCGGCAACACGGTCCTGTACGGCGCCACGGGCGGGGAATTTTTCGCCTCCGGCCGCGCGGGCGAACGGTTCTGCATCCGGAACAGCGGCGCGATTGCGGTGATAGAAGGCGCGGGACAGCACCTCTGCGAATACATGACGCGGGGGGAGGTGGCGGTCCTCGGTCCCACGGGGTTCAATGTAGGAGCAGGGATGACGGGCGGAACGCTCTACGTCCTCGACGAAGAGGGCAGGCTCGGTGGCCATCTGAACGCGTCGTATGTCAAGGCCGTTGCTCTTGCAAGCGAGGACAAGGAGCGGTTGAGGTCATTGCTGTCGGCCCATTACGGGCATACGGAAAGTCCGCTCGCGAAAGAAATGCTTTCGGATTTTGAGAATAGGGTCAAGTCCTTTAAAAAGGTGATACCGAAGTAGGCTCACCGAGAACACGAAAACAGGAAAAACGCCCACCGTGCCGACACACCGTGCCGACCATCTTGACAAGATATATATATAATGATATAAATGTATATACAATAATCATTTTGCGAGGAGGGCAGAAAGCGTGAAATCTACAGTAAAAATGACGACCATACGTCTTGACATGAAACTCGCGAACGAAGCCGTGAAAACGCTCGGGGCGAAGAGCATGAGTGAGGCGGTGCACATGGCGTTACGAGAGGTGGTGGCGCTCAAAAAGTTCAAAAACTTGATGGCGGCGTACGGCGGGAAGCTGCAATTCGAGGCCCATGGCAAGTAGGCCCATCATTTTCGACACATCAGTCTTTATCGACAACCTGCGCGCTAAAAAGCACAAAGATCGCATTTCAGCCTTGAGCGGCCTGATACGGAATTCGGCTGTCGTTCTCTCGGAACTTCTCCGCGGCGCAACCCGCCAGGATGAGCTTGAATTCATTAAGAACCTGACGAAGAACCATCCGATCCTGACCCCGACGGAAAAGAACTGGCTTGAGTCAGGAGAAATTCTGAGCAGGGTATATCGAGAGAACGGCTATACCCCGGAGAAACTTCGAGATTTGCATTTCGACGTCTTAATTGCCCTGACTGCCCGGAATTACGGAGCTACGGTAATAACTTCGAACAGGACGGATTTCGAGCTGATAAATCGTTGCAAGGATTTTAGCCTTGAAATTTGGTGATTGAATCCCTCCTTTTTGACAGAGCAAAGTTCCTTTGGCGCAGCAGTTTCATCCTTTCCAAATTTTCCTCTCGATGCCTGAAAAGGCCTTTTCAATTTTCAGTTTGTTCGGTATACTTTTCGAAAGACAAGGGTTGTTTACTGTGAGGAGCCACACGTGTCTGCGCCATTCGACATCCATTCCATAACCGGCCTCTCCGAGCAGGAAGCCGCGGAGCGGCTGAAGCGGGAGGGATACAACGAGCTGCCCTCGTCGAAGAAACGCAGCATCTTCGCCATCGCGTTCGACGTGGTGCGCGAACCGATGTTTCTCCTTTTAGTGGCCGGCGGGACCATTTACCTGGTCCTCGGCGATGTGCGGGAAGCGCTTATGCTGCTCGGGTTCGTTTTTGTGGTCGTCGGCATCACGCTCTACCAGGAACAGAAGACCGAGCGGGCGCTGGAAGCGCTCCGAGACCTCTCGAGTCCGCGGGCCTTCGTCATCCGCGGCGGCAAACAGAAGCGGATCGCGGGGCGCGAGGTGGCGCGCGGAGACGTCATCGTCCTGAACGAGGGGGACCGCGTGCCGGCCGATGCATCGCTCCTGTCCTGCGTCAACCTCTCTGTCGATGAATCGCTCCTGACCGGCGAATCGGTCCCCGTGCGCAAGACCGCGTGCGCGGAAACCGGGGAAATGGCCAGGCCGGGAGGCGACGACCTGCCCTTCATTTTTTCCGGCACGCTCATTGTTCAAGGGCAGGGGATTGCGGCCGTGCAGGCCATCGGCACGAGCACCGAAATCGGCAAGATCGGCAAGGCGCTCCGGAGCGTCGAGCTCGAAAAGACGCCGCTCCAGAAAGAGACGGGACAGGTCGTCCGCACCCTGGCAATCGTCGGGATGTTCCTCTGCGCCCTCGTGGTGGTCGGCTACGGGATTACCCGGGGGAACTGGCTCGATGGTTTTCTGGCGGGCATTACGCTCGCCATGGCGGTGCTGCCCGAGGAATTCCCCATGGTGCTCACCGTGTTTCTCGCTCTGGGCGCATGGCGCATCTCGCAGAAGCGGGTGCTCACCCGCCGCGTGCCGGCGGTCGAGACCCTGGGCTCGGCCACGGTCTTGTGCGTGGACAAGACCGGTACGATCACGCAGAACCGCATGACCGTGAGCCGTATCTGCGTGGACGGCGAAACGCACTGTATCGATATGACGAAGCGGGACCCGCTGCCCGAGCGGTTTCACGAGGTCCTGGAATACAGCATCCTCGCGAGCCAGCGGGACCCCTTCGATCCGATGGAAAAAGCTTTTCGCGAGTTGGGCGGTCTCTATCCATTCAAGGCCGAGCATATTCACGACGACTGGACGCTGGTGAGGGAATACCCGCTTTCGGACCGCCTCCTGGCGCTCTCGCACGTCTGGAAATCTCCGGCAGGCGACGAGTATATCATAGCCGCGAAGGGCGCGCCCGAGGCGGTCTTCGACCTTTGCCATCTCGATGAGAAAAAGAAGCGGGGACTGTCCGAAACGATCGACGGCCTCTCCCGCGACGGGCTGCGCGTGCTGGGAGTGGCCAGGGCGGCGTTCAGGCCGAAGGACCTCCCGGGCGAGCAGCATGATTTCACCTTCGTGTTCCTCGGGCTCGTGGGACTGGCCGATCCGGTGCGGCCGGGCGTGGCCGAGGCGGTGCAGGAATGCCGTTCCGCCGGGATCCGCGTGGTCATGATCACCGGGGACTATCCGGGGACCGCGGCGAGCATTGCACGGCAGATCGGCCTCGGGGACGGGAAGGGGCTCGTCACCGGGCACGAGCTCGACGCCATGAGCGACGAAGAACTGCGGGGCCGCATTACCGCCGTGAACATCTTCGCGCGGGCGGCGCCGGAACAGAAGCTTCGGATCGTGAACGCGCTCAAGGCGAACGGCGAGGTCGTTGCCATGACCGGCGACGGGGTGAACGACGCCCCGGCGCTCAAAGCCGCGCACATCGGCATTGCCATGGGCGGACGGGGCACGGACGTGGCGCGCGAGGCGTCGGCGCTCGTGCTCCTGGACGACGATTTCTCGTCCATTGTGCAGGCCGTGCGCACGGGCCGGAGAATCTTCGATAACCTGAAGAAGGCCATCGCCTACACCTTCGCCGTTCACGTGCCGATCGCGGGGATGTCGCTCATCCCGGTGTTGTTCGGGTGGCCGCTCGTGCTCCTGCCGGTGCACATCGTGTTCCTCGAACTGATCATCGACCCGGCCTGCTCCGTGGTGTTCGAGGCCGAGCCCGAGGAGGCGGACGTCATGACCTCCCCGCCGCGCCGGCGCGAGGCGCCTCTCTTCAACGCGCGCACCGTGGGTATCAGCCTGCTCCAGGGCCTGAGCGTTCTCCTCATTACGCTGGCGGTTTTCCTCATAGCCCTCAAACGGGGCCAGGGAGAGGAGGATGCGCGGGCCCTCACCTTTACGACCCTCATCATCGCCAATCTCGGACTGATCTTCGTCAACCGTTCGTGGTCCCGGGTGATCGTGGACACCCTGCGTTCTCCCAATGCGGCGCTGTGGTGGGTGACCGGCGGCGCGCTGACATTCCTCGGGTTGGCGCTTTACGTTCCCTTTCTGCGGGACCTGTTCCACTTCTCCATCCTGCATGCGGACGATCTCGTGCTCTGTCTCGGGGCGGGGGTGACGAGCATCCTGTGGTTCGAAGTACTCAAGGCGGTAAAGCGGAAGCCGGTATTTTCTTGACAACAGAGACGTTTTTTGTATAATAGCAGTCTATTTTTCCGTATTTCCACACTCTTCCACGCAGGGAGTAATTATTGACATTTCAAGAGCTTATACTGGCGCTCCAGAGCTTCTGGGCCGCGAAGGGTTGCGTGCTCCACCAGCCGTATGATACGGAGGTCGGCGCAGGGACTTTTCATCCCGCGACCTTTCTTCGGGTCCTCGGCCCGGAGCCGTGGAGTGCCGCCTACGTTCAGCCGTCCCGCAGGCCCACGGACGGTCGCTACGGCGAGAACCCGAACCGCCTGCAGCACTACTATCAGTTCCAGGTGATCCTCAAGCCCCATCCCGAAAACGTCCAGGACCTCTATCTGGAGAGCCTCGTTACCCTGGGCATCAATCCGCTCAAACACGACATCCGCTTTGTCGAGGACGACTGGGAATCGCCCACGCTCGGCGCGTGGGGGCTCGGGTGGGAGGTCTGGCTCGACGGCATGGAGATCACCCAGTTCACCTATTTTCAGCAGGTCGGCGGCATCGACCTGAAGCCGGTGTCGGCCGAGCTTACCTACGGCGTGGAGCGCATTGCCATGTACCTCCAGGGCGTGAACAACGTCTACGACCTCGCGTGGACCAAAGGCGTGAAGTACGGCGACGTCCATCATGAAACCGAGGTGCAGTTCTCGAAGTACAATTTCGAGCTGTCGGACAAGGAGATGCTCTTCCGCCAGTTCGAGTCGTACGAAAGAGAATGCGACCGGCTCGTGAAAGCCGGCGTCGTTCTCCCGGCATACGACTACTGCCTCAAGTGTTCGCACACCTTCAACCTCCTCGACGCCGCGGGCGCGATCAGCGTCACGGAACGCACGGGCTACATCGCGCGCGTCCGCAAACTCGCCCGCCTCTGCGCGCACGCGTACCTTGCGGACCGGGAGGCGAAGGGGTTTCCGATGTTGAAGCGCTGAGCGCTTCAAATGCGGAATGCGGAATGCGGAATGCGGAATAAATCAGCTCATGGCTCGTAGCTCGTAGTAAAACTATCAGCTATGAGCTATCAGCTACGAGCTGCTTCTCAGGAGTTATTTTGTCCAAAGAATTTTTATTAGAGATAGGCGCCGAGGAGATCCCGTCCCGGTTCATCGACCCGGCGCTCGAAAAGATGAAGGACCTCTTCTCCGGGCTTTTGGCCTCCGGCCGCGTCGCTATCGAGGGGGGCGAGCTCCGCACCTTCGGTACGCCGAGGCGGCTCGTGCTGTGTATTCCGCAGCTTGCCGAGCGGCAAACGAATGTTTCGAAAGAAGTGGTCGGCCCGCCCCGGAAAGTGGCCTTCGACGCCGAAGGCAAGCCCACCAGGGCGGCC
>JBGOTO010000072.1:0-13655 GCA_041476485.1 Nitrospirota bacterium
GACCGTCTTCTTCATGCCGAGGTGCGCAAGCTCCGCTTCGATCTTTTTTTCGAGTTCCCGCGCCGCTGCATTGCGCCGTTTCGTGAGTTCCTGCGCCGTGGCGGTCAGCCCGGATTTGATCGTCTGAATTTGCGATTTCAGCCGTTCGATCTCTTCGGTGCTTCGCTCCATGCGCGTAAGCTCTGCCGATGCCTTGCCGCCGAATGCCAGGATCTCCGGGATGGTGCCGCCGTATTTCTTTTTGAGTTTCTGGATCAGGTCGAGCCGGTCGCCGATCTGTTCCAGTTTGAGCGGATCGAACTCCATGCGGTCCGCATAGGACGAGACCTCCCGCGCCGCTTCTTCGATCTGCGCCCTGCCCGTTTCGCAGAGCTCGAGCACCGGCGTGAGCCGGTTGTCGATCACCGCAATTTCCCGAAGGTGGGTCATGGCCTTCTTGAGGCCAGACAATACCGAGCCGTCGGACGTATAGAGCGCCTCATCTGCTGCCCGGGAAAGCCCTGCAAGCTTTTCCGAATTTGCCAGGATCTTCTGCTCGTTCGCAAGCCCTTCATCTTCACCGGGCTTGAGCGTCGCGGCCTCGATCTCGTTCTTCTGGTACCGCAGCAGGTCTTCGCGCTGCGCCCGGTCCCGCTCGCCCGCTTCCCGCTCCGCGAGTTCCTTCCGGATGTCCTGCAAGCGCCGATACGTATCGGCCAGCTCTTCCCGGAGGCCGGCGGTCCCGCCGAATGAATCAAGCATCTCCATCTGGCGTTCGAGCGAAAGCAGCGACTGGTGCTCGTGCTGGCCGTGGATGTCCGCAAGGATAGCCCCGAGCGCCGCGAGCGTCGCGAGGTTCGCCAGGCTTCCGTTGATATACACTTTATTTTTGCCCGAGGATGAGAGCACCCTGCGCACGATCAAGTCTTCGCCGGAATCCATCTTGATGCCCTGTTCCGTGAGCATCGCCTTTATCTCCGCCGTGCCGTCGTGGTTCAGCTCGAAGGCCGCTTCCACGACCGCCTCCTGGCAACCCGTGCGGATGAGGTCCGCGCTCGCCCGCTCGCCGAGGGCGAGGTTGAGCGCGTCTACCACGATGGACTTGCCCGCCCCGGTCTCGCCCGTGAAGACGTTCAACCCCGGCGCGAACTCCACCCGGAGCTGGTCGATGATGGCGAAATTTTTTATGTTCAGTTCCTTCAACATAGAAATGCGAGTCAGAGGCCGCCGTCTTGCCCCCTGACCCTTGACCCTTTATTTCCCCTTCACCGCCTCCGCTTTCTTCAAGGCAAACCGACCCTGAGCGGACGCGCCGCTCCCGCCTGCCTTGCGGAAATACTCGGCGGCCCGCTCTTTCTTCCCCATCCGTTCGCACATCCTGCCGGCCCAGTAGTATGCCGTGCTGACCCACATGCCGGAGTCCGGATACAGCTGAGGTATTTTTAAAAATTCATCCGCCGCCTCGGCGTCCTTCCCCAGGAGAACAACGCAAAACCCGATCCAGTACTGGGTCTGCGGACGTTCAGACTGTTTCTGCTCCTTCAGCGCCGAACGGTATGCAGTGAGAGCGTTCCGGTAATCCCCCAGTTGGAAGTAACCGTCGGCAATTCGCGTATGGAGAGCGCTTGAGGAAATAGAGCGCGAGGGAGCGGAAAGCAACGCTTTATACAGCACGATGGCTTCCGGGTATCTCCCCTCGGCGTACAGTTTGTTCGCCTTGCTATATTCCGGGCCGTCGCCGGATGCATGCGAGGGACCGTACGGCAACAGCAACAGTATGAGATACGCAAGCAAGAGGCTTTTTTTCATAACCGCCCGGTTGCCCCCTCCAAGAGACGTTGCAAAAATTTAACACAAAGCAGGGTTCTATTCAATAAAAAACCATCAAGGACTTTTCTCAAAAGGTAATGCTCACAGCACGCAGCCCTTGAGCGCTGGGGCGCACAAGCGTGCCCGAAGGCAGTTGATTCAAACCCCTTGATTTTGCTGATAGCCGCTTGGAACGTTTTGTTCTCACACGGCTACTTGCACGCTTGCGCGGCAGCGCGAAGGGGCTGCGTGCGGAAGCGCTTGGGGAAACTCCTCAAAACCATCCTGGCGCGCCGAGCCCGATCAGCCTTTCTTAACTTCCTTGATAAAGGGGCCGAGGATCATGTCTTTATAGCCCTTGCCCTGCGGAATGACCGGGTAGACCCCTTCCTCCCGGTCCGTAACGACTTCGAGAAAGCCGGGCCCGGGAGCTGCCAGAAACTCTTTCATCGACGGCTCCAGTTCCGCGCGTTTTCTGATCTTGCGGCACCACGTGAAGCCGCACTCTTTGGCGATGTTGGCGAAGTTTGCGTCGAAGTTCCGTTCCGATGCGGTAAAGCGGCGATCAAACAACACGGCCTGGATCGTCCTTACCATGCCGTCGGCATGGTTATTGAGAAGCAATACCTTGATCGGTATCCCAAGGGACCCGATGGTATGGATCTCGCCCATGTTCATTTTGATGCTGCTGTCTCCGTCTATGGCGATCACCCGGGCCTTCGGGTCGGCAAAATGGACCCCGATGGAGGCGGGGAGCGAAAACCCCATGGTGCCGAAGGCGCCGGCGGTCATGAATGACTTCGGCCGGGCCGTCTTCAGGTACTGGGCGGCAAGCATCTGGTGCTGGCCGACGCCGGTGGTGATCCTGGTGTCGTCGGTCATGTGGCGCGAAAGAAGGTCCATCACCTCGGCGGCCTGTATCTCTTCGGACTGGCGGTTGTAATTGAGCGGGAAACTCCGCTTCAGGGACGCCGCGCGTTGCTGCCATTCGTTGATGGCGAGCGTGACCGGGTTCTGCCGCGCGTATTCGATCAGGTCCTCGAGGACAGTGCTTGCGTCGCCGATAAAGGAGAACTTCGGGTTTCGGGTGACCCGCACTTCCTGCACCTTCTCGGCATTGATGTCGATATAGGCGATCTCGGCCTTCAGGCCGGACTCGCCGACCTTCTGCACCACCCGGTCGTTCCACCGGACGCCGAAGGCGACGAAAAGGTCCGTTTCCTGGATCGCCATGTTGGCATAGGGTGTGCCGAACATGCCGAGCATGCCGAGGGAAGTGTCCTGCGACTCGTCGAGTATGCCTTTCCCCATCAGGCTTACGATCGATGGAATAGTGAACATCCGGTTGAACTCGCGGATTGTTTCACTGGCCTTCCGGGAGTTGAGGCCTCCGCCGATATAGAGCAGGGGCCGCTTGGAGCCCCGGAGCAGGTCGAAAAATTGTTTGCACTGGTTTACGCCGAGGTGGGTCTCCTGGTCGTATTTCAGCCGGTACCGCTCGATGTCCGTAGTGCGATAGACGCCGGTTTTGCGCTGCACATCGAAGGGAAAGTCGATGACGACCGGGCCCGGCTTGCCGGACTTGGCGTAGAAGTAGGCGTCTTTGATCGTCTCTTCGATGTCGGAGCTGTCGGAAATCAAGATGACTTTCTTGGCGGCCTTCGCAAAAACGTCCTTTACGTTGATATGCTGAAACTCGTCGGTGTCGAGCCGGCTCTGCTGCACCTGGCCGGCAAAGACGAGCAGCGGCACGGAATCGGCAAAGGAGTCCGCCACCGCCGTCAGCGTATTGGTAATGGCCGGGCCCGAGGTGACTACCGCCACGCCGACGCGGTCGCTTGACCGGGAATAGCCCGCGGCGCTGAACGCGCTTGACTGCTCGTTGGCGTTGACCGTTATCGCAATCGGGCTCCGGCCGAGGGCGTCGTACACCGGGAGGATGGTCGCGCCGGTGTAACCGAAGACCCGGGTCACCCCCAGGTCTTCAAGGCTCTTGACCATGATCTCGGCGCCGTTCATTTCTTTCTGCACGGATACCCCCCTCTCAGGCTGTTTATCTGCCGCATCGGCTGCACGCAAAACCAATTTTATCGAGGTTGGTTTTGTTTTTTCCCGCAGTATCACCTGATTTTTCGCACATTATACCACAACGGATGTAATTGCCAAGTCATATTCTCCGCGGAGGCCCCGGGCGAAGCATGCTGAACAACGGCGGAAGAGTTGATGCTCACGATTTTTGGCTTGACGGGGCGCTGCCCGTTGAGTATTATAAGTGACCCTCTCGGAAAGACGAACCGGGGCGCGTGCAGTCTTCGCCACGGGCTCTCCTACCGGGAGTTTTTACCATGCTGTTTCGCCCTTAAGACAGTAGTAAATCGGGTTTATTATGAAAAACGTTTCGCTTCGTACATTTTTGCGCCCCCGTTACTGGTATGCCTGGCCGGTACTGCTGTGCATGCTCGCGCTCTGCTGGCTGCCGAGCCGCGTGCTCTGGATATTGGGCACGGGCCTGGGATCGTTCTTTTCCTGGTTCCCCTCGCCCCCCCGGCGTTTCGCCGAAAAAAATATCGACCTGTGCTTTCCGCAACTCGATGCCAAGCGCCGCAGACGGCTCGTGAAACAGCATTTCCGTCTGTATGGTTTCGTCGTGCTGAGCCTCGGTATCGCCTGGTGGGCGCCCAAATGGCGCCTCAGACGGTTCGTCACGCTTCGGGATCCGCATTTTCTCGAAGAGACGATAGCGAGCGGCAGGAACGTCATTGTGTTCGCCCCGCATTTTATCGGGCTGGACATGGCCGGCCTGCGTTTGTCCGCAGACAGGAAGTTCGTCAGCATGTACCGCGAGTCCAGAAACCCTCTCCTCGAATACCTCTTTCAGCGCCGAAGCCGGTTCGGCGCCGTGGTCGTCGAGCGCATGGCAGGCCTCAGATCGCTCATCCGCCACATCCGTGACGGACGGCCTTTCTATTATCTGCCGGACCAGGACATGGGCGAGCGCGCAAGCATCTTCGTGCCCTTCTTTGGCATTCCCGCGGCCACCGTCACCGCCCTGGGCCGCATAGCGCAAAGCACGAAAGCGGCGGTCGTTCCCTGCATCACCCGCATCCGAAGCGACGGCCGCGGCTACGAGGTGCGGCTCTATCCTCCTTTTGAGAACTTTCCGACCGATGATCCCCAGGCCGACGCCCGGCGCATGAATCTGGAGATCGAACGATGGGTCCGTGAAATGCCGGACCAGTACATGTGGTCCTACCGCCGCTTCAAGACCCGGCCGAATAATGAGCCTTCACTGTATGAAACGCCGTTCATTCCCCGAGAGGCGAAACACGCTTAAACACCTGCAGCATCCGCCCTCTCCGGCATCGTGATCATGCCATCGCCATGACGACCTGGAAATTGCTCGACACCGGCGCCGATACCGGCGCGCGCAACATGGCCGTAGACGAGGAGTTGCTCGCGCGGGCGCAAGTGGGAGCGACCCTGCCCGTGCTCCGGTTCTATACCTGGGACCCGCCTGCCGTGTCCCTCGGCCGGTTCCAGGACATCGGCGCCGCAGTCGACGCCGGGGCCTGCAAACGGCGCGGCATAGACATCGTCCGGCGCATCACCGGCGGCAGGGCCGTCCTGCATCACCGGGAACTCACCTACAGCATTGTTGCGCGCGTTGACGATCCCCTCTTCCCTCCCGACGTTCTCGGTACGTATAAAGTGATAGCCGCGTGTTTGCTCGCCGGTCTCAAGGACCTCGGCATCCCCGCTGAAATGGTCTCGCGCAAGAGCAGGCACGCGCCGCTGGTCAAAAAAGACGCGGGCAACCCGGCTTGTTTTTCCTCTCCCTCGTGGTATGAACTCCTGGTCCAGGGCAGGAAGATCATCGGGAGCGCCCAGCGCAGACTGCCGCGCGCTTTCCTCCAGCACGGCTCGGTCCTGCTGGACTATGATCCCGATCTCGAGGCCAGGGTGATCCCCGGCGGGTGCGCCGGCGACGTGGTCACCTCGGTCGCGCGGGAACTCGGCCGTGATGTCCCGCTCGCAGAATTGAAAAAAGCCTTTGCCGGGGGATTTTCCACTACGATGGGGATAGAGTTCACACCTTAATCCGTCCTGCAAAACGAAAAAGATAAAAGCAAGTGACCAAGCCTGCCGCTGAGAGCCGGGGCAAAAGCAAAACGCCTGACCTGAGCAGCCGCAAAAGGAACTTCTTTCCTTTACATTCATCCCTTGATGTGCTAAAAATTTCCCATGAAACTGCCGCAATTACTGGCAGGCGGTCTGCTCGCACTCGTGCTCATCTCCCCTGCTCATGCATCCCCCTCGCGCTTTGCCGGCCTGACGATAACGCGGATCGACATCATGGACGATCAGGGCCGCCCCTGGCCCCGGCCTGGGCAGCTTCTTTCCCTCATCGGCCAGAAACCCGGCGATGTATTTTCGGGCCCTGCCGTCCGCGATGGGATATTCCTCCTCTATCTCAAGGGGATGTTCAGGGACATCCGTGTCGAGGCTTTCCCCGACAATAACGGAGTGCGGCTCGTCTATAGAGTGGCGCCGATCACGGTCGTGGAGGAGATCAAGATCCACGGCAACCACGCGCTCTCAACCGGCACGATCACGGAGGCGCTCGGAAACAGGGAGGGAAAGGAGCTGCGCGACGACAGGCTCGCGGCGCTTCGGGCCGACCTCCTCGCGCTTTACCAGGCGGACGGCTATTACGAGGCATCGGTGAACTTCAGGACCGAGCCGCTGCCGGAATCGCACCAAGTGCTCCTGCATGTCGATATCCATGAATCGGAGCCGGTCCTGATCGAAGAGATCGCCTTTTCCGGGGTTACGGTGTTTCAGAACAAGAAACTGCTCAAGGTAATGAAGAGCAGTAAAGGGTCGCTGCTCAAGCGCGACGTGCTCCTGGATAAGGATACGGAAGCAATCATCAAAAAATATACCGATGCAGGCTATCCGGCGGCGAAGGCCGGGCCGATCGGCATGACTTTCAGGGACAAAAAGGCATACCTCTCCATCACGGTAATTGAGGGCCCCCGCGTAACCGCCAGCTTCACCGGCAATGACGAATTCGGGTCGTCCAAGCTCTCGAAAACCCTCCTGATATGGTCGGAGCATGACCTCTCCGACAACCTTATCGACAGCAGCGTAGACAAGATAAAGAACCTCTACCGTGAAAAGGGGTACGCTGACATAACGGTGGGCGTAACAAAGGCGGTCCAACCATGCTGCCTCGACCTTAAATTTATCATCAACGAGGGGCCGCACGTCATGGTCGACCAGATCGTGGTCCGGGGAAACACCGTGTTCACGACAAAGCAAATAAAAGAACAAATGGCCCTGCAGGAATCCGGGTGGCTCTTCGGGAAACCCTATCGCGAAGACCTTCTGAGCAGCGACGTCGATTATCTCCGGGACCGGTATCTCGACGCGGGCTATCTGTCCGCGAGCGTCAAAAAAACCGTGACCCGGAGCGCCGACGGCCGGAAGGCCGTGGTGGTGCTGGAGATCACCGAGGGACCGCAGACCCGGACCGGCGACGTCTCCTTCGAAGGGAACCTCTTGTTTTCGTCGACCCAGCTCCTGGAGAAGGTGAGCCTGAAACCCGGCGCGCCGTTCATTGAGCGGATACCCGACGATGACCGATATCGCATTCTCTCGGCGTATTCGAATAAGGGCTATCTCTACGCCCGCGTGGACGTGGAAAAAAATGTTCACGATAATATTGTGGACCTCCGCTACCGGATCACGGAAGACAGGCCGGTCACGATCGGCAGGGTCATTCTCCGGGGGAACCAGCGTACAAAGGACGAGGTGATCATGCGCGCGCTCCTCGTGAAGCCCGGCGACACCTACGATTACGGCGCCATCCTCGCGAGCCAGCAGCGGATCTACCGCCTGGGCTATTTCAGGCTCGCCAGGTTCGAGCCCGTGCATCCCGGCGAGAAGGAATACGTCAAGGACATGCTTTTCACCGTCGAAGAGCGTCCCGCCGGGGCCGTGGAAGTCGGGGTCGGATACGGCGACCTGGACCGGTTCAGGAGTTTTGCAGAGCTTTCGTACCGGAACCTCTGGGGGACCGCCCGGTACACCAGTCTCCGGTTCGAAGAGAGCGAAATACTCAAACGGGCGATCTTCAATTTTCAGGAGCCCTGGTTTCTGAACCGCGACCTGGAGGGCAAGTTCAGCCTCGTGTGGTCCGATGCGGAACGGCTGAACTCCGATACGCGCGAAATCTACTATAAGACGCGCAGGACCGCGGCCTCCTTCGGCGTGGAAAAATCCTATCAATCTCTGAAACCGTCTCTGACCTACCAGTTCGAAAACGTCGTCAACTACGACGTGCAGCCGGCGGCGGTGCTCTCTTCCGATGACACCGGCCGCGTGCTCGTAAGCAGCCTGAGCCCCGCCCTGATTTGGGACCTCCGCGACGACGTGTTCAACCCGCGGCGGGGAGCGCTGTACGGGATCGTCCTGAAGGAAGCGCTGACGGAGCTGGGGTCGGAGGCCGATTTTTCCAAGCTGACGGTGCAGGGAAGCTGGTTCCTGCCGGTGCATGACTCAATACTGGCCCTTTCGGCGCGGGCCGGTATGGCCTGGCCTTTTCGCCACACGGTAGAAGTGCCGATCCACGAACGGTTCTACGCGGGAGGCAGCACGACGATACGCGGTTTTACGCAGGATTCCGTCGGCCCGTCCGGCACGGACACAAGCGGAAACCTGGTCCCCATCGGCGGAGACGGCATGGCGATATTTAATATCGAGCTCCGCATCAATCCCGGCGAAGGCCTCGGGTTCGTGCTCTTTACCGATGCCGGCAATGTCTGGCCGGGGCAGGAAATCAACCTGGGGAACATGCGCGCCTCGTACGGGGCCGGGATCCGGTATGGGACCCCGGTCGGCCCCTTGCGGATAGACTACGGCCAGAAGATGCACCGGCTTCCTGGAGAAAGCCCTGGAGAGCTCCATTTCAACATCGGCCACACATTCTGACGCCTCTGGCTTTCTTTCCCATGGACGCAAAGGCCGCCCAATGCTATGCTACAATAGAAGAATGAACGACCACCGGATAAGGGGCCGTGACCGCGGAAAAGAAAATCGCCCATACCATGAAAATACGTAAAAAAATTATTCTGCTCGTCGGCCTCGGCATCCTGCTGGTTCCGGCGGCCGCCGTGTTCGTCCCTCGGGACAGTACGATGACGATCAAGCTTCTTTTCTTCGCGCTGATGTCGGTCGCTTTTCTTCTGCTTTTCAACTGGTATCTTCGCCGGAACGTGTCCGCGCCCCTGTCCGAGCTGCTGAAAGGCGTGGAAGAGATCAGCCGGGGCAAACTCGATTACCAGGTCCCCGTACGGGGAACAGGCGAGTTCGAGCTCCTTGCGGAGCGGTTCAATGAGCTGGCACGGCGGATCGATCAGTCGTCTTCGGCCGAATTGGAGCGGAAACTGTTCGACCGGACACGCAAACTTGCGGCGCTCGACGCCGTTGCGCTTACCCTGAGCCGGGCGGGAAACCTCGAGGAGATACTCGACACGTCGCTGACCGGGATCTTCGACAGCCTGGCGAGCCTCGAACCCCGGGGGGGAATATTTTTGTGCGAGCCCGGCGGCGAGAAGCTTCGGCTTACGGCCCAGCAGGGGCTCGCGCCCGAGTTCGCGCAGCGCGAGGCAACGGTCCGCATGGGCGAGTGCCTCTGCGGCAAAGTGGCCCAGACCGGGGAGATGCTGTTGAGCGAGCAAGGCTGCAACGATCCGTACCACACGCGCGAAAAAGACGCCGGACCGCACGCCCACGTCATCGTCCCTCTCAAGTCAAGGGGCGTTGTTCTGGGGGTCATGTTCCTCTATCCGCGCTCGGATGGCGCTCTGAAACCCTCGGACCTTCAGCTGCTGGAGATGATCGGCGCACAGCTCGGCCTGGCGATCGAGAACTTCCGTTTTTACACGGAGGTGAAAGAAGCGAGCCAACGGTTTTCTGACTTGTTTGAGAACTCGCGCGATGTCCTCTTCACCGTAGACAACGAGGGCAGGCTCACCTCCGTAAACAAAGCGGCGGAACTATTTACCGGATATTCGAGGGCCGAGCTCATTGGGAAGAATGTGCTGGACTTCCTCGCGCACGAAAGCGCCCAGACCGCCATCCGGCTCCTGTCCGGCATCACCCCTCCCCGGATCCTCGAATTCGACGTCGTAAAGCGGGACGGCAGCCGCGCCGTCGTCGACGTAAGCGCGCGCAGGCTGCTCAAGGATCGGGTGGCTGCGGGCTACCAGGTTTCGGTGCGGGACATGACGGAGCAGAAGGAGCTGCAGGAAATGCTCGTCAAGGCTGAGCGTCTCGGCGCCATCGGGCAGGTGGGGATCGCCATGAGGCACGAGATCAACAACCCCCTCACCACCATCATCGGAAACGTGGAGTTGCTGCTCGAGCGCTCTCGGGAAAAGGACGCGGAAACCGCTGAGCGGCTGGAGGTTGTCCTGAACAACGCGCTCAGGATCGCCGAGATCATCAAGCGCCTGGAAGAGCTCAAGCAGGACAAGGTCGTGGAATATCTGAAGGGCGTCAAGATGACGGACCTGAAAAGCGAATAGGTCCCCGTCATGCCTGTCCGAGGGGGAGGGCGCTGATGCTGAATTTTTTACAATTTAAAAACAAACAGAGGGCATGGTATATTTTTACGGTTGTCCTTTTACTCGCGGTCCCCTGCGCTGTCCGGGCGGAGCCGGTGGACCACATCGCCGCCGCGGTCAACAACGAAGTGATTACGGGAAGCGAACTCGCTTTTGCCGTTGCGTTGAATACGCGCTTCGGCGGCGCCGGCGCGGACCGGAAAGCGCTCGAGTCGGATACTCTCGACGGCCTGATCAACCGGCGATTGCTCATTCAGGAAGCGCGCAGGCTGAAGTATGTAGACGTGTCCGATCAGGAGCTGGCCGCGGAGGTAGAAAAGCTCAGCAAACGGTTCGGCTCGGAGAAGGCGTTTCATGATTTTCTGAACGGACTCGACGTGACCCCACAGGAAGTCAGCCGCATGCTCGGCGAGCGGCTCCTTGTCGAACGGTTCGTTGAGAAGAAAGTCGGACTGTTCGTGCGGGTAAGCCGCGATGAGGCACAGGGCTGGTTCGAGGCGCACGCCTCCGACTACCGGGGCAGGCGTTTTTCGGAGGTCCAGAAAAACATCGTGGCCCTGTTGACGGAGCAAAAGATCGCACGGGAACTCGCCCGGTACATCGCGGAGCTTCGCGCCAAGGCGGACATCCGGATAAATCCCCAGACAAACGGTCATTATTGATGAAAATACGGAGGCCAGAGCAATGAAAAATTTCCTTTTCGCAATCTGTACGCTGTTGATGCTCCCGTTTTTGAGCGGCTGCACCCTGCTCAAGGTTTCTCTCGGCACCGAAACGCAGCCCCTTACCGAGCGGACGATTTCGGGCGAGGGCCGGGACAAGGTCCTGATCGTCGACGTGTCCGGGTTCATCACCAGCCAGGAGAGCTCATCTCCCTTCGGCGCCAAAAAGCAGCCGGGAATCCTCGCCCTGATGAGAGAAGAACTGGACCGTGCGCGGTCGGACAAAAACGTCAAGGCCCTGGTGCTCAGGATCAACAGCCCCGGCGGCGGCGTAACCGCGTCGGACATGCTCTACCACGAGATTAAGCAGTTCAAGCGCGACACCGGCATCAAAGTAGTCGCCCACTTCATGGATATGGGAACGTCGGGGGCCTACTATACCGCCCTGGCCGCAGACCGGATCACGGCGCAGCCGACGAGCGTGACCGGCAGCATCGGGGTGATCATGCTCCGGATGGATGCGACGGGACTGATGCAGAAGATCGGCCTCCAGGCCCTCGAAATTTCCTCAGGAAGCAGGAAAGGCATGGGCTCGCCCTTCCGCCAGCTCGCTCCCGAAGAGCGGACCATCTTCCAGGGCATGGTCGACGATTTGCAGGGGCGGTTCGTGAATATCGTCTCGGAGGAGCGGAAATTGAAGCTCGATACGGTGCGGAAGCTCGCCGACGGACGCATCTACACGAGCCGGGAGGCGCAGGCAGCAGGTCTCATTGACGGCATCGGATATCTGGACGAAGCGATCGAGGAAGCGAAGAAGCTGGCAAACCTCGAACGCGCCTCGGTCGTTACGTACTTTCGGCCCGGCGAGTACCGCGCCAATGTCTACTCCGTCAATCTGATCAACATCGACATGGGCGAAATGGTGCAGCCCGGGACGACCTTCCTGTATCTGTGGTGGCCCTGATACGCCTTTTTCAATGTTTATTTGTAACTACTCAGGGTCTGCTGCGGAGCGCAAGCGCAATAAAGCGCGCGGCGACCGATGCACGGACATCAGGCAGGATGGGGCTTGTGGCCGATTTCGAAATTCCCTTAATTATCCGGCGCGCCTTGTGCAAAGCGAAGCAGCTGACCTGAGTAATCACGTTTATTTTTTCGCCTGCCTGCGGTTGACAGCGGCGCAGCCGTTATGCTATGGTTACGCTGATCGGAAAAGGAGGAGGCAATGAAAAAAAATCCCGCACTCGCGTGTATCATCACGGCCGTGGCGATCATGATCACGGCACCGGCGTTTTCGGCCGAAGAGCCCTTCGACACGGCGACCGCCGCGAAACATCTGGAACAGGGCGTTGCCTTCCTCAAGGCGAAAAACTATGACGCCGCCATCAGCGAATTCGAGGAGGCCGCCGAGATCAATCCCGACGCCGAGGCATTTTATTACCTGGGCTATACGTACTATCTCAAGGGTAAAAAAAGCGACGGAGAGAACAGGAAAAAATCACGCGAAAACTTCGAGAAGGCCTACGAGATAAACCCGAATTTTACTCCCTCGCGGTACAAGCCCTCCGAGCCTGCGCCCGCAAAGAAGACGAAGAAAGATCAGGAACCAACGGAAACGCAGAAACAACCGGAGACTCAGCCGTTACAACCCTCCTCGCCGACGGAACAGCCGAAGCAGTAATCCACCTTGAGTAGACATTGCAGACGCAAGTGCTCACTAGAAGCATCGAGAAGGGCTTGGCGCGGCATGGGGTGCTTTTATGAGGCGCTATCATTTGTCAAGCGTTTTGCACTAAATGCATCAACGTCCCCGAGGTGTTCCAGACCGTAAGCTTCCCGCACCTGTCCGGACTTTGCCCGAATGCGGTCGGACCGATACCCGAAATCTTTTAACCGCCCATCCATGCCCGGCCTCGACAAGCTGTCGTAGAACGTCTTGAACCAGGGTTTCCCCGCTGCGGACCGCAGAAACGCAACCATCTGCTGCGCAGAAACCCGGTTTCGCTCCGACACCCCGCTTCCATCATCGATTACCATTCCGGCCTGCGGCATGCCGAGTTTGCCTAAGAAATCATTCACCGCCTGGATCCCCTTTTCCCGCGTCCCCGGAGCGCCAAACGTCTGTGCGCCGAGCAGGAAGAGCAGGTTGTCTGCCGCAACATTCAGGCTCTGCTGGTTCATGTCCCGGATGAAATTGCTCATATCATTCGTCCCCGCACGGGAGATTTCCTTTGCCTCGGCAGTCAGAAATCCACGCCTGACCGTCCCCTCGATCTTAATCCCCGCTTGTTTCAGCAGTGTCATAAACGTCCCGCCCGCATAGAGCGCCGGATCAATAAGCGAAAAACGATTGCGCACGATAGGCGCGTCCTGCACAGCCCCGGTCACTTCATAGGTCAGGTCATCGATCTGCCTGACGCCCGGTTTGCCGGCTGGATTGAAGCTCACCTTCACACCGTCATTCGGGGGATCGATCACGACTCTTTGCTTCGGTCCATCCGCCGTAATCGAGACCGTATGCAGGTCCAGCCCCAGGGCAAAAGGCTTTCCGTATGCGGGGCCTTCATACCTGCTC
>JBGOTO010000073.1:0-13484 GCA_041476485.1 Nitrospirota bacterium
ATACGGAATGTGAATGCGGAGCGCCTCGCGGACGGAGCGGGCTCCGTTCGGACCGGGGAGTGGAAAGCACAGAAAAGGTGAGCCTTGGCCAGGATACGAACCATACTTGATCTGATCGGAAACACTCCCCTGGTGAAGCTCAACAAGCTGGCTGGCGAAGACTCCGCAGAGGTCTGGGCTAAACTCGAACGGTTCAATCCCGGCGGGAGCGTCAAAGACCGGCCTGCCCTGGCCATGATCGAGGACGCGGAGAAAAAGGGAACGCTCCGGAAGGGCATGAAGATCGTTGAGCCGACCAGCGGCAACACCGGGATCGGCCTTGCCATCATCGCCGCCGCCAAGGGTTATACCGTCATCCTCACCATGCCGGAGTCCATGACCGTCGAACGCCGCAGGCTGCTCGAAGCGTACGGCGCCCACCTGGTGCTCACGCCGTCGGAAAAGGGGATGCGGGGCGCGATAGAAAAAGCGGACGAGATTCTTGCCTCAGGGAAAGAGTACTTCAAGCCGGACCAGTTCGGGAATCCCGCGAACCCGGAAAGCCACCGCAGGACCACGGCAAAAGAGATCATTGCAGGCATGGGGGCAAAAAAAATAGACGCCTTTGTGTGCGGCGTGGGCACCGGCGGAACGATTACGGGAGTCGGCAAGGTATTAAGGAAAAAATATAAGAGCATAAAAATTTTTGCCGTAGAACCCGCCGACTCACCGGTGCTTTCCGGAGGCCGTCCCGGCCCTCATGCTATCCAGGGAATCGGGGCGGGGTTCGTGCCTTCCATCCTGGATACCGGAGTGTACGACGAGGTCATCCAGGTCACGAACGACGATGCGGCGGACACGGCCAGGCAACTCGCTCAGGAAGAAGCGCTGCTTATGGGCATTTCGTCCGGAGCAGCGTGCTGGGCCGCGCTCCAGGTGGCGGCCCGCCTCGGCAAGGGGAAGAGGGTGGTCACGGTGTTCCCCGACGGGGGTGAGCGGTACCTGACGACGGGAATATTCGAGAACAGCGGAACGGAGTTCATCCCGTAATCTCCTGATCCGGACAAACCAGAACCAAATATTGCCACGAAGAGGCGAGGAGAAGCAAAGAAGGTAAGAAGTTGCGACGGTGCGAGGTTAAGAAAGAAACACGCCTACCTTCCTAATCTTCTTAACTTCCCACCTTCTCTGTTTTACTTTGTGCCTTGGTGCCTGACACTATTCCTGAAATGATCTACCTCGACTACAATGCCAGTACGCCCGTTGATCCGCGGATCCTGGACGCGCTGCTGCCCTATCTCAAGGAAAAGTACGGCAATCCTTCGAGCAGCCACGAGTTCGGCATCCTCTGCAGGGCGGGCATCGAGCAGGCGCGCGAGCGCGTAGCGGTCCTCCTGGGGTGCGAGGCGTCGGAGATAATCTTTTCCAGCGGGGCGACGGAATCGAATAACATGGTCATCAAGGGCATCGCCGCCGCGTCGCCCAAGGGAAGCCGCATCATCACGTCGCAGATAGAACACCCGGCGGTGCTCGAACCCTGCCGCTTCCTCGAAAAGCAGGGATACCCGGTCACCTATCTTCCCGTAGACCGATACGGCATGGTGGACCCCGATGACCTTGCAAAGGCGATTACGCCGAAGACCGTGCTCGTCACCATCATGCACGCGAACAACGAGGTCGGGACGCTCCAGCCGATTGCCGAACTCAGCCGCATCGCCGCGTCCCGAGGCGTGTTGTTCCATACCGACGCCGCCCAAAGCGTGGGCAAGGTGCGCGTGCTCGCGGGTGAGCTCGGCGCGGATTTTCTGACCATGGCCGGGCACAAGTTCTATGCCCCGAAAGGGATCGGCGCTCTGTACATCAAAGGCGGGAGGAAACTCGAGCCCCTTTTGCACGGGGCAGGACATGAGCGTGGCCTGCGGCCGGGGACCGAGAACGCGGCCTTTATCGTCGGGCTCGGCATGGCCTGCTTGATCGCCTCCGAAATTATCGAGACTGAAGGAGAGCGCCAGGCTCGTCTCGGGCAAAGGCTTCTCGATGGGCTGAAGCAGGCCGGGCTTGCCATGCGCCTGAATGGCCATCCGGAGAAGAAACTCCCGAACACCTGGAACATCAGTTTCGAGGGATTCAACTCGGCCCAGGTCATGGAAGCTCTCCCCGGCGCGGCGGTTTCTCCCGGGGCCGCCTGTCACGGCAACCTTGTGGTGCCGTCGCACGTGCTTACGGCAATGGGCACGGAGCCGGCGCTCGCCCGGGGAGCGGTCCGCTTCAGCCTCGGAAGGGAAACGACGGAGACGGAGATCGACGAGGTTGTGGCAATGCTCAAGAAGGGGCTGGGCGGGCAGAGAAGGTAAACAGCCTGGTGATTACCCAGGTCAGTTCCTTCGCTTTGCGCAAGGCGCGCCGGATAATTTGGGGAATTTTGAAGTCGACCACAAGCTCCACCTTGCTTGATGTCCGTGCATCGGTCGTCGCGCGCTTTATTGACAGTTAAAGCGCCTATAAAAAAGGAGTATATTTCGGCTCTGGGGCCGCAGCCGTTAATTGTGTTGGCCCGATACCTATTTCAAGAATGGAGTCCTATGAAGAAACGATTGATACTGTTATTGTCAGCGGGCTTTTTGCTCATCGCGGTTTGCGGCGTTTATGCCTCTCCTCAAAGCGAGAAATCCCCGCTATCGCCGCAAGTTTCCTCAATGGAGAAGTCATCGGAGGCGGCGACCTCCGTTCTTTCGGGCAAAGTGGTGGAAACCATGAATGCAGGCGGATATACCTATGTATGCCTTGAAAAGAAAGGGACAAAGACCTGGGTGGCCGTCCCGGAGATGAAGGTATCGGTGGGAAAACAGATGTCGTTCCTGCCCGGTTCGTTGATGAGAGGTTTCACGAGCAAAACCCTCAACCGGACTTTCGAGAGCATTATTTTTTCGGGCGGACCCGTGGGCAAGGAGAAAAGTCCTGGCGATAAGACAGCCTCTCTGAAATCCCCGGGCAATAAGGCCGCGGTTTCCTCTGTTGCCAAAGACATTAAAGTGGAAAAGGGAGCAGGACCTGACGCGCATACCGTGGGAGAAATATTCGAGAAGCGGACGGACTTGAACAAGAAAACCGCTGTCGTCAAGGGCAAGGTTGTCAAGGTTTCCGCGGGGATCATGGGGAAGAACTGGATCCATGTTCAGGACGGCACCGGCAATTCGGAGAAGAACACCCACGACCTGATCATAACTTCCCAGGACCTTCCGTCCGTCGGCGATGTGGTCACGATGAAGGGCACTATTTATACAGACAAGGACTTCGGGGCCGGCTACAAATACGACGTAATCATGGAGCAGGGAAGCATCCGGCGCTGATCCGGCATATTTATCGAGAGAGCCGACACAGGCCCCGTGCCCTCCACGGGGCTTTTTCTTTACCTTCGAAAAAAGTTTCTTGACAAAACAGGCGTTTTCAGCGAATAATCCAGCTCCATCAGGGAGCACCTGCAGCCAACCGAGAAAGGCGCCTTACCAGGATGAAGAGAACGATCCAAAAAGTCTTAATAGCAAACCGCGGGGTCCCGGCAGTCAGGATCATGCACACGTGCAGGGACAGGAAAATCCTGACCACCGCCGTCTACAGCACGCCCGACCGGCTGGCGCACCATGTGTTCATGGCCGATACGGCCGTGCACATCGGCGAAGCCCCCCCGAGCGAGTCCTATCTCAACGGGGACAAAATGATCGAGGCCGCCCTCCGGAGCAAGTCCGACGCGGTCCATCCGGGATGGGGTTTTCTCGCGGAAAATGCAGAGTTCGCCCAACAGGTCAAAGACGCCGGGCTGACCTGGGTGGGCCCTTCACCGGAAGTGATCAGGATGATGGGCGACAAGATCCGGGCCAAAGAGATTGCCCGGAAGGCCCATGTCCCCACGATCCCGGGCGTCAGCGACGTCACCGATATCGAGCAGATAAAAAAATGGATGATGGACGAAAAGGTGTCTTTCCCTATCATTATCAAGGCCGCGGCGGGCGGGGGCGGCAAGGGCATGGTCAAGGTCGAGCAGCAGGAACAGATGGCGCAGGCTTTTGCCCAGGCGCGTTCCGAAGCGAAAAAGTCCTTCGGCTCTGAGACGGTCCTGGTCGAAAAATACATTGAACTGGGAAGGCATATCGAGGTCCAGATCGTCGCCGACGAGCAGGGGAACGTGGTGCACCTCTATGAACGGGAATGCACCATCCAGAGGCGAAACCAGAAGATCGTTGAAGAAGCCCCGTCTCCCACGCTCGACGACGTACTCCGGTGGGAAATGTGCGAAACCGCGACCCGCCTGATGCGGGAAATCGGTTATACCACGGCGGGCACCGTTGAATTCCTCTTCGACTCAGCGACCAGGAGGTTTTATTTCCTGGAAGTCAACACGCGGCTGCAGGTGGAACACGGCATTACCGAGCTGATCACGGGACTGGACATCGTCGGCATCATGCTCGACGTCGTCATGGGCAAAAAACTGCCGTTCAAGCAGTCCGACATCCACCCAAACCGGTGGGCGCTTGAAGTGCGCCTGAACGCGGAGCATCCCCGGACCTTCAGCCCCTCGTTCGGGACCATCACCAGGCTTGAGATACCGATGGGGCCCGGTGTCCGGGTCGCGTCGGGCGTGTACGAGGGCGCCGCCATCCCGCCCTATTACGATTCGCTCTTCATGCTCATCATGACGGCGGGAGCCGACCGGGAGGACGCGATTCGGGCCATGGACCGGTCCATTACCGGGGGCCTGCGGGTCGAAGGCGTCAGGACCCTCGCGCCGCTTTTGCTCAGCATCATCCGCCATCCCGCGTTTATCGCGGGGGAGTTTTCCACGAGATTCATCGAAGAGCACATGGACGAGCTGGTATCCAAGTTTTCCGAACAGAGCAGCGAGGACGAGGTGCTGAAGATCGCGCGATATGTTGCGGAAATATCGGCGCTCGGGCCCCAGAAGTGGATGTAACGAAAAAGGCAACTACACAGGTCAGCCACTTCGCTTTTGCATGGTCTCCGGGCAAGGCTCGCGAATACGAGAAAAAACAGATGACAGAAGACAAAAGAAAGAAGCCAGAAGCTAAAATGTCAAACACGGGAAAGAAGAACCATGGCGCGGGCCTCTTGAAACAGGACCCTGTTTTCGTCAGGCCGGGGATGTCTCCCCGGGAGATCGTGGGAGCCGTACGCTCTCTCCCGGGGGTCTGTCTCACGTCGGTCAGCATGCGCGACGCGGGCCAGTCCGATTTCAAGAACCGGCACCGCATCCGTGATTTGAAAACGCTTGCCCCCCATTACGAGGCCATGGGGCTGTTCAGCGCCGAGTGCCACGGCGGCGCGCGCTGGCACGTGGGCATCATGAACAGGAGAGAAAGCCCTTTCGAGGAGACCGCCATCCTCCGGGAGCTGATGCCGAACGTCCTGCTTCAGACCCTTGTGCGGGAAACCAACCTGTGGGGGTACCGGCCCTATCCGAAAAACGTCATCGAGCACGTGGCGGCCAGGGTGGACATCGACGTGTGGAGATGTTTTTCCTTCCTGAACGACGTGCGCAACATGCGCGCCGTGGCGGACGTGGTCATGAAACGGGGGCGGCTGTTCGAGCCCACCATTTCCTTTACGGTTGCGGACTGGGCGGACAACGCCTACTATCTCGGCGTCGTGCGGGACATCGTTTCCCTCTGCGCCGGCACCGATGAGATCGTCCTGTGCATCAAGGACATGGCGGGCGTCGGCGACGTGGTACGCATCGGCAATCTCGTCGACGCGATCAAGCAGGCCTATCCGGACCTTGTCATCAATTATCACCGGCATATAACGGACGGGCTCGCCATACCGGCGTTTCTTTCCGCCGCGCGCGCCGGCGCGAGGATCTTCGACGTGGAGGAAGACTCGCTGGTCCGGTTCTACGGGCATTCGCCGCTGCTCGCGGTGCGTGCGATATTCGAAGAGTCCGGCATCCCCGTCCATCTCAACGTGCCGGAGGCGGAAGCGGCCATGCAGAAGGTCCGGGAGTGGATCGGCCACTACGAATGGGCCGAGTCGCCCTTCAAGGGGCTCGACTACGGGGTGACGATGCACCGGATGCCGGGAGGCGCCTTTCCCAGTTCCTTCGAACAGGCGGACAAAGGCGAGTTCCTGCACCTCATGCCCGCGATCCTGAAGGTGATGGCCCTGTACAACCGGATCGTGAAGTATTTCGACGTGACGCCCGGCTCGCAGATCACCTGGGTGACCTGCAGCGGGATCGTGAACCGGTACGCGAAAGAGCGGGGCGAGGCCGGCGTCAGGCACATCATCGAGCTGTTGACGAGGTTCGTCGGAGAAAAGGCGCAGGATTTCGGCGCGATGGAGCAGGCAGACCGGGAAGAACTGCTCCTGCTGTTCCGGAACGCGCCAAGCGATTTCAAAAACCTCCTGCTCGGCAATTACGGTAAGCTTCCCGTGGGATGGCCCGCGGAATGGGTCTACCAGAGCGCGTTCGGCGAGGAATGGGAAAAGCGGATCCAGGAGCGAAAGGAGCTTTCCCCCCTGGAAGCGGTCCCCGCTGACGACCTGGGCAGGATACGGCGGGAATTGACCGACGGCATGGGAAGGCCGGCGACGGAGGAAGAATTCATCCTTCACCTGATGCACCCGAAGGACGCCCTGGAGTTCATCGAGTTCCGGGCAACATTCGGCGAAGCGCCGCTCGCGCTTCCGACCGATGTCTGGAGGACCGGGCTCCACAAACCGGGCGACAAGGTTGATTTCGAGCTTTGGGGCAAGCCCTATTCCATAGAGCTGGTCTCAGTCGGCACCGAGCACGCGGGCATTATCCACGTCGTGATGCGGGTGAACAACAAGACGAGGGTGTACCTGGTCGAGACGCCGCGGGCCAAGAAGGCCGAGATCAGGATGGCAAAAGCCCCGGGAGACGTCGGCGCCCCGATCAACGGCAGCGTCTGGCGCGTCGGCAACCCGGCGCGCGGCCCGGTCAAGGCCGGGGACATCGTGCATAAGGGAGAGGAGATCGCGAACCTCGAGGCGATGAAGATGGAGAACGCGATCATCGCCCCCTTCGACGGTCAGATCATCGAGGTTTGCGCAAAGCTCAACGACACCGTCCAGGAAGGCCAGCTTCTGTTCGTGATCGAGAGGGCGTGACCCGGGGAACCACCGTAAATCGCTGATTGTCATTTCCTTTTGGCAGTGGGTCAGTTTGACCCACTACCCTCCTAACCCCGCTTTACTTTTCCTTCTTATTCGTGCATAATGCCGCTCATTGTTTTTCCCGTTCAGCAGGCTAATGATACCGAGGAGGAATTACCATGGCAACAGTGAGCAGGCTGCCCCGTTCTCCCTGGAGGGCGATGATCGAAAGCGCTTTTTACGCCAACTCCGTGCGCAAGACGACCATGGCCGAGCTCTACAAACGTGCGCTCAAGCAGCCCGAGGTGATGGCCACCTCGCATCCTTTTTTTAAACCGTCCCAGTACGGTCTGCCGAAGGACGCGAAGGTGCTCATCTCGAACGACGGCGGTATCGTGGGCAGGACCGCCCGCGCCCGCAGGCTCGTTCGCGAAATGGGCAAGGACCGGGACAAGTACCTCCGCATCATGGGAGAGGTCACGTATCAGATCACCCAGCGGGAGTGCCTGTGGCTCGAGGCCATAGTCGGGCTGCACAAGGACTTCATGGTCAAGGCCCATTTGTTAAGCCCGGCCACGGACGCGAAGAACATGCTCGACTGGGGACTGAACTTCACGCCCTGGATGAAGCCCTGGAGCGATTCCTATAAGAAATCGAAGAAGTTCGATGAGCCCGATATCCTCGTATTTGTCGACCCCGAGTGGTCCGACCCCGAGTTCCCGCACGGGCTGGTGATCATCGATGAAGAGGAAAATTGCATCGCGATCCTGGGCTTGCGCTATTTCGGCGAGCGCAAGAAGGGGACCCTCACCCTGGCCTGGACCATCGGTGTGCGGCTCAACATGGTGGCGTGCCATGGCGGGATCAAGACCATCGGCAGTCATCCGCCCGTGGCGGTGTTCGGCCTCTCGGGCTCCGGAAAATCGTCCATCACGAACAGCCACGACCACGGCGGCACGCTCAAGAAGAGCGAGAAAGTGACGGTCATCCACGACGACGCCTTCCTGATCGCCCTGGATGAGAACGTTTCCCTGGCCCTTGAGCCCAGCCTTTTCGACAAAACCGATGCCGTCGAATTCCGCGACCCGGTCATCAAGTACTTCTATTCCGCGCAGAATGTGGCGGTCACGGACCTCGGGAACGGAAAGCGCGAGATCGTGGGCCGGGACATCAGGAACGACAACGGTCGCTGCATCAAGTCCCGCGACATGTTCAACATCGCCGATTCCTGCGCCAGGCCGGGGACCCTCATCTGGCTCCAGAAGGACCAGTCCCTGCCGCCGGTCATGAAGGTGGCGGACATCGGCCTGGCCGTGGCCATGGGCGCGTCGCTTTCCACCCTGCGCGCCAAGGGCGTGGAGAACGTGCCGAGGGAAGAGCTGGCAAAGCTCGTGATCGAGCCTTTCGCCAATCCGTTCCGGGTCCATCCGCTCATGGAGGACTGCCGCCAGTTCCTGAAGCTCTTCAAGCTCGGCACCGAAGGTTATATCATGAACACCGGATTTTTCGGCATGCCCGGCGGGGAGATAAAAGTTCCCAAGGAGCTTTCCCTGTCCATCGTCACCGAGCTGGTGCGCGGCGCGATCGAGTGGCGCGAGTGGAAGTCTTTCCCGGGGCTTATGCTCCCGGCGAACGGCGTCGACCTCTTCGGGCCCGACTACGACAGGAAGTTCAAGCCTTCGAAGAATCCCGAGTATCTCCAGTTCCTGCGGAACCGCATGCAGGACCGCATAACGTTTCTGTCGAACAAGCGCGATCACGAGCGCGACATGGACAGCGCTTTCATTGATCCGCTGGTCGTGGCCCGCACGGTGATCGACAAGGTATTGAACCCGCTGTAAAAAAAACGGAACTTCCAAAATCCAGAGAACGATCAGCCGGGAAAATTATTTTCCCGGCTTTTTCTTTTTATGACGGAACAGTTCATCCTTCTGCTACAATTAAAACGGATTCCATGAGTCTATTCTCCCCCTTCTCGTTCCTGAATTTTTATCGGAGTGCGTCATGAAAAACCAGCAGATCGCCAAAATATTTACCGAGATCGCGGAACTTCTCGATCTGAAAGGGGGAAACGTTTTCCGCGTCCGGGCTTACCGCAGGGCGAGCCAGAACATCGACGGGCTGTCGAAGGACGTGGCAGCGCTTTCTCCGGAGGAGCTGGAAGCGGTCCCGGGAATCGGAAAGGACCTCGCGGGAAAGATTTGGGAATATCTCGCAACCGGGAAGATCGCCAAGCACGAGGAGCTGAAACAGGAAATTCCCGAAGGCGTTCTTGAGCTGCTCCGCGTACCCGGCCTCGGTCCGAAGAAGGCGAAGCAGTTCTACGACCGGCTCAAGGTAAAGAGCGTTGACGAGCTGGAAGATGCGATCAAGAAGGGCAGGCTCTCCGGCCTTGCGGGAATCCAGAAAAAGACGGAAGAGAATATTTTAAAAGGAATCGAGCTTATCAAGCACGGAAACGACCGCCGTCTCCTCGGGAGAGTACTGCCGCTGGCAGAGGACATCGTCGCAAGAATAAAGGACGCTGCGCCGGTGGACAAGATCGAAGTAGCCGGGAGCATCAGACGCTGGAAGGAGACGGTAAGGGACATCGATATCCTCACCACGTCGAAGCACCCCGAGAAGGTCATGGATGCGTTTGTGAAGCTGCCGCACGTGAGCAGGGTGCTTGCGCACGGCGAGACTAAATCATCGATCATTACCGACGACGGCATCCAGGTGGACCTGCGGGTGGTGGAGGCGGACTCTTTCGGAGCGGCCCTCCTGTATTTCACCGGGAGCAAACAGCACAATATTAAAATGCGTGAAATGGCGGTGCGGGCCGGCCTCAAGATCAATGAGTACGGTGTTTTTAAAGAGCCCGAAGGGAAGAGAATCGGCGGCAGGAGCGAAGAGGAGATGTACCAAGCGCTCAAGTTGCCGCTCATCCCTCCGGAACTCAGGGAAGACACGGGCGAGATCGAGGCTGCGCTCGCGGGAAAGCTGCCCGACCTTATAACGCTTGAAGACATAAAGGGCGACCTCCACGTGCATACGAAAGAGTCCGATGGAAGCCATGACCTCGACACCATGGTCCAGGCGGCAAGGAAGAAGGGCTACCAGTACATCGCGATCACCGACCATACCAAGGGACTTGGGGTCGCCCGGGGCCTCGATGAAAAGCGGCTTGCCGAAGAAATCAAACGCATCGACGAAGCGAATAAAAAACTCGTTGGCTTTAAAATATTGAAAGGAACCGAGATCGACATCCGGTCGGACGGCAGGCTTGATTTGGCTGACGAAGCGTTGGAGGCACTCGATATTGTCGTAGCATCGGTCCATTCGGGCTTCAAGCAAACGCAGGAGCAGATCACAAAACGCATTCTTTCGGCGATCAGAAACCCCTACGTCTCCGTCATCGCCCATCCCACGGGCCGGCTGATCGGCGAGCGAGACGCCTATGCCGTGGACATGGAGGCCGTGCTCAGGGAAGCGGCGAAATACGGCGTGGCCATGGAAGTGAACGCCAATCCGCTGAGGCTGGACCTGAACGATCTGCACATCAAGATGGCGAAGGACTACGGCGTTTCTTTCGTCATCAATACCGACACCCACGTCACGAGCCAGTATGATTTCATGGCCTATGGAGTGTCCGTTGCGCGGCGGGGATGGGCCGAGAAGAAGGACGTGCTGAACACGCTGGAGTACGAACAGCTGATCAAGCGGCTGAAGGCGTGTAAGGCGAGGAAGGAAAAAACAAAATAAACAAAGGAGATTATCCTTGAGATAGCGTATGTACTCCCTATCGCGGAAGTGTACCGGTCAAACTTTTTTCAATCTTTTCGTCCAGGCCGCGAGACTTATGAGCAGGTCCTTGACAAAATCCTTCGTTTTCTGGTCCGTGAACCTGCCCTCCGAATCGATCTTGTCCTTCGCAAAGGTCACCATGACCTCCGGCTTGTTCAGAGGATGCATATTCAGGAAAACGCAGGTTTGGCGGAGATGATACTGGGCCCGCGCGGTGCCGATGGTCCCCGGAGAGGCGCCCATAATGGCGAGCGGCTTGTCCTCGAAGGCGTTGTCTCCATAGGGACGCGAGCCCCAGTCAATGGCGTTCTTGAGCACCCCCGGCATGGAGTAATTGTATTCCGGCGTGGCGATCAGCAGGGCGTCGGCGGCCTTGATTTTCGCCTTGAACTCCCTGACCTTTTCCGGAGGCTGTTGTTCTAAATCCTGATTAAACGGCGGGATTCCCTCGAGATCGAAGATCTCGAGTTCAATGTTCGGGGGAAGCAGTTCCGTGGCGGCGCGCAGGAGCGATTTATTGTAGGACCCTTTTCTCAAGCTGCCGGCGAAACCGAAGATGCTGATTTTGCTGTTCACGGCGGAGCTCCTTTCGGAGAGCGGACGAGCTGAAAACCGTAGTGCATCCTCAACCATACCCGAAATGGGAGCGCTTACCGTGCATCGGTCGCCGCGCGCTTTATTGCGCCTGCGCTTCGCAGCAGGCCTGAGTATGTATTATTTTGAATTTCGAAACAGGTGCATGCGCTTTCCGGGGTTGCTTTTGCAGCCCTTTCCCGTTACCCGGGCCTTGATGAACTCCCGGTTCAGCTTGGCGATGAAAGAGACCTTGATGCCCTTGGGGCATGCGGCCTGGCATTCGTAGTGGTTGCCGCAGTTGCCGAACCCCTCCTTCAGCATCTGTTCGGTCATGAGGCACACCCGTCGCGCGGCCTCGGCCTTGCCCTGGGGGAGCATGGCGAGCTGAGTTACCTTGGCGGCGGTAAAGAGCATCGCCGAGCCGTTGGGACAGGCCGCGACGCACGCGCCGCAGCCGATGCACTCCGCAGCGTCCATTGCGGTGTCCGCGTCGGGTTTCGGGATGAGGATGGCGTTCGCATCGGGCACGCCCCCGGTATGGGCCGATACGTAGCCCCCCGCCTCCATGATGCGGTCAAGGGCGCTCCGGTCGACGATCAGGTCTTTCAGCACCGGGAAGGCCTTTGCGCGCCAGGGCTCGATGCTGATGGAGTCGCCGTCCTTGAAGTTTCTCATGTGGAGCTGGCAGACGGTCGTCTTTTCATGGGGGCCGTGGGGTATGCCGTTGATCACCTGCGAGCACATTCCGCAGATGCCTTCGCGGCAGTCGTGGTCGAAGGCGATGGGCTCCTTGCCGGTTTTGATCAGGTCCTCGTTCATCACGTCGAGCATTTCGAGGAACGACATGTCGGGGCTTACGTTCTTCGCCTTGTATTGTTCGAGTCTGCCCCGGTCATCGGCGCTGTTCTGGCGCCATACGAATAACGTGAGGTCCATTATTTGTAACTCCTTACCGCAAGATGGATGTTTTCAAAGACGAGGGGTTCCTTGTGCAGGTCCGGCTTTTTGTCGGTCCCTTTGAATCCCCAGGCCGCCACATAACAGAAGTTCTTATCGTCGCGTTTTGCCTCTCCATCGGGCATCTGATATTCGACGCGGAAGTGTCCGCCGCAGGATTCCTTCCGGTTAAGCGCGTCGCGGGCAAGGAGCTCTCCGAATTCGAGGAAGTCCGCCACGCGGCCCGCCTTTTCGAGTTCCTGGTTCAGGTCCGCGCCGCTGCCCGACACCTTGACGTTCGTCCAGAATTCCTCGCGAAGCGCGGGGATCTGTTTCAGCGCCTTTTTGCAGCTCTCCTCGGAACGGGCCATGCCGACGTTTTCCCACATGATCTTGCCGAGCTCCCGGTGGAATTCGTTTACCGTTTTGCGGCCGTTTATGGAGAGGAGCTTTTTCGTTACCGCGGTGACGCCTGCTTTCGATTTTTTGAATTCGGCATGGTCGACGGTCGCTTTCTTCGCTTTCATCTGAACGAGATAGTCGGCGATGGTATAGGGAATGATAAAATAACCATCAGCCAGTCCTTGCATCAGGGCGCTGGCTCCGAGCCGGTTTGCCCCGTGGTCCGAGAAGTTGGCCTCGCCCAGGACGAAGAGGCCCCGGACGTTGCTTTCGAGGTTGTAGTCGACCCACAGTCCGCCCATGGCGTAATGGGGGGCGGGGTAAATGCGCATGGGCTGTCGATAGGCGTTCTCCCCGGTTATCCGTTCGTACATTTCGAAAAGGTTGCCGTATCTCTCGCGGATCGTGTCTTCCCCGAGACGTTTGATCGAATCGGCGAAATCGAGATTCACGCCCCGTCCGCCCGGGCCGACGCCCTGGCCGTCGTCGCAGACCTCCTTGGCCGCGCGGGACGATATGTCGCGGGGAGCAAGATTGCCGAAGCTCGGGTATTTGCGTTCAAGGTAATAGTCCCGCTCGGCTTCCGGGATCTCCCGGGCCGGGCGGCGGTCTCCCGGCTTCTTCGGCGCCCACACCCTGCCGTCGTTCCGGAGGGATTCGGACATGAGCGTGAG
>JBGOTO010000074.1:0-12996 GCA_041476485.1 Nitrospirota bacterium
ATCCAGGCCGGCGGCGGCGTGGTGGCGGACAGCGATCCGGCAGCCGAGTACCAGGAAACGGTGAACAAGGCCAAGGCCATGATGCGCGCCGTGGAAATGGCGGAACAGGGGTTGGATTAAATTGTTATGTTATTAATGATCGACAATTATGATTCCTTCACCTACAACCTGGTCCAGTATCTCGGGGAACTCGGGCAGGAGTTGCAGGTGTACCGGAACAACAAGATCACGATCTCGGAGATCGAGCAGATGAAGCCCGACCGGATCGTGATATCGCCCGGGCCGTGCACGCCGAAAGAGGCGGGCGTCTCGATCGACGTGATCAAGCGTTTCACCGGAAAGGTCCCCATCCTCGGCGTCTGCCTCGGGCATCAGGCCATCGGCGATGCTTTCGGGGGGGACGTGGTCCGCGCGCCCTCCCTTATGCACGGCAAAACGTCCATGATCCATCACGACGGGAAGACCATCTTTGCCGGGCTGCCGAACCCTTTCGAGGCGACACGGTATCACTCGCTCATCATCAAACGCGACACCATGCCCGCGGTGCTCGAAGTCTCGGCCTGGACCGAGGACGGCGTGGTCATGGGCGTCCGGCACCGGGAATTCAAGGTCGAAGGCGTGCAATTCCATCCCGAGTCGATCCTGACGAACGTCGGCAAGGATTTGCTCAGGAATTTTTTGAAACTATGAACCAATGCTGCCACAAAGGCACGAAGGCACGCCCTGCACTCGCGCATGCGCACTCGAAAGCGCCGGGTGCAAGCAAAGAAATGCCTTTAGGTTTTTCTTCGAGTCTTAGTGTCTTGGTGGCCAGGAGTGGGTGTGATTAAAGAAGCCATCTCAAAAGCCGTCGCAAAGACGAACCTCACCGAGGCCGAGGCCGAGACCGTGATGCGCGAGATCATGCAGGGCGAGGCCACGGACGCGCAGATCGCGGCGTATATCACCGCGCTCCGCATGAAAGGCGAGACCGTTGACGAGATCACCGGGTCGGCCAGGGTCATGCGCGAGAAGGCCGTGCAGATCAAGCTCGACGCCAAATATCAGGTCGACACCTGCGGCACCGGCGGCGACATGGCGCATACGTTCAATATTTCCACGACCGTTGCATTCGTGGTCGCGGGCGCCGGCGTCACGGTGGCGAAACACGGCAACCGGTCGGTGTCGAGCAAGAGCGGCAGCGCAGACGTGCTTCAGGCGCTGGGGATCAACATCGAGGTCCCCTCGCAATGCGTGGAGGAGTGCCTGGGAGAAGTCGGGATCGCCTTTTTGTTCGCCCCTCTCATGCACCTTGCAATGAAATTCGCCATCGGGCCTCGGCGGGAGATCGGCATCAGGACGATTTTCAATCTCCTGGGACCGCTCACGAACCCCGCGGGCGTCACTTCGCAGATCATGGGCGTCTACTCCGCTGAGCTCACCGGGATGCTCGCCAAGGCGCTCGGCAACCTCGGACTCAAACATGCCTTCGTGGTGCACGGTATGGACGGCCTGGACGAGATCACGATCACGGACAAGACCAAGGTCTCGGAGTTCAAGGACGGATCGGTGAAGGACTACTTCATCCATCCCGCGGATTTCAGCATGACAACGGGAAAGGCAGACGATTTGAAAGGTGGAGATGCCAAGGACAACGCCGTAATCACGATGGCGATATTGAAGGGTGAAAAGGGCCCCCGCCGCGATATCGTTCTCTTGAACGCCGCCGCTGGGATCGTTGCGTCCGGCAGGGCAAAGGATTTCAAGGAAGGGATCAGGCTCGCCGCGGAATCGATCGATTCCGGCTCGGCGCTCAAGAAGCTGGAGCAGCTCAAGGCGTTTACGAATAAAGCATAGGGCCATGGGTCAAGGGTCCAGGCAAGTTGATGGAATGATTTTAGACGAGATCATAGCGTACAAAAAAGAGGAACTGGCGGAGACGAAGCGCAGGAAGCCTTTTGCGGATATCAAGGCCAGGGCAGGTGATGCCGATCCGGCGCGGGGATTTGGGAAAGCGCTTTCAGCGGGAACCGGAATCCGGCTCATTGCCGAGGTGAAGAAAGCGTCGCCGTCGAAGGGCGTGATCCGCGAGGATTTCGATCCCGTGAAGATCGCCGGGGTCTATGCGTTGTCGGGCGCCTCCTGCATCTCGGTGCTTACGGAGCAGAAGTATTTCCAGGGCAGGCTTGAGTATCTTGACGATATCAGGAAGTCCGTCGGCCTTCCGCTGCTGCGAAAGGATTTCATCATCGACGAGTACCAGCTCTACGAAACGCGGGCCGCAGGGGCGGATGCTGTTCTCCTCATCTCGGCCTGTCTGCAAAAGCAGCAGATGGGGGACTACCTCGGCATCGCGAAACAGCTCGGTCTCGACGTGCTGGTAGAGTCCCATACGTATAAGGAACTGGACAAGGCGCTCCTCGCCGGCGCAATGCTCGTGGGGATCAATAACCGTGATCTTGCGACGTTTACCGTGAGTCTTCAGACAACGCTCGATCTTTTAAAGGACATCCCCGATGACCGGACGGTCGTGAGCGAGAGCGGTATCAAGAATCGAGACGACGTGGCCATGCTGGAAAAAGCAGGGGTGGATGCGGTCCTTGTGGGCGAGGGCCTGATGCGGGAAAAAGACATCGGGAAAAAAGTGAAAGAACTATTAGGGGAAAAAATCTAATCCTCCTTGGGTGAATATATGATCAAAATTAAAATTTGCGGCATCACCAATCTGGACGACGCGCTCTACGCGGCCGAGCGGGGCGCAGACGCTTTGGGGTTCAACTTCTACAAGAAGAGCCCGCGCTTTATCGAGCCTGAGAAAGCAGCGGAGATCATTTCCCAGCTCCCGCCGTTCATACAGCCCGTCGGCGTGTTCGTGAACGAGCGCGAGGAAAAGATCCGCGAGGTCCAGGCGCTGACCTGCATCCAGACGGTCCAGCTCCACGGCGATGAGAGCCCGGAATTCTGCGAGCACTTCGGAAGCCGCGTTATCAAGGCGTTCCAGATCAAAGACAAGGAGAGCATCAAACACATGGCGCATTATCATGTCGGCGCATTTCTCCTCGACAGCTATCAGAACAGCTTGCGGGGAGGGACCGGCGAAACCTTTGACTGGCATCTCGCCGTGGTCGCCAAGACCTTCGGCAGGGTGATCCTCGCGGGAGGGCTTACGCCGGAGAACGTCGCGGAGGCCGTGAAACTGGTCCAGCCCTACGGCGTGGACGTGGCCGGCGGCGTGGAGCGGGAGAAGGGGATCAAGGACCAGGCCAAGCTCAAGACGTTCATCTCTGCGGTACGGAGGGCGTCCCGGCCATGAGTATGCCGGATAAAAAGGGACACTTCGGCGTCTACGGTGGGAAGTTCGCCCCGGAGACGCTCATGCCCGCGCTCGCGGAGCTCGAGGCCGCCTACCTCGCGGCGAAGAAGGACAAGGAGTTCCAGGCGGAACTCGAGTTTTATTTCCGCGAGTTCATCGGGCGGCCCACGCCGCTCTATTTCGCAAAGCGGCTGACGGAGCACCTCGGAGGCGCGAAGATCTATCTCAAACGAGAAGACCTTTGCCACACGGGCGCGCACAAGATCAATAACTCTCTTGCCCAGGTCCTGCTCGCGCGGCGCATGGGAAAGACCCGCGTTGTTGCCGAGACGGGTGCGGGCCAGCACGGAGTCGCCACCGCGACTGCCGCCGCCATGTTCGGGCTCGACTGCGAAGTCTACATGGGGACCGACGACGTGGCGCGCCAGTCTCTCAATGTTTTTCGCATGAAGCTCCTCGGGACCACGGTGCGGCCCGTGGACCTCGGCAGCAAGACGCTCAAAGACGCAATCAACGAGGCCATGCGCGACTGGATCACGAACGTGGCGAACACGCATTACGTGCTCGGCACGGTCTATGGTCCCCATCCCTTCCCGATGATGGTGCGGGATTTCCAGTCCGTGATCGGGCGTGAGGCGAAGAAACAGATCATGAAGTTCGAAGGCAGGCTTCCTGACTGTCTCGTTGCCTGCGTGGGCGGCGGATCGAACGCCATGGGCCTGTTCTATGAATTTTTGGACGACGCATCGATCAAGATGTACGGCATCGAGGCCGGAGGTCTCGGCATCGAGCGGGGCAAGCATGCGGCTCGGTTCGCCGGCGGGTCGCTGGGCGTGCTGCAGGGTTGCAAGACCTTCGTGCTCCAGGACGAGCAGGGGCAGATCGAGATGACCCATTCCGTGTCGGCGGGCCTCGATTACGCGGCGGTCGGTCCCGAACATGCGTTGTACCACGATACCGGCCGCATCGAATACACCTATGCCGTGGATGAAGAGGCGATGGAGGCCTTCGACCTGCTCTCACGCCTCGAAGGCATCATCCCCGCGTTAGAGAGCGCGCACGCGGTCGCTTATTGTCTCAAGCTGGCGCCGACGCTTGGCAAAGACAAAGTCATTATCGTGAACCTCTCCGGCCGCGGCGACAAGGACGTGATGCAGGTGGCAAAGATCAAGGGTGTGGAATTGTGTGGATAGTGATGAACAGGGATTAAAATCAAAATAAAAAATTCAATATGTCCAGAATAAAAAATACTTTCAACCGTCTTAAGAAGAAGAACGAGACCGCGCTTATCCCCTATATCATGGCGGGGGACCCGGACCTCGCGACGACGAAAACGCTCATCCTGGAGATGGAAAAAGCGGGCTGTGATATAATTGAACTCGGCGCGCCTTTTTCCGATCCGTTGGCCGACGGGCCGACGATCCAGAAGGCGGCCATCCGGTCGCTCAAAAATCACACGAGCATCGCCGACGTACTCGGACTGATCGCCGACGTGCGGAAAACGAGCAGGATTCCGCTCATCCTCATGACCTATTACAACCTGATTTTCAAGTATGGGGAAGAGCGGTTCGTTCACGATGCGGCTGCTGCCGGTCTCGACGGGATCATTCTGCCGGACCTGCCTCCTGAAGAGGCGGGGACGCTCATCCCTTTGGCGAAGAATGCGGGACTGGACACGATCTTCCTGCTTGCGCCCACGAGCACGGATGATCGGATCAAATTGGTAAGCAAGGTCTCGCAGGGGTTTGTGTATTACGTGTCGCTCACGGGCGTGACCGGCGCGCGGACCGATATTCAGCATTCCGTCAAGGACTCGCTCCAGCGGATCAAGGCGATTACGGACAAACCGGTCGCGGTGGGCTTCGGCATCTCGTCGCCCGACCAGGCGGCGCAGGTGGCGCACTGGGGCGCGGACGGGGTGATCGTCGGAAGCGCACTGGTGAAGGTCATCGAGGAACAGACCGGCAATCCGGAATTGGCGAGCAAGGCCGTCGCTTTTGTAAAAGCGCTGAAACAGGGGGTGCTTGCGGGACATGGCGATCGATAAAAGCAGACCAAAGCGCAGTTCGAGAAAAACGTCTCCGGGGCCGCGGCCCGGAAAAAAGACAACTGTAAAAACATCCCAAATACCGGTGAAGGGGCTTGACTACCTGAGGTCCGAACTCTCGGGCTTTAAGAAAATGGCCCTGCTCCAAAAGGCCAAGCAAACGCTCCTGACCGGCAAGACGATCGGCCCCGCTGAAGTGGACGTCCTGCTCGCCGATTACCTCAAAGTCATTCTCAAGCTGACGGGGACCATTGCGGGCTCTATTCTCCTGCATGCAGACGGTCAGCTCGTGTTTCGCGCGAGTTCCGGCCCCGGTTCCCGCCGGCTCATCGGCCGGCGGATTCCGCCCGGAGAAGGGATCGCAGGGTGGGTCTTTAAAACGGGGAAAACGTACCACAGCCCCACGGTGTCCCTCGACCCGCGCTGGAGCAGCACGATCAGCGACGAACTGCACTTCCCGACCCAGAACATCCTTGCGGCGCCCCTTCGTACGACCGATAAAGTGATCGGCGTGATCGAGATCATCAACAAAAAAGGGAAGAGCCAGTTCGGCAGGCACGACGAGGAGATGCTCGAGACCCTTGCGGGCCAGCTTGCCCTCGATGTCGCCTATACGACCCTTCTTGCCGAAAGCATACGGGTGGCAAGACGCCGGACGACCCAGATGGAACTGGCGATGGTCTTGAACTCGTCGCTCAATCAGCGTGAGGTCCGCAAAAAGGCCATCGAGGCGGTGACCAGCCTTCTCGACGCCGAGGTGGGATCACTGCTCCTGGTCGACGAGAAGACCAAAGACCTCTTTTTCGAGGTTGCGCTCGGCGAAAAAGAACAGCAGGTAAAAAAGATGCGCCTGAAAATGGGCGAGGGCATCGCCGGATGGGTCGCGGCGAACGATCAACCGGCCCTGATCAACGACGTGCAGAATGATCCCCGTTATTTCCGGAGGGCCCAGACCATCACCGAATTCATCACCCGGAACATGGTCTGCGTGCCGGTGCGTTCGAAGGGAATGGTGATCGGCGTGCTCCAGGCAATCAACAAGAAGGGGGGCGCGGACTTCTCCGGGGAAGATATGGAGAACTGCTGGGCGCTCTCCAACCAGGTGGCCGTTGCGCTCGAGAACGCGCACCTGTACGCGGAACTCAAAGAAACGTTTCTCGACACGGCCGAAGCGCTGGCGGCCGCGGTCGAGAAAAAAGACCCCTACACCGGCGGACACATCAAGCGCGTCGTGGAGTACAGCACGGCGATCGCGCGGCACATGGAGCCCCCGTTGACCGACATGGAGGACCTGAGACTGGCGGCGGTGCTGCACGATATCGGGAAGATCGGCATCAAGGACAGCGTTCTCCTGAAGCAGGACCGGCTCAATCAGGACGAGGTCGCCCACATGCGCGAGCACCCGCTCGTGGGAGAGGACATCCTCGAACACATCGAACATATGAAGCAAGTCAGGAAAATCCTGCGGGCCCACCACGAGAAGTGGGACGGGAACGGCTACCCCGACAGACTCGCGGGCGAAGACATCCCAATACACGCGAGGATCATTTCCATCGCCGATACCTTTGACGCTATTACCACCGACCGCCCGTACCGCAAGGCGGCGGACTGGAAAACCGCCGCGGAAGAGATCAAGCGATGTTCCGGGAAGGAATATGATCCCGCGATCGTGGGGGCCTTCCTGCGGGCCTGCGACGCGGGCGACATAACAATCATAAACGGATGACGAAAGGGAAGCCCGCGCGCGGAGCCCGCACGGGACGAGGTCCGGATTTTCATTGTACTATTTTTCGCGATTACTCAGGTCAGCTGCTTCGCTTTGCGCAAGGCGCGCCGTATAATTAAGGGAATTTCGAAGTCGACCACAAGCCCCACCTTGCTTGATGTCCGTGCATCGGTCGCCGCGCGCTTCATTGCGCCTGCGCTCCGCAGCAGACCTGAGTAGTTGCTATTTTTCTTCATGAAGGGGGCAATCTATGAGCGATATCCAGGAACAGTTGTTTTCGAAGTTCGGAAAAAAAATCCCCGCGGGCACGGTGCTCTTTCAGGAAGGGGACCGCGGCGAGGAGATGTACATCATCCAGTCGGGAAAGGTGAAGATCAGCAAACGGATCCGAGGCGTGGAGAAGACCCTCGCCACGCTCGAGAAGGGAGAGTTTCTCGGCGAGATGGCCATCCTGAACGACAAGCCCCGCTCCGCGAGCGCCGAAACGGTCGAAGACTGCGAAATGCTCGTGATCGACCGGAAAACCTTCGATGCCCTCATCCGCGGCAACGCGGAGATCGCCGTCCGGTTCATCAAGCGGCTGGCCGACCGTCTGCGCGAGGCCAACGACCAGATGGAATCCCTGATGATCAAGGACAATACCAGCCGTCTGGTGAGCATCCTCGCCAAACAGGTGAAGGAGCAGAAAAAGACGGGCGAGTTTATCGCCACGATCGAGGAACTTGCGGGCCTCGCCGGCATCGAAGTTTCCCAGGCCCGGATGATCCTCGAAAAATTGGCGAGCGTCAGGATCATCGAAGTTTCCGGCGACAAGGTCCGCATCATGAGCCAGGACCAGGTGGAAAAACTCCTGCGCTACCTTGAGATGCGGGAGATATTCGGGGAGATGGCGTAGCGAAGTGCGGAATGCGGATTGCGGAATGCGGAATAAAAAGATAAACCAAAAAAACAGTAAGCATTCAGCCGAATTGGTTGTTTCATACGAGGAGTTGAAATGATACGACAAACCGGCAAAAGGGCAGGCATCATCATAGCGCTAATTGTGGCGGTGACGCTTTCGGTCCTGCATCTGGGCAACGTCAGGTTCTTCGAAGTGCTGGAAGAAAAAACGCTGGACATGCGGTTCACGATCCGGGGCAAGATTGCCCCGGGCCCGGAGACGGTGATCGCGGCGATCGACGAGAAGAGCATCAAAAAGCTGGGCCGCTTTCCCTGGCCCCGCTCTGTCTGGGGCCGCGTGGTGGACCGGCTCACGGAAGAAGGCGCAAAGGTCATCGTGTTCGACGTGTTTTTTTCCGAATCGGAAAATGTGGAATCAGACGACCTGTTTCAGGGCGCCATACGGCGAAGCGGCCGCGTGGTCCTGCCCGCGGTATTCGACTTTTCCGAAGCGGGGTACAAGGAATCGGGCTTTACCGACAAGAAGCTTGACGTTATGACTCCTTCGGCCTTTGCGGTCATTAAACACTCCGACGAGCCGTTCTTCCCTCTCCGGGCCAAGATGGTGCTTCCCACGCTGTACCGGTTTTCATCGGTGGCCGAAGCGATGGCGCATATCAACATGGTCCCCGACGGGGACGGCACGCTCCGCTGGGAGATCCTCGCGGTCGAGTATCAGGGCGATTATTTTGCGCCCATCGGGCTGCAGGCCGCGCGGCTGTATCAAGGGCTGAAAAACGAGGACCTGGCGCTCGACTACCGGGGGTCCGTGTCCCTCGGCACTACCGTGATCCCGACGGACGAGCATGGCCGCATGCTGATCAACTATCGGGGGCCGAGCAACACCTTTCCCGTGTACAGCATCTCCGACCTGCTCGACCGGGACCCCAAGGTCGAGGGCAAGTTCAAAAACAAGATCGTGTTGATCGGCGCCACGGCCATCGGCATCTACGACCTTCGCGTCACGCCGTTCTCTTCCAACATGGCGGGGATCGAGAAGCATGCGAGCGTGGTGGACAACATCCTGCACCGGGATTTCATCTACCGCACGGATGTGAGCGTTCTGCTCCTGATCGTTCTGTTTGCGATCGTGCTCGGCGTTACCCTGCCTCGGCTCGGGGCCAAGGCAGGCGCGGCGCTGTTCCTTGCCCTCTTTGGCGGCTTCGCGGGCTTTGTGTACTACCTGTTCGCGGCCAAGGGCGTCTGGTTCAACCTCGTCTATCCCGCGTCCGCGCTCTTTTTCGGGTATACGAGCCAGACCGCCTACCGGTTCTTCATGGAAGAGCGGCGCGCCCGCGACATCCGAAAAATGTTCTCGAGCTACGTCTCGAAGCGCATCGTGGACGAGCTCATCAGGGACCCGAGCAAGGCCAAGCTCGGCGGCGACCGCAAAGAGATTACCGTGCTCTTCTCCGACATCCGGGGCTTTACATCCTTTTCCGAGAAGCACCAGCCCGAAGAGGTCGTGTCCCAGCTGAACGAATACCTCGGGGCGATGACGAACGTCATATTCGAACATGAGGGCACCCTGGACAAGTTCGTCGGAGACGCGATCATGGCCCTCTGGGGCGCGCCTGTGGGGCAGCCGGACCATGCCGAGAGCGCGGTCAAGTGCGCCCTTGCCATGATCAAAAGGCTCAAGGAGCTGCAGCAGAAATGGACCGCCGAAGGCAAGTACGTTATCGACATCGGGATCGGGATCAACACCGGCGAGATGGTGGTGGGGAACATGGGTGCCGAGGGCAAAAAAATGGACTATACGGTAATCGGCGACAATGTGAACCTCGGCGCGCGCCTGGAGAGCTTGACAAGACAGTATAATAATCATATCATCATATCCGAATATACCTATGCAAAGGTGAAAGACATCGTGGAAGCGAAAGAGCTGGCCTCCGTTACCGTGAAGGGGAAACAGCTCCCCGTGGTGATCTACGATCTCGTTGGGTTGAAATAATACGCAAAGAAGGGGAGGGCGCATGAAGGTAAAAATTCTGGGTTGCTCCGGATCGGAAACCATCGGGCACAGGCCGCCGGGATTTCTCGTAAACGACGTTGTCATGCTGGACGCGGGCACGATTACCGCTGCCCTCAGCCTGAAGGGGCAGACGAACCTGAGCGATATCTTCATCAGCCATCCCCACCTGGACCACGTGAAAGGCATACTCTTTCTTGCCGACAATATCATCGGCAGGATCAAGAGGCCGGTGAATATCCGGGCGCTGCCGCAGGTGATAGACGCCATCAAGAAGCATCTGATGAACAACCTGATCTGGCCGGATTTCACCTCGATACCCGACCGCAAGAACCCGGTGCTTACGTATAAACCGTTCCGGGCGGGGAAAGAGCTGAAGGTGGCGGGGCTCAAGATCAAGCCCATTCCCATGAACCACCCGGTGCCGGCGGTCGGCTTCCTGGTGAGCGACGCCAAATCTGCAATCCTGTACAGCGCCGATACGGGGCCGAGCGAGCTTCTCTGGCAG
The DNA here is from genome assembly GCA_041476485.1 of Nitrospirota bacterium. GTDB lineage: Bacteria > Nitrospirota > UBA9217 > UBA9217 > UBA9217 > JBAZLV01. Next base: position 10,485 of record JBGOTO010000074.1, read on the forward strand.
GTGGCGCGCCGGGCAAAAAATCTCAAAGCAATCATCGTCGATACGTCGTTCCCGGATGAGTTCGACGCGCTGGCCGAGGTGAGCGGGCACTTCACGCCGCAGCAGCTCCACCGGGACCTCGAGTACGCGCGCGTGGGAGACGTGCCGATCTACATTTACCACATTAAACCGGCGTATGAAAAGAAAGTAATCAGCGACCTTCGCGCCATGGGGAGGCGGAACGTGAAGATTTTGAAAGAAGGGAAAACGTACCATTTTTAGTGACTACTCAGGTCAGCTGCTTCACTTTGCGCAAGGCGCGCCGGATAATTAAGGAAATTTCGGAGTTGACCACAAGCCTTACCTTGCTTGATGTCCGTGCGTCGATTCCCGCGCGCTTTATTGCGCCTGCGCTCCGCTGCAGACCTGAGTAGTTCCCATTTTTAAACAAATCCGGAATTCGGCGTTTGATGCTTTAAGCTTATTGAAGATTCGGCGCTTGCCATATAAGGAGAGACATGACTTGGTTTAAGAAAGAACGTCCCGAGGGCGCCGTGCCGGGGACGCAGGCGAAAAAGGTAAAAATACCCGAAGGGCTTTGGGTGAAGTGCGACAATTGCAAGGAGATCATCTACCGCAAAGAGGTGGACAAGAACTACAAGGTTTGCCCCAAGTGCGACTACCATTTCCGTATCTCGGCCTCGGAGCGGCTGCCCTATCTCGTGGATGAGGGCAGCTTCATCGAGGTGGAGGACGGTCTTTCGCCCCGGGATTTCCTCTCGTTCAAGGACTACAAGGACAAGCTCAAAAGCAGCCGCAAAAAAACAGGGCTCAAGGACGCGGTCATCTCGGGCGAGGCCAAGATCGGCGGCAGGGCCGTGACCGTCGTGGTCATGGATTTCAACTTCATGGGCGGCAGCATGGGCTCGGTGGTCGGTGAGAAGATCGTGCGCGCGGTCGAGCGGGCCATCGAGAAGCGGACGCCTTTCCTCTCGGTCGCTTCCTCGGGCGGGGCGCGCATGCAGGAGGGCATCCTCTCGCTCATGCAGATGGCGAAGACCTCGGCGGCCGTGGCGCGGCTGGGCCAAGCGGGCCTCCCCTTTATCTCCGTGCTCACGGACCCGACCTTCGGCGGAGTCACCGCGAGTTTCGCCATGCTCGGCGACATCATCATCGCGGAACCCAAGAGCCTTATCGGCTTTGCCGGGCCCCGCGTGATAGAACAGACGATCAAACAGCAGCTTCCTTCCGGCTTCCAGCGGGCGGAATTTCTGCTGGAGCACGGTATGATCGACATGGTCATGCCTCGGCGCGACATGCGCGCCACGCTGGGCGCTATCCTCGGCTTTTTCGCAGCGTAAGGGCCGCCGCCATGGTGAAACGGCCAAGATCATGATAACCGGTTGCTCTAGGGGCGAGACAGCTCCAGCCGACGAATGTCAAGGGGAGGCAAGTATGAAAAAGTTCGAATGGTTTACCTGGTGTGTGCCGGCATTCCTGTGCTGCTGTTTGGTTTTTTCACCGGGAGCGCCAGCTTACGCTGTTGACAAAGCTGCTGACAAAAAAGAAGTCGTTAAGCAGGCCCGCGACGCCTATTACAACCTGCGGGCCCAGGGCCTGGTCGAATTTCAATGCAGTGTGGCGCCGAACTGGGAAGCAATGATGGCAGGGCAACGACAGTCCAACCCCACCGGCGCTGATGAGGCGATGAAAGTCTTGAAGCAGCTCCAGTTCACGCTCTTCCTCGGGCCGGATGGCACCGCCAAAGTGACCCATAACACGTTTCCCGCAACGAACGAACAAATGGCGAAAGGCCTCGACCAGATTTTCAGCGGCATGGAGCAAATGCTCACCGGTTTCTTCCAAACGTGGGCCCCCTTTCTCCTCTATTCCCCTTTCCCGGAAATTGACGGCGATTACCGGCTGGAAGACCAGGGGCCGAAATGGGGCCTCTTCTATAAGGAAGGGTCCGCAACCATCGTGACCATCATGAACAAGGATTTCTCCATCAGCGAGTTGAACGTCACCACCGCCGAGTTTATCAGCGTCATCCGGCCGCAATTCAACCGGACCGCCAGAGGCCTCCAGCTCTCCGGCTACCAAGCCGACTATCAAGGCAAGTCGCCCGAAGAAGCGACGAAGCTGCAAGTTCAGATTCGGTACCAGGAGGTCAACGGCCTGTCAGTGCCCCAGAAGCTGAACATCACCGGCTCCTACGGCGGGAACCCCTTTGAACAAGAGATCACGTTTACGAACTGCCAGGTGAAAAAACGCTGAGGGAAGACCGGAGCGGCAAGAAATAAGGTGAGGCGACTATGGACCGCAGCATATCAGCAGCATATCAGGGTCAGGTCTTTTAATTTGACATTCTCCTCATTATTTGCTAAATTCCTCTTGTGACCCGCCCCCTCCGCATAGAATACGCCGGTGCAGTCTATCACGTAACGTCTCGCGGCAATGAGAAGAAGCCAGTATTTAAAGATGATACTGACCGCGAAAACTTCCTCAACACGCTCCAGCATGTCAATAAACG
>JBGOTO010000075.1:0-12661 GCA_041476485.1 Nitrospirota bacterium
AAGGACATCAACGAGTTCATGAGCGAGCTCAAGGACATCCTGAGCGAGAAGGAAACGAGTCCCCAGAAACCGGAAGTTAGAAGTTAGAAGTCAGAAAACAGATAAGACCCACTTCGCGCAGCTTTCATCAAACTTGGCCCTGGCCCCTTGACCCGCGTGACTCACCCATGCCCAATCATGTCGTTGATATAGCCGTCGGCGTCTCCGTCAATAAAACGTTCCATTACCGCGCCCCGGATGAGCTGCGCGGCCGTCTCATACCCGGTTCGCGCGTGCTGGTGCCGTTCGGGAGCAGGCGCATTCCCGGCACGGTCATCGGCTTCACGCAGGAGGCCGCGAAAACAGGCCTCAAGTCCATTATCGAAATCATCGACGGCGCCCTCCCGCCGGAGCTCATCACCCTTGCGCGCTGGATGGCGGATTATTACCTGTACCCGCTGGGTCAAACGATAGAAGCGCTCATACCCAAGGCCATCGCGCGGGCGAAACCCAGAACAAAGAAATATGTCCGCCTGCTGCAACAATCAGCCCCTCCCTTGCGGGGAGCGAAGCAGGCTGCTCTGGTCGGTTTACTCAGCGAATCGGGAGAACGGGAGCTCGGGTCCCTGGGAGCTTTTTCGCGCGCCACGATGAAGACGCTTGTGGAAGCGGGCATTATCGAAATCGTCGAGCGCGATGCGCCGGGTCAGGCGGAATCCCCGGATTTCACGCCGAGCAGTCCGCCCGCGCTCATGCCCGAGCAGGCGGAAGCAGTGCGCAGGATCAATGAAGCGGTTTCCAACAAGGCATTCTCCGTCTTTCTTCTGCACGGCGTGACCGGGAGCGGCAAGACCGAGGTCTATCTCCACGCAATCGCGCGGCTCGCCGGGAGCGGCAGCGGCGCCATCGTATTGGTCCCGGAGATCGCGCTTACGCCGCAGCTTCTTGGCAGGTTCCGTCAGCGCTTCGGCAACCGCGTGGCCGTGCTGCACAGCGGGCTTACGGACCGGGAACGGGCCGACGAATATCGCCGGATATTGTCAGGCGTGGTGGACGTGGCCATCGGAGCCCGGTCCGCGGTCTTCGCTCCGTTTAAAAAAGTCGGCCTCCTGATTGTGGACGAAGAGCACGAGAACTCGTACAAGCAGGACGAAGGTCTTCGCTACCATGCGCGGGACACGGCCGTCATGCGCGCGAAGTTCCAGAATGCCGTTGCCGTGCTCGGCTCGGCCACGCCGTCCCTTGAGAGCTATTACAACGCGAAGAGCGGCAAGTACCACTATCTTCATCTTTCGAACCGCGTGGACCACCGGCCCATGCCCGAGGTGGCGATAGTGGACGTGAAAACGCTGCCCCCTTCCTCGCTCTATTCCCCTCTTCTCATCGAGCATATCAAGCAGCGGCTCGAACGGAATGAGCAGACGCTCCTGCTCTTAAACCGCAGGGGTTTTTCGTCCGTGCTCATCTGCCGCGAATGCGGCGCGGCAATCAAATGCCCGAGCTGCAGCGTGTCGCTCACGTTCCACAAGAGCGAGGGCAAACTCAAGTGCCACTACTGCGGGTTTCTTACCACGCCGCCGGACAGGTGTCCGACCTGCTCGAGCATCGAGCTGAAGCTGCTCGGATCAGGCACACAGAGGGTCGAAGAAGAGCTCCAGGCCCTGTTCCCCGAAGCTCGCATGAAGAGAATGGACAGCGACACGGTCAAAGGGAGAGACGCCTACGACACGCTCCTACAGCAGGTCGACCGGCGAGAGGTGGACATCCTGCTCGGCACGCAGATGGTCGCCAAAGGCCACGATTTCCCGGCAGTGACTCTCGTCGGCGTAGTGGACGCGGACACGGGGCTGAATTTGCCGGACTTCCGGTCAGCGGAAAAAACGTTCCAGCTCATCACCCAGGCGGCAGGCAGGGCGGGCAGAGGAGAGTTAGGCGGCGAGGTGATCATCCAGACCATGAACCCGAACCATTACTCTATCCGGCACAGCAGGACCCATGACTACGAAGGGTTCTACAACGAAGAGATCGCGTATCGCACCGAGCTTCATTATCCGCCTATCGGCCGCATCATCAAGCTCGAAATCAAGAGTGTTCAGGAATCCCATGCCGCGGAAGCGGCGAAGACGGCGCAGAACCGTATCCGCCATCTGATGCGAGGCAAGGACACCATACTTCTCGGCCCGGCCCCCGCGCCGATCTCGCGGGTGCGCGGCCAGTACCGGTTCCACCTGCTGCTCCTGTCTCAGCATCGCGACAAGATCAAGACGCTCGCAATCGAAGGCAAAAACGCGGTCGAGGAGAAATACGGCAGGAAGTGCCGGGTGATTATTGATGTTGATCCGGTGAACCTGATGTGAAGCTTTCGCGTTCATCTACCTTTTCCCTTTATCCTGAACTTTTACGGCGTTTCAGCTACAACATACCAACGGCCGCGCACCTGTCAGGGTACGCGGCCGCAAAAACTTCCCTCTTCTGCTTCCCTCAGTTCCTCGGATATCCGGGAGGATAAGGCGCATACTGGTTTTCATCCCAGAGCCGGTTGCCGAGTTCCTTGTTGCATCGCAGGATCCCTTTCCTGCAGAGCGTATCGCGCCATTCATACTTGATGAGCGTCTTCTGCACAGGCGCGCGTTCGGGATCGAACTGCACGGTGATGACCGGCGAGTACTGGGCGTCGCCGAAGCCCGTGCCGGCGTCCTCGGTGGCAAGCGCGCGGTCCGCGCTCAGTGATTTTTTTGCAGTTGGTGCTGATGCACCTGATGATTCGCGCTTCTTCTCCAACAGAGGTCGGGGCGTCTCTTTTTCCCTATACACTGCCAAGCCGATCACGCCCATTGCCGAGGAATCCGCAAAGGTTTTGACGCTGTAGGAGTCCGCCGCGTCCGTGAAAAAGAAGCGATGTACCTGGTCCTGGCTGGTGCGCCACCCGTCGAGCCGCGTGGTTTCCCCGGCATTCACGATGTACATGTTCTCATTGTTCCCGAGATTCGACTGCTTGCCGCTGATGATGTTTCTGCCGTCCACGGCAATGACTACGCCTATTCTTGTTGACGTCCTGTTCCTGATGATGATCCCGTACTGTTCTCCCTTGCGCGCGTCAAGATAGTTCTTGAAAACATGCGTGTCGCCTTTCCAGAAGTCATTGTAAGGGATACTCTGAAAAACGCTTCCCGTGTCGGACACGACCTCGATGCTGACTGCCTCCTGCGATGGCTGCCTGCCCATGCCAAAAGCAGGCATTGCTGCGGTCATGACAAAAACAAGTGCTGTGATTATAGTGCTTTTCATTGCTGTTCTCCTTTCTTATGAGGTTTGATTGTAAGAGGAATTGCCCTCTTAGCCGATTAGACAAGGGGAATGGGTAATTTGTTCCCTGGCAGGTAAAAAAATTATACCGTCTCTCCCTTTATTCTGAACAAAGGCCTGTCCAACAACACCCTTGACTTATTAAAGTTAATAAGTTATTATAAACAACAATGTGGCGGATAAAAGAGCATCGCGACATCGATAAGATTTGCCGCAAGCTTCCTGCCGGGGTCGCGAAAAAATATGAGCTTTGGAAAAGCATCGTATATCGACACGGGCCTGATAAGCTCCGCGAATTTCCCGGGTTCCATGATGAGAAGCTTAAAGGCGATCGTTCTGATCAGCGGTCGTCACGCTTGAGCCTGCACTACCGCGTCATCTATGCCGTTGAAAAGGACATCGTCACGGTCCTCGTTTTGGAGATAACTCCGCACAATTATTAGGAGGACGTATGAAGGTTCGTAAACGAAGTGAATTTATTCCGGCAAAGCCGCATGCCAAACTAACGACGGGCGAGGTCATTCGGATGCTCCGGGAATTAAAGGGCTGGACCCAGGCTGAACTCGCAAAACGCTCGGGCATCAGCACCACGAATATTAGTCCCTTGGAAAACGACAAAGTGGAGATCGGTAAAAGGCGCGTAGAGCAACTCGCAAAGGCCTTCGACGTTCATCCTGCCATCATCATGTTCCCCGAGTATGAAGCTAAAGAGATCCAGAAGGCAGCCTAACCAATAAGGATTCTGACGATAAGCGCTTTTCGCCCGTGTTATTCATCTGGCTTCTTCTTTTCGCCGTCCACTTCCCCCTTTATCCTGAACAAAGGTCTTGAACTTTGCGGCGTTTCGGCTACAATGTACAACTGACGGTGAACGTATGACGGAAAAAGAAAAAAATACCGCGGTCGCCACGAACCGTAAGGCATTCCACGACTTCTTCGTCGAGGAGACCCTCGAAGCAGGGCTCGTGCTCCAGGGCACGGAGGTGAAGTCCCTGCGCCTGGGCCTCGCCAACCTGACGGACAGCTACGCCATCGTGAAGAACGACGAGCTGTTCCTTCTGAACGCGAATATCAGTCCCTATCCCCACGGCAACATCATGAACCACGAGCCGCTCCGCACGCGCAAGCTCCTGCTGCACCGCGAAGAGATCCGAAAGCTCATCAACAAGATGACCCAGAAGGGCTTCACGCTCATCCCACTCAAGATTTATTTCGTGCGCGGCAAGGCAAAGGTGCTGATCGGCCTCGCAAAGGGGAAAAAATCTTTCGACAAGCGGGAGACGATCAAAGCCAAGGAATCTAAACGCGAAATAGACCGGGTCGTGAAGGAACGGAACCGGTAGCCCCCCCGTTGTCCTCATCTTCTGCTATAATTAAACCTGTCTGTTTTTCGTTTCACATTTTACTTCTCATCAAGGAGGGTACTATGGGACGGGCATCGATTTTTTCAGCAATCATGGTTTTTGCGGTTTTGGCAGTCGGGTTCACATCAGCGGAGGCAAAGGTGGTGGGGAAGGCCGTTGACTACAAGGCCCAGGGCGTGGTGATGAAAGGCTACCTGGCTTACGACGATGCAGTGAAGGGCAAGCGTCCGGGCGTTCTCGTGGTCCACGAATGGTGGGGGCATAACGAATATGCCAGAACTCGCGCGCGTATGCTCGCGGAGCTCGGCTACACGGCCCTTGCGGTGGACATGTACGGCAAAGGAAAGCAGGCCATGCACCCCGACGACGCAAAGAAATTTTCTTCGGAAACAATGAAGAACTTCGACGTAGCCAAGGCCCGGTTTGAGGCTGCGCTGAACTACCTCAAAAAGCAACCGACCGTAGATCCCGAACGGACCGCGGCCGTCGGCTACTGCTTCGGCGGCGGCGTGGCCCTGAACATGGCGCGAGAAGGAGTTGACCTTAAGGGAGTCGCCAGCTTCCACGGCAGTCTTGGGGCGGTGAAACCCGCAGAGCCGGGAAAGATCAAGGCCAAGATCCGGGTATACACCGGAGCGGACGACAAATTCGTGCCGGATGAGGCGGTCCAGGCATTCATGGATGAAATGACGGCAGCTAAGGCGGACTTCCAGGTGACTGCCTATCGCGGCGCTATCCACAGCTTCACAAACCCCGAGGCGACGGAACTCGGCAAGAAGTTCAACCTCCCGCTGGCCTACAATGCGGACGCGGACAGGGGCTCGTGGGAAGATATGCAGAAATTCTTTGAGGAGATATTCAAAAAACAGAAATAGGTTATTGATCGTCGGGCGCAGGACGTTGTTCCGTTCTGCGCCCGTTCTGTTTCCGCCTTTATGATAGAAACGATTATTCACTGGATTGCCGTACACGGGTACGGCGTCATCTTCGCGCTTTTCGCCTTCGGCATAATAGGCCTGCCTGTGCCGGACGAGTGGCTGCTTGCCTATCTCGGCCATCTTATTTACAAAGGCAGGCTCCTGCCGGGGCCGACGGTTGCCATGGCGTTCCTCGGCAGTATCTGCGGCATGACGTTTAACTACGTTCTGGGCAGGACCTTCGGCCTCTACCTTGTCCGTAAATTCGGCGGCATCTTCCGCGTGACCCCGGAGAAGCTCGGGAGGATGCACGATTGGTACAAACACTCGGGAAAATGGGCGCTGATGATAGGCTATTTCCTGCCGGGTGTGCGGCACGTGACTGCCATTACCGCGGGAACGTCGAAGATGACCTTCTGGGAATTCGCCCTTTTCGCGTATACCGGCGGGTTTAGCTGGTCGATCACTTTTATCTCACTTGGCTACTTTCTGGAAGAAGAATGGGCCAGGGAAACGAAAAGGATCCATCATATTCTTGAAATCGGCTCGGTTGCGGTCGTCCTCGTTGTTGCCGGTTACCTGCTCTGGAAGCGGACGAGACAAACGCGCAGTAACAACGCGGACGGGAAATAATCTTCAAGGATGATCGTGCGCTCTCCATCATCTTCTGAACTCCCCCTTGCTTTTTCTTCCCTCCTGGTCTATGTTTTTAGGAGAGGAAGCTTATCATGACCGCATCCGGTCTTTCTTTTTTTCATCCGCTCATCCAACAATGGTTCTCCGAAAAAGTCGGGATACCCACCGATATCCAGGAGAAAGCCTGGCCCGAGATAGTCAAGGGAAAGCACGCGCTCGTGACCGCGCCCACGGGCTGCGGCAAGACCCTCGCCGCTTTTTTGTGGGGGATCAATCAGCTCGTCACCGGTGCATGGCCGAAAGGCGCGGTGCGCGTTCTTTACCTCTCCCCCCTGAAAGCGTTGAACAACGACGTCCAAAGGAACCTGCTCAAGCCGCTCGAAGAATTGCGGGACCAGTTCTCCCGCGCGGGAGCGCCGTTCCCGGAAATTTCCGTTTTCACCCGGAGCGGCGACACGCCCGGCGAAGAACGCCGCAAGATGGTCCGGCGTCCGCCGGAAATACTGATCACCACGCCGGAGTCCCTCAATCTTCTTTTAAGTTCGCACAGCGGCCGCTCCATGCTGACCGGGATCGCAACGGTGATTCTCGATGAAATCCATGCCGTGGTCGGGACCAAGCGGGGCACTCACCTGATCACCGCCGTGGACCGGCTCGTTCCGCTCTCGGGCGAGTTCCAGCGCATCGCGCTCTCGGCAACGGTCAATCCTCCTGAAGTGGTTGCCGGATTTATGGGAGGGTATCGCCGGACCGGCAAGGGCAAGGACAGCCATTATGAAAAGCGCCCGGTCTCGATCATCCGTTCCCAGGAGAACAAAAAATACGAGGTCACGGTCTCATTCCCGTCAGACGCGCGAGAGAAGATGGCCGATGACTCCTGGTGGCCGGCGCTTATTGATGCATTCAAGAAAATCATCACCGGGCACCGCTCGACCCTCCTGTTCGCCAACAGCAGAAGGACCACGGAAAAAGTAACGCGGCTGATCAACGAAGGAGAGCCCGAGGAGCTTGCCTACGCGCATCACGGTTCGCTGGCGCGCGAGATCCGGCTTGCCGTGGAGCAGAAACTCAAGAACAATGAACTCAAGGCCATCGTGGCCACGAACTCGCTCGAACTGGGGATCGACATCGGGAGCCTCGACCGGGTGGTCCTGATCCAGACGCCCCGCTCGGTCTCGTCGGCCCTGCAGCGCATCGGCCGCTCCGGCCATCTCGTGGGCGAGGTGAGCCGCGGCTCGCTCTTCCCGACCCACGGCCGGGACTTCGTAGACGCGGCGGTGATGGCGCGCGCGGTGCTGGACCAGGATATAGAAGAGGTCCATCCGGTGGAAGCGCCGCTGGACGTCCTGGCCCAGGTGATCCTGTCCATGACAGCGATGGAGCGTTGGGACATCGACGAGCTCTATGCTTTTATAAAATCAACGTACCCGTACCGCGAGCTGCCGCGCCGGCACTTCGACCTCCTGCTCGAAATGCTCGCGGGACGGTACGCGGACAGCCGCTTGCGGGCCTTGAAGGCGCGCGTTTCGCTCGACAAGATCGACAACACGATCCAGGCGCACAGCGAGGTCGCCTATCTCCTTTACTCCTCCGGCGGGACGATCCCGGAGCGGGGCTACTTCGACCTGCGCCTGACGGGCAGCCGCGCCAAGATCGGCGAGCTGGACGAGGAGTTCGTATGGGAACGGTCCCTCGGAGACACCTTCACCCTCGGGTCCCAGCTCTGGCGCATCGAGAAGTTCACCCACAACGACGTGGAGGTCTCGCCCGCGCGCTCCGCCTTCGGCATCTTCCCGTTCTGGAAGGCGGAGGAGCAGGACCGCGACTTTCATCTTTCCGAACGGATCGGACTTTTTCTCGAGCACGCCGACGGCCGTCTCAATGCTCCCGAATTTCGGCGCGAGCTTCTGGACCGATATGCCATGGAGGAAACGGCCGCCAATGAGCTGATCGGGTTTTTAAAGATGCAGAAGGAGGCCACGGGAGAGAAGCTCCCGGGCCGCCATCACCTCCTCCTGGAGCACGTAGAAGACCTTGCGGGGAAAGGGGACTTCAAGCAGGTGATCCTGCATACCTTCTGGGGCGGAAGAGTGAACCGGCCTTTCAGACTGGCGTTGGCCGAGGCATGGGAAGAGCGGGAGCGCAAACCGCTTCAGGTCATCGGCGACGATGACGCACTGTTGCTGATGCTTCCTCACGATTTTCATGCGCAGGACCTCATGGGTCTTCTGTCTTCCGAAAACGTCGAGGCCCTGCTTCGCAGGAGGCTGGAGAAGACGGGGTTCTTCGGCGCGCGGTTCCGGGAGAACGCGGAACGGGCCCTGCTGCTCCCGAAAGCGAGCTTCAAGCGCAGAATGCCGCTCTGGCTCATCCGGCTGCGCTCCAAGGAACTGCTCGAAGACGTCAGGAACTACGAAGACTTTCCAATCCTGATCGAAACGTGGCGCACCTGTCTCGAAGACGAGTTCGATCTCGATAACCTGAAGTCGCTGCTTGAGGAGCTGAGGGACGGCAGAATCCGCGTTACCGAAACCGTGACGCGCGCTGCTTCTCCCTTTGGAGCGCACCTGGTCTGGAAGCAGACGAACAAATACATGTACGAGGACGATACGCCCCTCCTTGCCGAAGAGTCGGCGCTCCGGCCCGATCTGGTGAAGGAACTTTTGTTTTCCTCGCACCTGCGGCCGAAAATTCCCGAGGAGCTGGCGCGCGTTATGGACGAAAAGCTCAAGCGCACGGCGCCGGGATATCCGCCCGGCTCAGCACAGGAGTTGCTCGACTGGATCAAAGAACGGCTTTTGGTCCCCGAGCCGGAGTGGAAAGAGCTGGCTGCCGCGATCCGGCGTGACCACGACGCGGACGCAGGCGAGTGGCTGCAAGACAACTCGACGAAGCTCGTCTGGATTTCATTGCCACGCGCCAAAGCGTTGCTTCTTGCCGCGGTAGAGGTCCTGCCGCGAGTGCTTATTGCTTTTGCACTTTCGGTTGACGAACTATCGTTTGAACCGGTTGCACCTGTTGAGGATAAAGAGGGCCTGCTTCAGCGCATCCATGCATTTCTGAAGGAAGCGTCCGTACAATCCCACGCCGCGGCGGCGCCTGAAGAGTACGGCTTTTCCGAATTTCTTTCCTCGTGGGTTGCCTACTACGGCCCGATAGAAAAAGAGCGCGTGGAAAATATCCTGGGTATTTCCCGGGAGCGGCTCGATCAGGCAATCGAACCCCTGATCGAGGCCCAGGAGCTGGTGATGGACCGTTTCGGCGAACAGAGCGTTGCGCTTGAAATCTGCGACAGCGAAAATCTCGAAATGCTTTTGCGCATGGCGCGGCGCTTTCGCCGGCCGTCTTTTCAGGCGCTGCCTCTCACGCAGCTCCCGCTTTTTTTAGCGGTCTTTCAGGGGTTGGTTCCGCGGGGAGAAAGCATGGAAGACCTTCAGCAGCGGCTGGAGCAGTTATTCGGATGGCGTGCCCCTGCCGAGGCGTGGGAAGAATACCTGCTTCCGGCGCGGATGCGGGCCTACCGGAGCGAATGGCTGGACAACCTCACGACAACGAGCGACCTGATCTGGCTCGGCTGCGGCCACAAACGAATCAGCCTGGCCCTCGCGCAGGACATCGAATTATTTCGCCTTGTCGATGAGGATGAGCGCGCCCAGGACATTTCCGAACTGGACCGGTTGGTCCCCGACCGGCGCGGCAGGTACGGCTTCTTCGAGATCGCCGATTTTTCACGGTTAGACAGCGCCGCGGTGACCGGGCGGCTCTGGAAGCAAGCGTGGAAAGGCAACATTACGACCGATACGTTCCGCACGATCAGAAGAGGGGTGTTGCATAAATTCACGGCGCAGGCCGTGAGCGATGAGGCAAGGCTGGTTTCCCGGCGCTCCGGCTTCGACCGCTGGAAGGTCTCGCGTCCCATCGACGGGCACTGGCAACGGATAGACCCTCTCCCGAAGGAGCGGGACGTTCTCGAAGAAGAGGAACTGTCGAAGGACCGCGCCCGGCAGCTTCTGCGGCGCTACGGCGTGCTGTTCCGCGAACTGCTTGCGGACGAGCTTCCGCGTTTGCAATGGCGCGCGGTCTTCCGGTCGCTCCGCCTGATGGAACTGTCCGGCGAGATCCTGTCCGGTTATTTTTTCGAGGGCATTTCCGGCCCGCAGTTCATCTCGCACGAGGCCTTCCGGATGCTGCAGGACCCGCTGCCGCAGGACGTCGTGTACTGGACTGGCGCGGAGGACCCCGCTTCCTTGTGCGGTCCGTTCCTGAAACCCCTCCTTCCCCATCTTCCTTCGCGCGCAGCCACCACATACCTTGTCTATCGCGGCAGCCGGCTGATGATGGTTTCCAAACGCCGCGGGAAGAGACTGGAGCTTTTCACGACGCCCGAGGACGCGCAGCTTCCGGAGTATCTGGCCTTCTTCAAAGAATTGCTCACCCGGGAGTTCAATCCACTCCATACCATCAGCGTGGAAAAAATCAACGGAGAGCCGGCCCTGCACAGCCCTTACGCAGAGGCATTGAAACGGTTCGGGTTCAGGTCAGCGCGAAGTGCGCTGGAGTTGTGGAAGGAGTATTGACCTGCCGGTCACGCACCGCCTTCTGGCGCGTCGCTGTCGAGGCGCTGGTTGGAATCGTTCATTATTAGTACGGCACTTTCATTACCCGAAAAAGCTTGACTCTTGTTACCCTTTAGGTTACAATTGCTCGTGATCGCTTCATTTGCTCATAAGGGGCTTGAACGTTTCTACCACACGGGAAACGTTTCAGGCGTTCAGGCGATTTATGCTGCTAAACTTCGGTTAATTCTAAGTCTTCTTGACGCCGCGCAGACAGTCGAGGGTATGAGGCTGCCTGCGTTGAAATTGCATCGACTAAAAGGGGCGCGGAGCGATACCTGGTCCGTGGCAGTTCAGGCAAACTGGCGGGTAACGTTCCGCTTTGAAAATGGCAACGCCCACATTGTAAATTACGAAGATTATCATTAAGGAGTGTCTCATGGCAATAATGCATAACCCGGCCCATCCGGGAGAAGTAATTAAAGGGCTCTGCTTGGAGCCTAAAGGCATATCCGTCGCTGACGCGGCAGAACAGCTCGGTGTTTCGCGAAAAACATTGTATAAAATCATCAATGGAAAAGGCGCCATTACGCCCGAAATGGCCCTCCGGCTTGAATTGGTCTTTGGTTCCACTGCACAGACGTGGCTGAATATGCAGACAACATATGATTTGTGGCGGCTTAAAGACAAACGGAAGGCGCTGAAGGCCGCTCTGCGACGAGCGGCGTAACGGTATTGCACCGTCGCCCCGTCGATCTTTACACGCGGGGCATTGAAACGATTCGGGTTCCGGTCAGCGCGAAACGTGCTGGAGTTGTGGCCCGATTTCGGTGCCATCATGAAAGGCAAACACGTAGTCAGGCCATCCTGGCCGTGAGAGGACTCGGTGGGAACCGGCAGTCTCTCGTTTGATCGACCAACCGATGTGAAGGAGTGCAGCAAGTACTGTGCGGGCTTTCGTTGAAGGCCATTGACTCATGCGGGTATCGCGAAAAGTTCATCGAGTTCGGGGATAGCCTCACCATGATCAAGCCGTTCTGCAATCACACGCAGGGCAAGCGCTTCAACTTTTGCAATTGCCTCTCCTCGCGTATTTCCATAGGCCAGAACGCCAGGAAGATCGAAGACCTCGGCAATCCATCGTCCGTCTTCTTCTTTTTCGATTTCTATCTTCATTTTATTCTCTCTGATAATAAATGTATCTAAATACGAGCCCGATTGCAAGCCAAATATGTCCAACGATGGCAGTGAATCTTGCCGCGATTCGCGGCGTAGGAAGAACCTGGGGACATCCTATAGTCCCCAAAGTTATACACCGGAACATAGCAGCCTATCTCACATAGATCCAGTGAATATGGCCTCTCGTAAAATAAATCCTTATACTCGCTATTTGCATGAGTCCACCTCAATGGGAAATGCAGAAAATTAGATGCCTTCTTCCAACTATCATTTTCATAGTGCCACAATTCGTCAATTGAGAAGGTTACATTTCTCGCGATAGGTTTCCTTTCGTTTTTAATCGGTTCACTGGGTCAAATTCCTCGCCGCTTGCGGCGAATGACTCAAATGAACATGCTGTTAATACCCCGCTGCTTGCGGCGGGGCAGTTTAATCCCCGCTTGTTTCAGCAGCGTCATAAACGTCCCGCCCGCATAGAGCGCCGGATCAATAAGCGAAAAACGATTGCGCACGATAGGCGCGTCCTGCCCCGGTCACTTCATAGGTCAGGTCATCGATCTGCCTGACGCCCGGTTTGCCGGCCGGATTGAAGCTCACCTTCACACCGTCATTCGGGGGATCGATCACGACTCTTTGCTTCGGTCCATCCGCCGTAATCGAGACCGTATGCAGGTCCAGCCCCAGGGCAAAAGGCTTTCCGTATGCGGGGCCTTCATACCTGCTC
>JBGOTO010000076.1:0-12538 GCA_041476485.1 Nitrospirota bacterium
GGAGGACCTCCTGGCCGAGATTCAGCGAACGCAGAAGAAACTCGACGCGATGAAGGCCGCTCAGGAACAGCAGCAACAACAGCCCCAGGCAGCGGACAGCGGCCCGTCTTTGGGCGATACGGTGAAGAACTGCGCGGCCCGGGTCGTCGCACTCGAAGCCTGCAGGCATCTTTCCGGCTTCGCGCAGTTAATATGCAAGGCCACCGCAAAATCTCAGTTTCCGTGCCAGGAATAGAGGGTGCATGAATTTTTGACCGTGCGAGCTCTCTGAGGGAGCGTAATAATTGAGCGCCACAATTGACAGACTTTTGAAGGAGGTTATCACCAGTGACTAAGATATATTTCGTAATCCGGCGTTCCTTAGTAAAGTTGACATATATCTATATTAACAAATCCATATTCAAGGAAGAAGGTGACAAAAAATGAAAAAGGCATTTCTCATCGGCTTAGCGACGGCGCTGATTCTCGGTTTTGCCTGCATCTCATTTGCGGCGGAAAAGGCGGAAACAACGGGGAGCTGTCAAAAAACCATTGACATCTTCGCGCCTCAAGCGCAACCGAGCGAATCCGGCAATCTTCTCCAGTTTGCCGCCGGAGAAAGCTGCACAAACTGCATGAAGCAAGCCAATGGCTGTTGCGTGATGGTCTGCAGCACCGGCATTGGAGCGCCGATTTGTTACCAATGTTGCCCCGGCCAAAAATACTGCAGCAAAGTTAAATGTTAATTAGTTGTAGCCTGCCGCCGACTTATTCGGCGGTTTTTTTATTTTCAAGTCCCGGCTACCCCTCTTCCGGCCTCACCATGATCGACTTACGTTCCGTAAGCGTCACCAAACCGGGTTTTGCGCCTTTCGGTTTTTTCACGAGCCCGGCCCTCGTGTAGGTCACGGACACCTTGCCCCCGGCCTTTCCCTTGCTGTAATACGCCGCCAGGGACGCTGCTTTCACAAGCACCTCAGCGGGTATCTCTGTTCTTTTCGGATTTTTGACCAGCACATGCGAGCCGGGCATTCCTTCAGCATGCAGCCAGAGGTCGTCAGGCCGGGCTATTTTCGTCGTAATATGATCATTGCCTTTTGCGCCTTTACCCACCAATATCTCCCAGTCTCGAAATAGGACCGTTCTATAAGGCGTCGCGGGCAGAACCGGAGCTTTTTCTCTTCTCCTACCCTTAAGATATCCTTTGGCAACAAGCGCTGCATGGACATCAACAAGGTCACTCTGATCAAGGGCCTGCTCAATACTGGACTGAAGAGACGTTAAATAGGAAGCTTCTTCTTTTGCCTGATGCAGACGCTGCATGATAATAGTATGCCCCGCTTTTGCCTTCTTGTATTTCCTGAAAAACCTGTCTGCATTCCGCGCAGGCGTGAGTTTCGGGTCGAGGCGCACCGCGATGCTCGTACCGTCATACCCGATGAGGTCCACGTGCTCCATACCTGTCTTGAGACGATCGAGATTAGCCAGGACCAAATCACCTGCCTGCCGGTACTCTTCTGTTTGGTCCGCTGATTTCAAGTCCCGGGAAAGAGCCGCTACCCCGAGTTCAATTTTCGAAAGCGCCTTCCGGATAGAAGAAGATACTTCAGTCCGCAATGACGCAATTTCCCGCTGCTCCTGGAGATGTTGATAGAACAGTTCTGCTTCCCTATTGGCTGAACAAGCGCCTCCGTTCACGGCGTGAGACGCAGGACCGCGCACCGTGCCCCCGGATAGTAGTACGTTTTTTTTCTCAGGCAGAACATACGCACGTCCCGGCATGAGCGTGCGCGCAGCGTTTTCGGTCAAGGCACTCGGATAGTAGACCGCGAGGATTTTCGAAGAGGCATCAGCCAGGATGAGATTGGCTGAAGTGCCGATGAGTTCGAACACAAGCCGATATTCAATTCCGGCTTTGGCAAAACGGATCTCCGCCACTCTGTCTTGATTTAGCTGGGCAATGCTCTGAACTCTGCCACCGGTCAGATGACTTCTGAGAAAAAGAACAAATGGATGAGGAGCGGGTTTCGATGCCGGTTTTGCAGTCACCAGATGCATGCGGGGCATTGTCCGGTTTGGAGCAAGCAGCAGGATATGGTCTTTCCTCTCACGCCGGAGGAGTAAATACACTCCCCCCTCGTCGCTCTGATATACGCGTTCCACCCTCGCGCCGGGGAGCAGCAGTGCGAGTTCGTCTACGACGCGTGAGAGGAATTCAAAAGTCATGGCATCTGCCTTGCCCTACGGCACCTGAAGCATCTTATGCACCTGAGGAATGACGCGCACATCGGCAAGGATCCCGAGCGCGGCATTTTGAAATTCAATCAGCATGTTCGGTTCAGGGGCAAAGGCCCCCCCTGCAGGTTGGATGATGAGCGGGATGGCTGCATCGAATCCGGCGATGATGCGTGCGGAGGTCAGGACATCGTCCCGGGACGTATCATTGGTCACGACGGCCTTTACAAAAAGCGTTTTCCCTTTTGCCGCGGACAGGAACCTTTTGTGTTCCTCCCAGAAAGGCGGAAGACCTGTTGCGGACGGAAGCTTGAAGTCCATGCTTATCACGTCGACCAGGTCGCGGACATCCCGCATGGCATCGGCGCGGACTCCGTTCGTCTCGAGGTATATACGGAAAGCGCCTTTCACCTGCGGAAGCCACTCCCTGAGGAAATCAGAATGCAGCAGCGGTTCGCCTCCGGTCAGGCTCAGCGTGGAATGAGACGGGCCGGGGACGATCAGACGCGAACAGAACTCAGTAAGGGTATGATCGGCGATAGGATTGAGGACCTGCTCGAACGCGCTCATGCTCGGCGATGCCTGGACTCGGCAGTATTTCAAGCTCGGGTCATCCGGGCCACACTGCATAGCGGCAGGTGTGTCGCAGTAACGGCACCGGATGTCGCAGCCCACGAAGCGGATGAAGATATGCCTTTCGCCGAGCCACGGCCCTTCGCCCTGCAAAGATGAAAAAATTTCTTGTATGGGGGCGTGGTTCATATTGGGATAATACAGAACAATCGTATGAATTACAAGGGTTTCGGCGCGCCCACAAAATATCAGGGTATCCACAATAATATATTGACAAACGCGCGTAAATACGGTAACCTTATATCTAAAGTAGGAGGTATGATGCACTATAGATTTGCCTTGGTTTTTCTGACAGTTAGCGCTGTTATCCTGTTCCAATTCAAGCCCGGGTATGCAGAGTACCCCACTCCCGAGACCCAGACAACTGTTCCCTCCGAGTTAAAGCCTCCTTCAGAAGACGTCGCCCAGCTTGACGAGGTCATTGACGATTCTGCAGAGGGAAAAGCCTATCACATTCCCATGGTCCTGAACGACAGCGTTGAGAACAACCTTGAGTACTTCAAGACGCGCGGGAGGGACATGTTCCAGCTCTGGCTCGACCGCTCAGCGCGGTACATCCCCGTGATGAAGGACATCTTCAGGGAAAAGAACCTTCCCGAGGACCTGGTCTACGTGGCCATGATCGAGAGCGGGTTCAACCCCTATGCCGTGTCGTGGGCGCGCGCCGTGGGCCCCTGGCAGTTCATGCCCGCCACCGGCAAGCTCTACGGCCTGAAGATAGACTGGTGGATCGACGAGCGCAAGGACCCGGTGAAGTCGACCTACGCCGCGGCGGAACACCTGAAAGATCTGCGTGACCTTTTCGGTTCCTGGCCCCTGGCCCTGGCTTCGTACAACGCGGGCGTCGGCAAAGTGCAGCGCGCCGTGCTCAGGACTCGCTCCGATGACTTTTGGGACCTGAAGGCCTCGCGCTACATCCGGAAAGAAACCAAGAACTATGTGCCCAAGTACATGGCCGCGACCATTATCGCGAAGAACCCGGAAGCCTACGGCTTCACCCTCTCGAAATCTGAGCGGTTCAAATATGACGAGGTCGTTATCGAGGAAAGCGTGGACCTCCGTCTTGTCGCCCGCTGCACGGACAGCACGTACCAGGAGATTAAAGAGCTGAACCCCCAACTGCGGCGGTGGGCTACCCCTCCTCACGTAAGCAAGTACGTCCTGCGGATCCCTGCCGGGAAAAAAGAGACCTTCCTCAAAAACTTCGCCGCGGTCCCTCCGGAACAGAAGATCAAATGGGAACGGCATGAGGTCAAAAGGGGAGAGACGCTGTCCGGCATTGCGAAGCAGTACCAGACTTCCCCGGAAGCGATCTGCGATATCAACGGGCTCAAGAAAAGCCGCGTCAACCCGGGAAAGCACCTGCTCATTCCGATAGACAGCAACGGCAAAGCGCAGGGCATGAGCTACCTGACGCCGGAGCAGAGCTCAAAACAGCAACAGATTCTCTACCGGGTGCGGCGCGGAGAGACGCTTTCAAAAATCGCGCGAAGGCACAACGTAAGCGTTGCGGACATCAAACAATGGAACAAAGGGATTGGGGCCCCGCTGCGGGCGGGACAAAAGATCAAACTGGTGGTTGATACCGACCAGATATAAGAGGATGAACAGATTCAGATAAGAAAAGGGCCGGGGAAACACTTCCCGGCCCTTTCTGTTTTTTTCATGTGCTCTCGCTTCATGGGCTGATTGCCGGCCCGCTCTTCATTCGGGCGCGTTACTTCCCGCCTTTTCCCAGAGGCTGCGGAAGCGGCTCAATCTTCTGCACCTTGCCCATTGCCTCCATCCCCCAGGCCGTACCGGCCAATTTGTCCAGCAACAGCTTATACTTTTTTTGCGACTCGGGGAGATTGCCGCCCGCCTCATACAGCCTGGCAAGCTCGATCGTCGAGACGCCCGGACCCGAAAGAGCATCCGACTGTTCGAATGCTTTTACGGCCTCCGTCTGCCTGCCGAGCCCGCTGTAGGCATAGCCCAGCCGTTGATAGACCAGTCCGAGCAGAAACTTCTCTCCGGAGTACGTTTTGACGAAATGCTGATATTCTTTGATCGCTTCTTCGGCCTGCCCGAGGTCCGCCAGGCAGTTTCCGGCGTAATACGATGCAATCGCCCCGTTCACGGTGCCGGAATATTTTTCCCGGATGCCACGAAAGAGCTCGAGCGCTTTCGGATAGTCGGCAGCCGTTCCGCCCGAGGGGCGGTAGTATTCGTATGCAGCGGCCACAAGCGGCCCGGCCTTCTGCTCCTGCATCGAGCGGAAAATAGAGTTTCCCGCCAGGATCACGAGCACGGCGGCAACAACCGAGACTGCGATGAGAAACTGTTTTCGGTAGGTCGCCAGAAACGCGGAGACCCGGTGGGCAATGGTCATAAACTCCTGCTCGGACTGTTTCTTTGCGGTATGTCCCTTCTTCTTGATCGTCGGCATCTAGTAAACCTCCCGGAATAATAACAGTACGGATTTCAAAACAACAGGCCACCATCCGTCACAAAATTCACTTACTTCTTCCACGCGGCAAGCGCCCTGGCTGCCAGCTCTTTTGAATTCTGGAAGACCGAGGCGATTGCGTCACGGTGTATACCCGCGCCGAGCAGGATGTTCCGCGCCTGCTCATCGGTGATCAGGTCGCCGGGTTCGTGCGTGTCGGTATCGATCACCAGCCTGGCGCCCGTCTCTCCCGCAATCTTCGCCACGTGCCCGTTCGACAGGCAGTGACCTTTTCGCGACGAGATCTCGAGATACACTCCGTTCTTCGCCGCCAGTTCGGCCTCTTCCCTGGTGATCAGGCCCGGATGGGCGAGAATGTCCACCCGCGCCTCGATCGCGGCCCGGTTCGTGCCCGGATGCACGGGTTCCACGAGTGTCTCGCCATGGGCGACAACGACCGCGGCGCCGATGGAGCGCGCCCGTTCGGTGAGCTCTGCGAAAGTTTCAGGCGGGATGTGCGTGAGTTCGATCCCCGGCAGCGCCTTGATTTTCCAGTGCCGGTTAAGGTCTTTGCACGCCGCGGAGACCCTCGGGATGATGAAATCGACGTTCGAAGCGTCGCCATGGTCCGTGATGGCGATGATCTCGTAGCCCTTGATCACCGCGCGGCGTACAAGCTCCGACGGCACAAGAACGCCGTCGCTGAACAGAGAATGGGTATGAAGGTCTATCATAGGGACTCTCCTGTTTCCGTGTTTCCCATCGTCTTACCCTCCCACCTTCTCACCTTCCTGTTTTTTCCCCTGATTGCTTCCCCGCTTTTCCAGGCAGGCATCGAGATCATTCAGCAGCTGACTGCGGGTCTTGTCCCATACCGGGGCGATCAGAATGTCGTCCGGGGCGGCCGCGAAGAGCCGTTGAATCACGATATGAGGAGACAGCCGTTCGAGAAAATCCGCAAGCAACTCGATATATTCGTGATATCCAAAGGTAGGGAAAGGTTTTTCTTTGAAATAATCCGCCAGCGCCGTGTCTTTCACCACCTGCAGTTGATGGATCTTGAGAAACTCCAGGGGAAGGCAAGACAGTTCTTCCGCCATACCGAGCATTTCGTTCCGCGTCTCGGTCGGGAAGCCGAGAATAATGTGCGCGCCGACCCGTATGCCCTTCCCCGCGGTCAGCGCCAGGGCCTTCTGAAAGCTCGCATAATCATGCCCCCGGTTGATGAATGCGAGCGTTTTGTCATGGATAGACTGCAGCCCGTACTCGACCAGGATGAAATGGTCCCTGGCCAGCCGTTCCAGGAGCGCGATCTTTTCCTCGTCAACACAGTCCGGCCGCGTGCCGATGGCAAGCCCCACCACGCCGGGATTATCAAGAGCGTCCCGGTAAAGGCGCTCGAGAATGTCAACCGATGCATGGGTGTTCGTATAGGGCTGGAAGTAGACAATGAATTTTTCAGCGCCGTAGCGGGAGCGGAGATAGGGGATGCCGTTCTCGATCTGCTCGCGGAGAGACAAACTGCTCGTGCATGCCGCGGGCCGGAAGCTGTCGTTGTTGCAGTAAATACAGCCGCCCGTGGCCACGGTGCCGTCGCGGTTCGGACACGTGAACCCCGCGTCCACGTTCACCTTGTAAACCGGCTCACCATACAAAGCCTTCATGTACTGACCGAAGGCATTGTACCGCCGCGTTGTCGTTATCTTCACCGGCAGTTCCGTTACTTTCATCGTTTCTCACTATACCAGAGGCGGGCAAAAAAATCCAGAGAGGAATTATTCTAAAAAGGGCAATAACTACTCAGGTCTGCTGCGGAGCGCAGGCGCAATAAAGCACGCGGCGACCGATACACGGACATCAAGCAAGGCGGGGCTTGTGGTCGACTGCTAAATTCCCTTAATTATCCGGCGCGCCTTGCACAAAGCGAAGCAGCTGACCTGAGTAATCACAAAGAGCACTTGAAGTGTGCGTGAAAATTTTACCTCGTCCAGGCAGCCGTTCTGCCGAGAAGCGAGATGCCGATAAAGCCCCGCAGGTTCAATTGCTTCGGAGACACGAGGGTCATTTTGCCGCTGTACGTCTTGCCGTTCTTCGGATCATACACTTTACCGTCAACCCAGCGGCTGTCTCCTGCATACGTGAAGTTGTGGACTATCTGCAGCCCGATGACCGGCGTTTTTCTGAGCGCCGTGTCCGGGTTATTGTGGTCGAGCTTTGGGGTCCCCGGCCGGCCTTCGTTCGAGCCTTCTGGGTAGTCCGGCTCCTTCAGCCAGACGACCTTGCCGCAGTACTTCTCGCCGCACTTGAATATCTCTATCTTCGCGTCCTTCTCCTGGTTTAACCAGACGCCGAGAACATCTTCGCCGGCCGCGTAGCAGGTCCAGGCCGCTGAAACGATCAAGAACAGGAAAATAAATGCGCGCTTCATGTCCTTTCCCTCCTTCTCACAGTTCAAAGATCCTCTTGGCTTTGACGAATCTCTGCATATAATATTTCTCGCGGATGCTGCTTTTCGTGACCCCACTGCTGCTGCTTGCGTGGGCGAAAACGCCGCTGCCGAGGTAAACGCCGACGTGGGATATTCTGCCCGTGATAGACGCGTCGAAAAATACCAAGTCCCCCGGCCGCATCACCGCCTCACCGACCCCGAACCCGACAGATGACTGCTCAAAACTGCTCCGGGGGAGCTCCACGTTTTGAACGCGATAAACGCGCCTCGTGAACGCGGAGCAGTCAATACCCGCCTCGGAATCGCCGCCATACCGGTAAGGAGCGCCCATATACCGGTCCACCGCCGCATAAAGCTTTGTCATGTCAAGCCGTCCGCTTTTCCCGAGCGTCGTGACGTTTTGTCCCATGTCATCAAGCTGTCTTTTCCTGTTTTGATCCCGCTCCCGGTCTTTCTGCTGTTTCTCACGCTCCACCTGTTCGCGGTATGCCGACATGCCCGCGTCGAGATTTTTCTGCTCGTTTTGATATTGTTCAATTTGCGACTGATAGGCCCTGAGGATCGTTTCCATCTGTTGAGCGGCCTTTTCTTGTTCTGCCATGCGGGCGCTGTCCGTTTCCCTGGCGCGCATGCGCTGCAGCGCCTCTTCCGCCTTCTTCTTATCAATCTCCTGCTGCCGCTTATTCGCTTCGGCCTGCTGACGCAACTCCTCCAGCTTTCTCATCCGTTCCTGTTTCACGGCCATTTCCTTGTCGGCCAGTTTCACGGGTTTCCATCGTTTCGGTTCTCCCTCGCGCACGAGCTTGATCGCGTCCAACGCCAGTTGATCAGCGCTTTTTTTCTTCAGTTCTCCGTTTCCGACGTCGAGCATGATGATCAGGGCGACCTTCTGGGGCGTAAGCCCGCGCTCCGTGCCGTAGATCAGGCCCCGAGCGAGTGTAGGCATCGCCACCGGGTCCCACCCATCCTCAAGGGAGCGATACACGAATTCTTCGGCCACGTCCTGCGGCACGTCGGACTGGTGGAATTCCTTCAGAGCTTTGGCGGCAGAGGTCAGGCTGTCTACGCCGATTGTCTTTGCATAGGCCACGTCGAAGAGCTGGTCCAGGTATTCGAGGGGAGCGCCTTTTTTGAACGACTCGTACACGAGGCCGATGAGCTCCGCGGTCTTCTCCTCGGAAATGTTGTCGAAGTCGGTCCTTTTGATCACTCCCTCCGTGATTTTCAGGAATTCCGGAGTCAGGCCCTTTTCAACGTCTGGCGAGAACCGAGTGAGAAGCAGACTTTTCAGCTTGTCTTTCTTGAGGTTCACGCACTCTTTGGCGAGTATGGCGACGATTTTATCCGTTTCCATTTTTGCATCCGCCTGAGCCGGAGGACCGTACAGGACAACGACTGTGGAAATACATGCGATGCAAAAGATTCTGAACAGTGTTTGAATAAGGATATTGTTCTGCATAGACTGTCCTCCCCATCGGTACGAAGAAAAAATTCTTACTTCACCAGCGACCGCACCGTCTTCATGTTCCTCGGATCGTCCTCCTCCGTATCCTTCGGCGTCTCCATGATCTTCGGCACGTCCTTAAATGCCGGATGATTCAGCAATATCCGGAATCCGTCGAGCCCTATCTTCCCTTCGCCGATGTGCCAGTGCCGATCGACACGGGAGTTGAAATCGCGAAGACAGTCGTTCAAGTGCATCCCCTTCAGCCGTTTCAGGCCGACAGTTGCATCGATCTTCTGCGCGAGGGCGTCCACGCCCGTTTGCGATCTGATATCATACCCTGCGGCAAAACCGTGGCAGGTGTCGTAGCAGATGCCGGCGCGTGAAGCGTCATCAAGCCGGGAGATGACTTCCTGGACCTGTTCAAGTGTGTAACCCACATCCCCCTTCTCGCCCGCAGTGTTCTCAAGGAGAATCGTTGCTTTCGGAGGATGCAGTTTCATGGCCATGTTCAAGGCAGCTGATACCCGCTTAATCATCCAATCAGCATCCATGCTGCTTGCCGAGCCGAGATGCGTTACCAGATATTCAGCGCCAAGAGACTCTGTCCGTTCCAGGTCGATGACGAATTGTTCGATCGACCGTTCATAGAGCTCGGGTTTAGATGATGCGAGATTGATGAGGTAGTTGGTATGGACGAAGACCGGAGCTATGTCCCACTTTTCACGAAGCTTCTTGAATTCGCTGATATCGTCTTTGTCAAGCGGCTTCACGGTCCAGCCCCGGGGATTACGGCTGAATATCTGCATGCAGGTGCAGCCAAGTTCGTAGGCCCGCTGAACGGATAAAGAAAAACCGCCTGATATGGAGACATGAAAACCAATTTTCATTAGGCACCCTTAACCATCTTCTCAAACTCCTTTTCCGTAATCACCTTTACACCCAGTTCTTTTGCTTTACTGATCTTTTTCTCACCCGGCTCGTCTCCAGCAAGGACATAACCTGTTTTCTTCGACACCGATCCCGCCGCACGACCTCCGAGACGTTCAATGAGCGCTTCTATTTCTTCCCGTGGCTTTGAAAGCGTGCCTGTAACGACAAAAGTAAGCCCATTCAAATGGCCCTTTTCTTTTTTCGTACCAGCATCATAATCGGGATCCGATAAGTTCAATCCAAGCTTCTTAAGCGTGTCAAGGGTATGGAGGTTCTCCTTCTCGCTGAAAAACTCCGAGATCGAACCGGCAAGCTTATCGCCCATCTGTTTTATCTCCACAATCCGCTCAGGTTTAACATGATATAAGTCTTCGATCTTCTCGAAGTTCTTTGCCAGTTGTTTTGCGGCATATTCTCCGACATGGATGATGCCGAGGGCATAAAGAAACCGAGCCAGAGTAGTCTTCTTGCTTTTCTCAATTGCGTCGATCAGATTTTGCGCGGACTTTTCAGCAAAGCGGGGCAAATTAAGCAGCTGTTCCTTTTTCAATTTATAAAGGTCTACGAAATGTTTAATCAAACCTTGACTATAAAGAAGCTCAACGTTTTTTTCGCCGAGCCCTTCGATGTCCATGGCGCCCCGTGATGCATAATGCATGATACGTTCCATGACCTGGGCCGTACAATTAAGATTAATGCATCGGTACGCAACCTCACCTTCTTCTTTTACCACGTTCGATCCACACGCGGGACAGGCTTCAGGTGGAAGTGATTTGATCTCTTGTCCCGTTCTTTTTTCTTTTATGACCATCACCACATGGGGGATCACATCTCCCGCTCGCTCGACAACCACGGTATCTCCGATGCGGATATCTTTTCGCTCGATCTCGTCCCAGTTATGGAGCGTGGAACGCGAGACCGTCACCCCGCCGATGCGAACAGGCGTCAAAAACGCCACGGGTGTTATGGCCCCGGTCCGGCCCACGCCGGCAATAATATTCTCGACTATTGTTGTGCCCTGATGCGCGGGGAACTTGTAGGCAATCGCCCAGCGGGGCTCGCGGGTCTTGTAGCCGAGTTCCCTTTGAAGCTTCACCTCATTCACTTTAACAACGGCCCCGTCCGTTTCAAAGGGGAACTTCGGCCTTTGCTCTTCTATCTTCTTGATGGAATCAAGCACCTTCTCGATCCCCATTACGACATCGAACACGAGCGGGACCGGGAAATGGGCCTTCTTGAGCCAATCGATGAAATCCCTTTGACTCTTGAATTCGATCCCTTTCAACGCGCCGACACCGTAGCAAGACATATGGAGCTTTCGCTTTTCGGTGATGGTTGAATCGAGCTGCCGGACGGCGCCCGCTGCTGCATTTCTCGGATTGGCAAACAGCGGTTCTTCGCTTTTCTCCCGCTCTTTGTTCAGGGCCTCGAACTCGCTGATGTCTATGTATACTTCGCCGCGGATATCGAACTCTTCCGGAAGATCCACGCCTTCTATCCTGAGCGGGATCGCCTTGATCGTCTTAATATTCGTTGTAACATCCTCGCCCTCATATCCATCGCCACGAGTACTCGCCCGGACAAGAAGACCCTTCTTATACGACAACTCCATGGCAAGGCCGTCGTACTTCGGCTCGACCGTATACTCGACATCCTTATCGGATTTCAGAAAACGTTTTACCCGCTGGTCGAACTCCCGCACTTCGTCATGAGAGAAGGCGTTGTCGAGCGAGAGCATCGGCTCGGTGTGTCTGACTTTTTCGAACTTGTCGAGCGGCGGCGCGCCGACGCGCTGGGTGGGAGAATCGTGGAGGACGAAGCGATACCTTTCCTCAAGTTCCTTCAAGCGACGGAACATCCGGTCGTATTCTTCGTCGGATATGACCGGCGCGTCGAGGACGTAGTACCGGTAGTTGTGCTCGTTGATTTCCTTTACGAGGTGTTCTATTTCTTTCCTTATGGCGTCCGAGACCTTTTCCATTGCTGTTGTATTTGCCTGCCCCTTCCCTATTGAGCCGCGGGA
This sequence comes from Nitrospirota bacterium, assembly GCA_041476485.1. Taxonomy (GTDB): domain Bacteria; phylum Nitrospirota; class UBA9217; order UBA9217; family UBA9217; genus JBAZLV01. Next base: position 12,125 of record JBGOTO010000076.1, read on the forward strand.
TTTCGAAGAAATTCAAGAAGATCAGCCATGTCTCCTTTTTTAAATTGGGGCCAGGAAATACCTTGCTCACCGGTGGCCTTCCGCATCTGCACGCCATGGTTCCAAATGCTGGCCACGATTTCCGTATGGGCTGCGTTCCGATACTTGGAGAGATCGATAAACATCGGCCTCCCGTGTTCGTCCCCCCGGCCGTGACATTGCGCACACCCCATTTCGGTAAACAGTTTTTTCCCGTTCGATGCGTCTCCGGGCTCGTCAACATAATGGAGAAAGTAAAGATAGGCGAGGATATCCGACATCTCTTTCGGGGTAAAATTGGGAATGCCGCACTCGGTTTGCGCTATGCTGACCAATAGCATATCAGGGGCTTTATTCCACATGCTTGAAGCGATTTGGGTGAGGCTTGTATAAAAA
>JBGOTO010000077.1:0-12389 GCA_041476485.1 Nitrospirota bacterium
CGTCGAACAGGACGGACTTCATCTTAACCAGGTCAATGCAGCCACGGAACTTATCCTCCGCGCCAACGGGGATCTGGATCGGCACCGGGTTCGCACCGAGCCGGTCGATCATCGACTGAACACTCATGTAAAAGTCCGCGCCGATTCGGTCCATCTTGTTCATGAAAGCGAGGCGCGGAACTTGATATTTGTCGGCCTGCCGCCAGACTGTTTCGGATTGGGGTTCCACACCGCTCACCGCATCGAACGCGGCGACTGCACCGTCCAGCACGCGGAGCGAACGCTCCACTTCGATGGTGAAATCCACGTGACCGGGAGTGTCAATGATGTTGATGCGCTTATCCCGCCAGAAACAGGTCGTCGCAGCCGAGGTGATGGTGATGCCGCGTTCCTGCTCCTGAACCATCCAGTCCATGACCGCGGTGCCGTCGTGCACTTCGCCGATTTTATAGGAAACACCGGTGTAATAAAGAATGCGCTCTGTCGTCGTCGTTTTACCGGCGTCGATATGAGCCATGATACCGATGTTACGTGTATTTTCAAGTGAATACTGCCTTGCCAAAACTGCCTCCGTCTTAGATGAGCACCCTACCAGCGATAATGGGCGAATGCCTTATTGGCATCTGCCATACGGTGTATGTCTTCTTTCTTCTTCACGGCTGCGCCGGTGTTGTTCGATGCGTCAAGAATCTCACCGGCAAGCTTTTCGACCATGGATTTTTCAGGCCGTTGAGAGGCGTAGAGCCTGAGCCAGCGGTACGCCAGCGACAGCCTGCGCGGCTGCTTGACCTCGATCGGAACCTGGTACGAGGCGCCGCCGACCCTGCGGGACTTCACCTCGAGCGTCGGCTTCAGATTATCTATTGCTTTTTTAAAAATGGCAATCGGGTCGCCATTGGTCTTCTGCTGAATGCGGTCGAGCGCCTTATAGCAAATGGCCTCAGCCGTGCTCTTCTTGCCCTTGCGCATGAGCACGTTCACGAACTTGGCCAGCATCTTGCTGTTATATTTCGGGTCCGGTAATGTTTCTCTTTTTACGACAACGCTTTTTCTCGGCATAGTTTGGTTCCTTTGTGTTTCGTTTTACCCCTTACTCCACACGCCTTACAATCTTACTTCCTTACTTCGGCCTCTTTGCGCCATACTTTGAGCGGCCCTGCTTACGGTTTGCAACCCCCACGGTGTCCAGAGTGCCCCTTACAATGTGATAGCGCACGCCCGGCAGATCCTTCACCCTCCCGCCGCGTATAAGCACGATGGAGTGCTCCTGCAGATTGTGACCCACACCCGGGATGTAGGTGGTTACCTCCATTCCGTTCGTAAGCCTCACCCTCGCCACTTTGCGAAGGGCCGAGTTCGGCTTCTTCGGCGTGGTGGTATAGACCCTGATACAGACCCCCCGCTTCTGGGGGCAGCTCTTGAGTGCAGGACTCTTGGTCTTACTGACCGCCAGTGTCCTGCCTTTTCTTACGAGTTGGCTGATTGTCGGCACGGGAATTACTCCTCAAAAAACATCAATATAGCAAATTTTCAAAACGTTGAGTCAAAACCCGGTGATTATATCCACATGTGAGCCTAATGTCAAGGTTTTTTTATGGGAAAAAACACATTCGGACAGTGCGGCTCCCCTCTTTGAAACTCAAGCGCTCGCCGGCCCCTATTCCGGGGCGGCCGACTGCGGTTCCTCTTCAACAGCAACATACGTGTTCCGGTATTCAATCATGCCTGTTCCCGCAGGGATCAGCCTGCCCATGATCACGTTTTCCTTCAGCCCGACAAGATCATCCACGGCACCCGTAATCGCAGCCTCGGTCAGCACGCGAGTGGTCTCCTGGAACGACGCCGCCGATATGAAGCTGTCCGTGGTGAGCGATGCCTTGGTGATGCCCAGGAGGATGGGCCGCGCAGTGGCGGGCTGGCCGCCCTTGGCGATCACAGCCTCGTTTTCCCTGCTGAAGGCGAAGCGGTCCACCTGCTCGCCGATAAGGAACGGCGCGTCGCCCGCTTCCTCGATCCTGACCTTGCGCAACATTTGGCGAACGATGACCTCGATATGCTTGTCGTTGATCGAGACCCCCTGGAGGCGGTAGACCTGCTGCACCTCGTCCACCAGATACTTCTGAAGCTCTCTCGGACCGAGCACGCTCAGAATATCGTGGGGGTCGACCGGGCCGTCCATAAGCGGTTCTCCGGCGGTCACCCAGTCGCCCTCGTGTACGTTCACGTGTTTACCCTTGGGAATCAGGTATTCCTTCTCATTCCCCATTCCGTCCTTCACGAGGATGCGGCGCATGCCTTTCACGAAGCCGCCGAACTCCACCGTTCCGTCGATTTCGCTGATAACGGCCTGCTCCTTGGGCTTCCGCGCCTCAAACAGTTCGGCCACCCTCGGGAGACCGCCGGTGATGTCCTTGGTCTTGGTGGTTTCCCGCGGAATCTTGACCAGAATGTCGCCCGGAAATATCTCGTCGTTCTTATCAACGAGAATGTGCGCGCCCGCCGGCAACAGATACCGCGCTACCACGTTGGAGCCGGGCAGTTTGGCGGTCTTGCCGTGCTGGTCCTTGATCGAGATCCTCGGCCGGAGATTCTGGTTCGGATAATCGATGATCACTTTCCGGGAAAGACCGGTGATCTCGTCCACTTCTTCACGCATGGTGACGCCTTCAATGATGTCGCCGAAAGCGATCTTTCCGCCGATTTCCGTGAGGATCGGGAGTGAGTAGGGGTCCCACTCTACGAGTTTCTGGGCCACCTCCACTTTATGCCCGTCTTGTACCTTGATCCTGGCGCCGTAGATGACCGCGTACTTCTCCCTCTCGCGGCCCGTCTCGTCGTAGATGGCGATGCTGCCGTTCCGGGACATGGCGACGTAGTCGCCTTCCTTATTCTTCACCGTGTTCAGGTTGAGATATTTCATGGTTCCGGCGTTCTTTGCCTCGAGTACGGTCTGTTCGACTACCTTGCTCGCCGTACCGCCGATATGGAACGTCCGCATGGTGAGCTGCGTGCCGGGTTCGCCGATGGACTGCGCGGCGATAATGCCGATGGCCTCACCGATGTCCACCAGTTTGCCGCGGCTGAGGTCCCTGCCGTAGCACATCTTGCACACACCGCGCAGGGACTGGCAGGTGAGCACGGACCGGATCTTGATGCGGTCGATGCCTGCTTCATCAACCCTCTTGACGAGGTCTTCGTTGATCTCCCTCTTGGTGCCGACGATCACCTCTTTGGTGATCGGGTCCTTAATGTCTTCAGCAGCAACGCGCCCGAGGATACGCTCCGACAACGGCTCGATGATCTCGCCGCCCTCGACGAGCGACCCGACGATGATACCGTCTACGGTGCCGCAGTCGTCTTGGGTGATGATCACGTCCTGCGACACGTCGACGAGCCGGCGGGTGAGGTATCCGGAGTTTGCGGTTTTGAGCGCAGTGTCCGCGAGGCCCTTGCGCGCTCCGTGGGTCGATATGAAGTACTGCAACACCGTGAGCCCTTCGCGGAAATTCGCCGTGATCGGGGTCTCGATGATTTCGCCCGAGGGCTTGGCCATGAGTCCGCGCATGCCGGCAAGCTGCCTGATCTGCTGCGTGCTGCCGCGGGCGCCCGAATCGGCCATCATAAAGATGTTGTTGAACGAGCGGGCCTCCTGGAGCTCCGACTTCTTCGCGTCCCCGAGTTCGACCGCCTCCATACCGAGTTCGGCCATCATCTCGTCGGCGATCTTCTCGGTCACGTTCGCCCAGATGTCGATTTCCTTGTTGTAGCGTTCGCCGTTGGTAATGAGCCCTTCCGTATACTGGTGGTGGATCTCCATCACTTCTTTCTGCGCCTGGTCGATGAACTTCTGCTTCTTGCTCGGGATATGCATGTCCGATATGCAGATGGAGATGCCGGCTCGCGTGGCGAACTTGAAGCCAAGCTCCTTCAATTCGTCGATCAGAACGACCGTATGCCTGAGACCCAGCTTTCGGTAGCACTCGTCGATTAATTTAGCCAGTTCCTTCTTGTTCATCTCTTTATTGACGGAGGAGAACGCGATGCCATCCGGCAGAATCTCGCTGAAAAGGACCCGTCCGATGGTCGTGTCTTCCAGCTTGCCGTTGATACGGACCTTCACCCGCGCGTGGATATCGGCCGCGCTCTGGTCGTAGGCAATGCGCACCTCTGCCGGGTTAGAGAAGATCTTCCCCTCACCCAGGGCGCCGGAACGCACTTTCGTAAGATAGTAGCAGCCGAGCACGATGTCCTGCGACGGGACCATGATGGGCCTGCCGTTTGCGGGCGAGAGAATATTGTTCACCGACAGCATGAGCACCCGCGCTTCGAGCTGCGCCTCGACCGAGAGGGGGATGTGCACCGCCATCTGGTCGCCGTCGAAGTCGGCGTTGAACGCCGCGCACACGAGAGGGTGGAGCCGGATGGCCTTGCCCTCGACGAGCACGGGGTCGAAGGCCTGGATCCCGAGCCGGTGGAGCGTCGGGGCCCGGTTTAAGAGCACAGGATGCTCCTGGATCACCTCTTCGAGCACGTCCCAGACCTCGGGCCGTTCGCGCTCGATCATTTTCTTCGCGCTCTTAATCGTCGTTGCGTACCCTTTCTCCTCGAGCTTGTTGAAGATGAAGGGCTTGAAAAGCTCAAGCGCCATCTTCTTCGGCAGGCCGCACTGGTGGAGCTTCAGGTCCGGGCCGACCACGATCACGGAGCGGCCGGAGTAGTCCACGCGTTTTCCGAGCAAATTCTGGCGGAAACGGCCTTGCTTGCCCTTGAGCATGTCGGAGAGGGACTTGAGCGGCCGCTTGTTCGGTCCGCGCAGCACCCGTCCCCGCCTGCCGTTGTCGAACAAGGCGTCTACGGCTTCCTGCAGCATGCGCTTCTCGTTCCTGATGATGACGGAAGGCGCCTTGAGCTCCTCGAGTCGCTTCAGGCGATTGTTCCGGTTGATGACCCGGCGGTAGAGGTCGTTCAAATCCGACGTGGCGAAGCGCCCGCCTTCGAGCGGCACGAGCGGACGCAGCTCCGGCGGGATCACGGGAATCACGTCGAGGACCATCCATTCGGGCCTGTTGCCGGACTTGCGGAAGGCCTCGATCACCTTGAGCCGCTTCGTCAGTTTTTTCTTGGTGGCCATGGACGTGGCGATCTCGATCTTGTTCCTGATGTCCTCGGATTCGGTTTCGAGATCGATGGCCTTGAGCATCTCCCGGATCGCCTCGGCGCCCATGCCTGCCTTGAAAGCGCTGGAACCGTATTCCAACTGCGCCTTGCGGAATTTTTCCTCGGTGAGCAGTTCCTTGACCTTGAGCGGCGTATCGCCCGGATCGACGACGATGAAGCTCTCGAAATAGAGGACCTTCTCGAGCTGACGGAGCGTCATATCCAGGAGAATGCCGATGCGGCTCGGCAGGCCCTTCAGGAACCAGATGTGCGCGACGGGAGACGAGAGCTCGATGTGGCCCATGCGCTCACGCCGCACCTTGGACTGGATCACTTCGACGCCGCACTTGTCGCACACGATGCCGCGGTGCTTCATGCGTTTGTATTTGCCGCACAGGCACTCCCAGTCCTTGATGGGACCGAAGATCTTGGCGCAGAAGAGTCCGTCCCGCTCCGGCTTAAAGGAGCGGTAGTTGATGGTCTCCGGTTTTTTGACCTCGCCATAGGACCATTCCTTGATCCGCTCCGGTGAGGCGATTTTTATGCGCATTGCGTCAAAGGTGATGTCTTTCGGCTTTTCGAACAAGCTTGCGACATCCGCTCTCATTTTGTTTTCCGACAATTGTTTCTCTTCCACGGTGAACCTCCCTAATGAGGACAAAACCAGCAACTCAGCGCTGAAAATTTCTCCCCTATCGCGCCGATGAAATCTTTTCGAGGCCGATTACCCGTTCCTTCTCGTTCTTGCGCTCGATGAGCTCCACGTCCAGGCAGAGGCTCTGGAGTTCCTTGATGAGCACGTAGAACGACTCGGGCAGCCCCGGTTCCAGCGTGTTCTCGCCCTTCACGATCGCCTCGTAGATCTTCGCCCTTCCGGACACGTCATCGGACTTGACCGTAAGGAACTCCTGGAGACAGTAGGCGGCGCCGTAGGCCTGGAGCGCCCAGACTTCCATTTCCCCGAGACGCTGCCCGCCGAACTGGGCCTTGCCGCCAAGCGGCTGCTGCGTCACGAGCGAATAGGGCCCGATGGACCGGGCGTGCAATTTGTCGTCCACGAGATGGTGCAGCTTCAGCATGTACATATACCCGACGGTGACCGGCTTGTCGAACGGTTCCCCGGTGCGGCCGTCAAACAACATGGACTGGCCCGTGATCGGGAGCTTGGCGTCCTTCAGCAGCGCCCGTACCCGGTCTTCCGTTGCGCCGTCGAACACCGGCGTCGCCACATGCAGACCGAGCGCCTTTGCCGCCCAGCCCAGGTGCGTCTCGAGGATCTGGCCGACGTTCATACGGGAAGGCACGCCGAGCGGGTTCAACACGATCTCGACGGGCGTGCCGTCCGGGAGGTACGGCATATCTTCCTCGGGCACGATCCTCGAAACCACGCCCTTGTTCCCATGCCTGCCTGCCATCTTATCGCCTACCGAGAGCTTCCGCTTCATGGCAATATATACTTTCACGAGCTTGACCACGCCGGGCGGCAGGTCGTCGCCTCGCTTCAGCCTTCCGATCTTCTCATCATAAATCGATTCGAGGATATTCAGTTGATTTTCCGAGCTGTCCAGGACCTCCTGGAGCTTGGCCGGGTAGTCTTCCGAATCGACCTTGATTTTGGCATACTCCTTTTCCGGCAACTTATCGAGCACCTCGGCCGTTATCTTCTTGCCCTTGGCCAATTCGGTCCTGCCGGTCTTGGCGTTGACGACTTTGTCCGCCGCGGTCTTTCCGATCAGGAGCCGCCTGATGCGTTTGTACCGGTCCTCCTTCACGACGCGCATTTCGTCCTGGTATTCCTTCTGGAGCCGCGAGATTTCTTCGCTCTCCTGGGTCTTCAGGCGCTCGTTCTTGTCTTCCCCTTTGCGCGAGAACACCTTGACGTCGATCACCGTCCCTTCAATGCCGGGAGACGCATAGAGCGAAGCGTCCCGCACGTCTCCGGCCTTTTCGCCGAAGATGGCGCGAAGGAGCTTCTCCTCGGGGGTAAGCTGCGTCTCTCCTTTGGGCGTCACTTTGCCGATCAGGATATCGCCGGGCATGACCTCGGCTCCGATGCGGATAATGCCGTTATCGTCGAGGTTTCTGAGGGTCTCTTCGCCGAGGTTCGGGATATCGCGCGTGATCTCTTCCTTGCCGAGCTTGGTGTCCCGCGCCTCGATCTCGAACTCTTCGATATGGATCGAGGTGTAACGGTCTTCCTTCACGAGCTTTTCGCTGATGATGATCGCGTCCTCGTAGTTGTACCCGCTCCACGGCATAAAGGCCACGAGCACATTCTGGCCGAGCGCGAGCTCGCCGAGGTCCGTGGCGGGCCCATCGGCAATCACGTGGCCTTTTTTAATTTTATCACCCGCGCGGACGATCGGCTTCTGGTTCATGCAGGTGTTCTGGTTCGAACGGTAGAATTTGGTGAGCGGATAGGCGTCGATGACGGTCCGGCCCTTGGCGTCCTCGCCCTTCACCGTAATACGGGTGGAATCCACGGACTCCACCACGCCGTCCCGCTTCGCCGAAACGATCGCGCCGGAGTCCCGGGCCGCGACCCGCTCCATCCCGGTGCCGACCACCGGCGCCTGCGGCCGGAGAAGCGGCACCGCCTGCCGCTGCATGTTCGATCCCATGAGCGCGCGGTTTGCGTCGTCGTTTTCAAGGAAGGGGATGAGCGCGGCCGAGACCGAAACGATCTGTTTCGGCGACACGTCCATGAACTCCACTTCCTCGGCGCTCACAAGTTTGAACTCGCCGCCCACGCGCGCCGACACGCTGTCAACCGCGATCTTGCCCCGGCCGTCAACCGGCGTGTTTGCCTGGGCGACGACGTAATTTTCGCCGTCCACGGCCGAAAGATATTCGATCTCGTCCGTTACTTTCCCCGCCTTTACCTCCCGGTACGGCGCCTCGATGAAGCCGTAGTCGTTCACGCGGGCATACGTCGCGAGCGAAACGATCAGGCCGATGTTCGGGCCTTCCGGCGTCTCGATGGGGCAGATCCTTCCGTAATGGGTGGTGTGCACGTCACGCACCTCGAACCCCGCCCGTTCGCGGGTGAGACCGCCGGGGCCCAGGGCGGAAAGCCTGCGCTTGTGCGTGATCTCCGCCAGCGGGTTGGTCTGGTCCATGAACTGCGAGAGCTGGCTCGATCCGAAAAATTCCTTGATGGTCGCGATCACCGGCTTGGGATTGATGATGTCATGCGGCATGAGCGCATCGATGTCCTGAAGGCTCATCCGTTCTTTGATGGCGCGCTCCATCCGCGCGAGGCCCACGCGGATCTGGTTTTCAAGGAGTTCGCCCACGGACCGCACGCGGCGGTTGCCGAGATGGTCGATATCATCGACTTCTCCCTTGCCGGTCCGGAGGTTCACGAGGTAGCGGACCACCTCGACCACGTCCTGGGCAGTGAGCGTCGTCTTGTCGATCGGAATGTCCAGTTTTAATTTTTTATTCAGCTTCAGTCTTCCGACATTCGAGAGGTCATAGCGCTTGGCGTTGAAGAACATCCCGGAAAACAGGTTCCGCGCCATGTCGACCGTCGGCGGCTCGCCGGGCCGCATCTTGCGGTAGATCTCAAGGAGCGCCTCGTCCGGGGTCTGCACTTTGTCGGCGAGCAGCGTGTCCCGCATGGCGCCGATCACGTGGATGCCGTCCATATAGACTACTTCCATCTTTTCCACCTTGGTGGCGGCAAGATGGCCCAGGAAGGCCTCGGTGATTCTTTCGTTCGCCGGCAAAAGCACCTCGCCGGTCTCGGGGTCGATCACGTCGCGGAGCACGACGCGGTCGATGAGCTCTTCGCGCGGAATGGGGATCTCGGTGATGCCCGCGGCTTCCATCTTCTTGATGGCAATGCGCGTGATCTTGGCGCCTTCCTTGACGATCTGCTCGCGAGTATTTTTATCGGTGATCGTGATGGGCGCTTTCATGCCGGCGAGCACGTCCGGATGAATGCTGCGCGTAAAGCCGTCCTTCCTGATCTTGATGTCCTCGATGGGGTAGTACATCCGGAGCAGGTCTTCGTTGGAGTAGCCGAAGGCCTTGAGCAGGATGGTGGCCGGGATCTTCCGCCGGCGGTCTACCCGAACGTAGACGATGTCCTTGACGTCGAACTCGAAATCGAGCCACGATCCGCGGTACGGAATGATCCGGGCCGAATAGAGGATCTTGCCGCTCGCATGGGTCCTGCCCTTGTCATGCGTAAAGAATGCGCCGGGGGAGCGGTGAAGCTGGCTCACCACCACGCGCTCGGTCCCGTTCACGATGAACGTTCCCGTTTCGGTCATGAGCGGGAGGTCTCCGACGTACACCTCCTGCTCCTTGATGTCCTTCACCCGTTTCGTGCCGGTCTGCTCGTCTTTTTCGAAAAACACGAGGCGCGTCTTTATCTTGAGCGGCGCAGCGAAGTTTGCCCCGCGCTGCAGGCACTCCCAGAGGCTGTACTTCGGGTCTCCCAGGGAGTAGCCGAGGTAATCCACCATCGCCGTCTCGTTGAAATCATAAATGGGGAAAACGCTCTTGAACGCCGCCTGGAGCCCCATGTCCTTTCTTTTGTCCGACGCCAGATCTTTCTGGAGAAAGGAATCGTAAGACCGTTTTTGGATCTCGATGAGATCGGGGATATCCAGGATCGTGGGGATCTTGGAGAAATCCTTCCGTACGCGGATCAGTTCTCTTTTTTCCTTGGACATTTTCTCACCTCTCGCACAACGGTAAATGCAAAATGAAAAATGCAAACGGTGAAAATCGTAGGGGCCGGCCGTCTCCCTTTCCATTTTTCACTTTGCACTTCATAAAATATAACGGCACTCGGACTGTTTCGGACACCCTGTCAGAAACACAAAAAGTCCTCTGCCCTCCGGGCCGATGCCGGAGGGCAAGGACTTGGCAAATGAAACTCGTTTGGGTCTTATTTTACCTCGACTGTCGCACCGGCTTCGGTGAGCTTCTTCTTCATGGTCTCCGCTTCTTCCTTTGCGACGCCGGTCTTCACCGGTTTGGGCGCGCCTTCCACCAGGTCCTTCGCTTCCTTCAAGCCCAGACCCGTCAGCTCGCGCACGACCTTGATTACGTTGATCTTCTGGGCGCCGGCGGTCGCCAGAATGACGTCGAACGCGGTCTTCTCTTCCACTGCCGCTGCGCCTGCTCCAGCGCCTGCTGCTGCAACAGCCACCGGCGCTGCCGCTGATACGCCCCACTTCTCTTCGAGCATCTTGCTCAGATCTGCTGCTTCAAGAACGGTCAAACCGCTCAGTTGATCAACCAATTTCGCTAAATCCGCCATGTTTCATTTCCTCCTGAATTTTTTTTGTATAGGTCTTATGAGACCTATAAGACTTATTGTATTATCCCTTGTCCGCCTTCGCCTTCATCACCCTGGCGATCTGGCCGCCCGGCGCCGCGAGCACGCCGACGATTCGTGATGCAGGCGCCTGGAGAAGACCGGCGATCTTCCCGCGCAGCGCGTTCAGCGACGGCAGGGTCGCCAGCGCCCTGATGTCCGCCTGCTGGAGCAGCTTGCCGTCGAGCACGCCGACCTTGAGCTGAAGCTTTGCCTGGGTCTTGCTGAAATCGAAGAGCACCTTGGCAGGCGCGACCACGTCGTCATATCCGAGCGCAATGCCCACGGGGCCGACGAAGTGGTCCTGGAGCGGTTCGAGGCTGGTGCCTTTCGCCGCCAGCCGGGCGAGCGTGTTCTTGACCACGCGGTACTCGACCTGCGATGCGCGCAGTTTCGCCCGAAGATTAGTGATCTGCTCAACGTTGATGCCGGTATACCCGGTGATGACGGCGGCCTTGGCGCGAGCAAACTTCTCGTGCAGTTCGTCAATTGCTTCCTTTTTTTCCTGTTTGTTCACAGAATCCTCCTTTCTTTCAAGAATTCCCGATGACCCCCGGGAACCTTAAAAGAAAGCGGCGCAGCATGCGTTCTTTTTTTCACCCGGGTCTCGGCAGGCCCCGCTTGCGGAATTAAACCGACAAGGGCCAAATGAATCCGGCCCTTTCGGCGCCTGCTGTCTCGGACCGTATTCCTATTTTAAGGAATCGACCTTTATGAATCAGAAGGTAAGAAGGTACTACCTTCGTATTTTAAGCAGAACTACCCTGCCAGTTTCTCAATCTGGGCCGTATCCATCTTAATGCCCGGTCCCATGGTGGTAGAAACGGTCGCGCTCTTGAGATACGTTCCTTTGCTTGTTGCGGGTTTCGCTTTCAAGACGGACTCGAGCACCGCCTTGGCGTTGTCCACAAGCTTGTTCTCGTCAAAAGACGCCTTACCCACCGGAACGTGAACGATCCCCGCCTTTTCCACGCGGTACTCGACCTTGCCGGCCCTGATGTCCTTGATGGCCTTGGCAATGTCGAACGTGACCGTACCGGTCTTGGGATTCGGCATCAGGCCCCGGGGACCAAGCACTTTGCCGAGCTTGCCGACAAGGCCCATGATGTCCGGAGTTGCGACGACCGTATCAAAATCGGTCCAGCCTTCCTTCTGAATCTTATCGGCCAGGTCCTCGGCGCCCACGTAGTCCGCGCCGGCATCCCTCGCCTCTTTATCCTTTTCGCCCTTCGCGAACACCAGGATCTTCACCTTTTTCCCGGTACCGTGCGGAAGGACCACGGTTCCCCGCACCATCTGGTCCGCCTGCTTGGGATCAACACCGAGCTTTAAGGCGAGATCGACGGTTTCGTCGAACTTGGTCCTTGCCGTTTTCTTGGCGAGGCCGATGGCCTCTTCAATGCCGTACTGTTTTGCCCGGTCCACCAGGGCAGCGACTGCTTTATACTTTTTTCCCGACATGATTCCTCCTCGCGGTGTTTAGCGGTCACGTCTTGAGCGTGACCTCCCGCAATATTGAATGTTGAAATGCGGAATTCGGAATGCAGATTGTTTTCAGTTTTTAATTCCGCATTCGCCATTCCACATTCCGCATTAGTCTGTTATTTCCAGCCCCATGCTCTTCGCCGAGCCCTCGATCATGCGCATGGCCGATTCGACGCTTGCCGCATTAAGGTCCGGAAGCTTCGTTTGCGCGATCTCCTTGATCTGCGCGCGGGTCACCTTGCCGACCTTGTCCTTGTTCGGCACACCGGAACCCTTAACGATCCCCGCGGCCTTTTTGAGCAGTTCCGCCGCCGGCGGGGTTTTGGTGATGAAGGTGAAGGAGCGGTCGGAATAAACAGAGATGACGACGGGGATGATGGTATCTCCCATCTTCTGGGTCCTGGCGTTAAAC
>JBGOTO010000078.1:0-12377 GCA_041476485.1 Nitrospirota bacterium
CAACATTCTGAATGGTTCTCTTAACGCTTTTCACTCTTGAATCAATTGCCTGCATCAATCCATTGTGTTTTTTCTAAACTTCCGCTATACTCCTCTCCCATGACGACCCAACACACAAAAAGCACCTTCTATATTATCGACGGAAATTCTTACATCTACCGTGCTTTTTATGCCATAAGGAACCTCACCAATTCCTCCGGCATGCCGACGAACGCCGTGTTCGGGTTCGCCAACATGCTGCTCAAGGTCATCAAGGACAAATCGCCGGACCTGCTCGCCATGGTCTTCGATCCGAAAGGCCCCACGCGCAGGAACATCGAGTACAAGGACTACAAGGCCCACCGGCCGCCCATGCCGAGAGACCTCGTTACGCAGATCCCCTATATCCATAAGCTTGTCGAGGCGTTCCGCATTCCGGTTTTCATTCAGGAAGGGCAGGAAGCGGATGACGTGATCGCCACGCTCGCGCGCAGGGCAGAGGCGGACGGCAAAGAGGTCGTGATCGTTACCGGCGACAAGGACATCCTCCAACTCGTGGGTACGAACATAAAAGTCTATGACACGCTCAAGGAAAAAGTTTTTGAGCCGCAAGATGTAGAAGAGCGCTGGGGCGTGCCACCTGAGCGGATGGTCGAGATCATGGGGCTCATGGGCGATGCATCGGACAATATTCCGGGCATCGAGGGAATCGGCGAGAAGACCGCGCAAACGCTGATCAAGCAGTACGGTACCATCGAGAACCTGCTTGCGCACGCGCACGAGATCACCAAACCGAAGCTGAAGCAATCTCTCATGGAACATGCCGGCCTCGCGCGCCTGAGCCGCGAGCTCGCCATTCTGCATACCGATCTGCCGCTTGAGCTATCGTATGAAGCCTTGAAACCAAAAGAGCCCGACAACACGGCCCTGCTCAGGATTTTACGCGAGCTCGAATTCACCACGCTGCTGAAATACGTGACCCAGGAGCCGGCGAAAGAAGCCTTATACAAGACGATACTTGAAGAGGAAGAGCTGCGGAAACTGATTAGCATGCTCTCTTCCACTGAAGAATTCTGCTTTGACACCGAAACAACGTCACGCGACGCCATGCAAGCAGAACTGGTCGGGATTTCCTTCTCTGTTCAGCCTCATCAGGCTTACTATCTTCCGCTCGGCCACAGGTACCTCGGCGCGCCGAAGCAGCTCGACAGGGACCATGCCCTGGCCGCGCTCAAGCCAATCATGGAAAATGCATCCGTAAAAAAGATCGGCCAGAATATCAAATACGACCTGCTCGTACTGCGTCATTACGGGATCGAGGTCCGGGGCATTTCGTTCGACACCATGATAGCATCATATCTTCTGAACCCGGGAAGGCCTTCCCACGGCATGGACGCCCTTGCGCTCGAATACCTCAATTACAAAACTCTCACGTACGCCGAGGTAACGGGAACCGGGAAAAAACAGATCGGATTCGATGCCGTGGACGTCGAGACCGCGACGCGGTATTCCGGCGAAGACGCGGACATCGCGCTCCGGCTGAACCTGATGCTCGCCCCCCTTCTGCGCGAGCAGAACTTCGAGAAGCTTTTTCATGATATGGAAATGCCGCTCATGGAAGTTCTTGCTGATATGGAGCGGACCGGTGTGAAGATCGACGCGGAATTTCTGAAGAACATGTCCGTGAAACTGGGAACGGACATACGAGGGCTCGAAAAGAACATCTTTGAACTGGCGGGCGCGGAATTCAACATCAATTCGCCGAAGCAGCTTTCCGAAATTCTCTTTAATAAGCTTAACCTCACGCCGATCAGAAAAACGAAGACCGGGTTCTCGACCGACGTGGACGTGCTCGAAGAGCTGGCGCATGTGCATCCCCTGCCCGCGGAAATACTCAAATACCGGTCGCTTGCGAAGCTCAAATCGACTTACGTCGACGCGCTTCCCGCCATGATCAATGCAAAAACCGGCAGGCTCCACACGTCTTTGAACCAGACCGTTGCCGCCACGGGCAGGCTTTCAAGCAGCGATCCGAACCTCCAGAACATCCCGATCCGTACCGACGTGGGCCGGGAAATCCGGAAAGCCTTTATTGCCGAGCCGGGATCGAGCCTGCTTTCCGCCGACTATTCCCAGATCGAGCTGCGCATTCTCGCGCATATGAGCAATGATCCGGCCCTGATAGAAACGTTCCAGCGGGATGAGGACGTGCACACCCGGACTGCGTCCGAGATTTTCGGTCTTGACCCGGATGAGATCACGGCTGAGATGCGGCGCAATGCCAAGGCCATCAATTTCGGCATCATCTACGGCATCTCGGCTTTCGGTCTTGCCCAGGACATCGGCGTCTCAAATTCCGAAGCAAAAAAGTATATCGACAATTATTTCGCCCGCTATCCCCAGGTGCGCGAGTTCCTCGACAAGACGATCAAGGACGCCAAGGCGAATGGTTTTGTCACCACGCTCTTTAACAGGCGCAGGTTCATCCCGGAACTTGCTTCATCCGCGGCGGCTGTGCGGAGTTTCGGCGAACGCATGGCGGTCAATACGCCCATCCAGGGCACGGCCGCGGACCTCATCAAGCTGGCGATGATCACTATCCACGCGCGACTCTTGCGCCAGGGTCTGAAATCAAAAATGATCCTGCAGGTGCACGATGAGCTGGTGTTCGAGATGCCGGACAAAGAGATCGAAGTAATGAAAACGCTGGTGAAGGAAGAGATGGAAAACGTGCTCTCGCTGTCGGTGCCGATCAAGGTGGACTTGGGCGTCGGCAAGAACTGGGACGAGGCGCACTGACTTAATGCGGAATTCGGAGCCTGCACCCAGCGATTACGAGTGGTACCGCGAGTGCAGGGTGTGCGGAATGCGGAATGAGATACAACAACTCGTACCCTGCTGTCGCCAAAACGCGGGCACAAGCACGCTCACAGAGAGAAGCTTAATTCCTTGTTGTTAAGACCAAGAACGTTTTCGTTTCCTTTGCGTCCTTTGTGGCTTTGCGAGAAACGCCTTTAGGTTCCGGGTTTTGTGTTTATTTAAACTCAAACCTATACTTGATATCGGCCCCCGTGCTTCCCATGTCGTCCCGTCCGCCTACGAGTGAAAAATGCCTGTCCAGTAGGTACTCGATCCGAAATACCTGCTCCGGCGCGGATGCGCCCACGTTTGAAGAATAGGTCACATAGAGCTTGTTTTGAACAATCTCCTTTCCCACGGTCACCCGGGGAACGGAGGTGTCACTCTTATTAACATACGGGTCGATCTGGAACCGATCCAACCCCGTAAGGCTCCGCGACTGGCGCTCAAAGATGTCCTGGAACTGGCCGGAGGCGAACGAGGCGGCTTCGCTCACCCCTACGCCGGTTTCTTTTCCTTTCAGTTCCGATCCTTTCTTTCCGAGGGCCAGGAGGCTCAGTATATCGGTGTCGATCAGAGGCGGGTCAGAGAGGAACGTTACCACGGCGCGCTCGGCGGTGCCCGTGACCGCGAGCCGGATCAGGTACTCGTGCACCTGCGTTTCCGCCTGGATATCGAGCACGGGGTTCATCCGGGTGGTGTCGATAAAATCCGCCGAAGCGTGCAGGATCTTGAATTCGTTCTTGCGAAAATAGACCATGCCCTTTCGCGCCTCGATCCTTCCGAACAGTTGCGGGTGGTTTACCGTGCCCCGCAGGAACACGTCCACGTCGAGCGGCATTTTGGCGAGGTTGTTTTGGAACAGGACGCTTTCCGCCCCGTGAAAACGGACGTTGATCTGCGTATCGCCGATCCAGCCCACATCGGTCTTCTTTTTCTGGTACAGGCCCCTGCCGATGTCCACCAGCATGCTTTTCCATTCGATCTGCTTGTCGTACCGCGCGCGTTTGATCGTCACCTCGCCGGACAGGGACTGTTCGGACGCGTCTCCGTCATAATAGAGGTCCCCGGACAGGGTCGAGGTCAGTCCCTCGGGGTAGCGGACCGTCACGTTCTCCATGTCGGCCTTTGCGGAAAAGTCCTTCAGCGCGAACCCGGAAAGCTGCACCCACCCGGACACGCCCAAGGTGCCGCCGCCCATCTCGCCGGTCAGCGAGTCCGTTACGAGTTTCCCCTGTGTGAAGGTGATCTTCCCGTTCAGTGCGGTAAACCGCTGGGGGACGTCCTTTATTTTGATCTCTCCGTTTTGTACTCGAAGTTCACCGTCCACCTCGGGACTGTTCCAGCGGCCTTTGACCCTCAGCGTAACCGCGGCCGTTCCGGCGGCGTGTTCGACTTCCCGATACATTAATTTCAGGAGCGAGAGGTCGGCTGTTCCCGTCACAGTCAGGTCGACGTCGGACAAGAGTTTCCCGGAATAAGCGACCTCCATCCGGGTGCCCTGCCCCGTAAAGTTCAGGGAGGTGACGGCAAGCCTGCCTCCCTTAACCGTAAAACCGGCGTCAGGCTCATGGTCGATCCTGTAGTCGCCGACGACAAGGCCGAACCGTTGAAAAACCGCCTCACCGGAAAGCGAGGAGAGGTCCGCGCCGTTACCGTGCGCGACGACCGTGCCGTCCGTGATGAGCCTCACTCTGTCCGAGGGCCCCGTGCTCCCGAAAACCAGGAACGGGTCTATCCCTTCAGCCTTTACCCTGAGCGACGCGGTCCACGGATACGGTTTTTTAAGCGTCCACCGGATTGACAGCTCCGCGCGCTCATCCGAAAGACCGGCGGCCGTTGTCAGCACGCCGTCTTCTATCCCAGCCTGGACACGCAATCCCCCGACGGAGGTCTTACGATACAGCAAGTCATCAACGCGAAGGGAAGCCTTGACCCGGGGATGGGAAAAACTTCCCGAGGAATGGAGGTCGAACGCTGCGGCCCCGCCGAAAGGCAAGGCGGCCAGATGATCGAATGCGGAGAGGTCGATGTCCCGGCTTTCGAGGTCGGCCGAATAGGTCCCATCGAACCCGATCCATCCCGTTGCCTTCACCACGCCCCGCTCTTTGTAGAGGACCACCTGCGGGAAAGAAATTTTACCGGTTGCGAGGGAAACGGTCACTGCTCCTCTCGTGAACGATTCCCCGTATGCCTTCCCCGCGTCGAGTTTGAGATAACCGTTTCCGGAATAGTCCCTGGCCGTTCCGTTGAACGACAGCTCGCCTGAGGCGGAGAGCTTGAGCGGCAGTTGTTTGTAGAACAACGCTATGATGTTCACGACGTCTGACCGGACAACCTTCAGCCGGGCGGCATACACCGCCTCTTTATCGCCCAGGTCCACGCTTCCGTCAAATACGTAGTGAGAAGACTGCTCGCGGACATCGACGGATGATAGTTTTATCTTTTTGCCACCGTACTCGACCTTTCCGCTGACGCCGGAGAACGCAATGCCCCGGACCATCAGCGCCCCTGCGTTGATCGTCCCGTCGAAACGGGGTGAGTTGAGAGCGCCGGAGAGATGTCCCTTCACGCTGAGGTCGCCTTCCAGGGGCATCGACGTAAAAAAGGAGAGCGCCCGTCCCTTCTCCGATGACTCGGCGCTGAGTAAAAGATCGTAACCGGCCGAAGAGTCGGCCCTGCCTTCGAGGCGAAGAGACAGATCCGCGGCCCGGACGCCGAATTGCCGAATGTCCAGGACGCCGCCGGCGTATCCGAAATTCCCCTCGATGGCGTCGATCACGACCTCCTTATCTGCTTTCTCGATATTCCATTTTTCTCCTTTGATCGATAGTTCCCTGTTCCGGTATGCGAAAGACAGTCCCGCGCTCCGGAGCGCGATCCCGCGGAGGGAAAGGTCCTTGAATCTGACCTCGCCGTCGACGACCGGATCGTTCAGGTTCCCCCGTATGAGCGCGGAGGCTTCCATGCGGGAGGCCTCCTGCTTTTTGACCGGTTTCAGAATGTCGATAAACCTCCCCAGGGCCTTCGGACCGGTGCTGGCCTTGAGTCTTAGATTGAGCGGCAGATCGGGCACAAGACCTACATCGCCGGAAACATCGAGCGCCGCGTCCGCGGTCTTGAATTCTGCCGAATCGATTCGAACGCGGCCCTGGTCATAGTCAAAGGACGCCTTGAGGCCACCTTGCACGGCCGGATACGCGGGCGCGGAAACGCGTATCTCCGCGCCTTTGATCGCTACGCTCGCGCTCTGCTGGGAAAGCCAGACCTTGGTCGTCATCGAGAGGTCGGCGATCGAAAGGTGTGTGGAGGTCATGTCGTCCTTGAGCTCGACGCGGCCTTCCCTGATCGTGATGCCCCGAAAGAGCAGGCCGAAGCGGGATGGCCCTTCTGATCGCATCCGGACGAGGTTTGATTTTATCCGTTCGATGAGCGGCGTAAAATTGAGCGTGCCGTCCTTTGCGCGCTCCGCGTTCAGTCGCGGTTCGAGGACGGAGATCGAGAACACCCTGATTTTTTTGAAAATAAGCGGCACCGGGTCGATGTACAACCGTACCTTCCGGATGGCAGCCACCTGATTGCCCTGAACATCGGAAAGCGACAGGTCTCTCACCTCGAGATAATGAGGGATGAGGTTCGCCTTCACCCAGCCAACCTCCGCGCCGGGGCCCAGAATTTCCTTGAGCGGCCCGACAACAAGGGGCCTTATCTTGAGGGCGAATGCGTCGCTCTGCACGTAGAGTTCGGCCGCGCCGAGGAGGACCAGGACTAGGATCGACAGGAGAATGAGGACTTTTTTCATGTCACGGTTCCAGCACCTTCATCAAGGCGTCCCTTATTTTTTGCAGCCGGACGGCGTCGGTGATCTTTTTGCGCAGCAGGTCCGTTACATAGAACGAATCCATGACCCGCGATCCTTCGGTCACGATCTTCGCCGAGCCGATGTCCAGGTTGAGGTCGTAGAGGGCCTTCGTGACCCGGTACAAAAATCCGACCCGGTCGCGCGCGGTGATGTCGATGATCGTGAACGATTCAGAGGATTCGTTCTCGAATTCCACCGCCGGCGTAATGGCCCCGGGAAGCGACCGGGAGGGAACATGCGGGCCGGGTTCCGGAGGCCTTCTTTTATTCATGAGCGCCGCCTTCAGTTCGGTGAGCACGCTCTGCCAGGCCGCCTCGTAATCGTACAGTTTGCCCTCCGGGTCGGTGATCTGGAAAGTATCGATCATCACGCCGTTTTTGGAAGTATAGACCTGGGCGCGGAGGATATTCAGGTTCTTGGCGGCTATCGTCCCCGCGGTACGGTAGAACATTCCATAGGCGTCGTAAGCGCAGACGGTGAGTTCCGTGTACCCTTTTTCCGCGTCATGCCGGTGCCGGATAACGAGCTGTTCGGCCGGGAGCTTCTTCATCATCCCCAGGTGATCGACCGCCTTATGCGTGGGCGTGGAAAGAAGGTATTGATCGGGCATCGACGCGAGGAACGAATCGATCTCCCCGGGAGAAAACAGCTTTGCCGCCGCGTTCCGGACCCTGTCGGCGGCCGCCGCCAGTCTCGCCTGTTCTTCTTCGACAACGTGCGCGCTCTCGCCGAGGTGCGCAAACGTCCGCACGTAGAGGTCCTGCAGCAGCGCCGCCTTCCACTGCGTCCAGGCGGACGGATTTACGGCGGAGATGTCCGCGAACGTGAGCAGATAGAGCATGGCGAGGTTCTCGCGGTCTCGCACGAGCCGCGAAAAATCGGCTATCACCTTGTGGTCGGTGAGCTCCCTTCGCTGCGACAGGACCGTCATCACCAGATGGTTCTTGATGAGAAAGAGGACCCGCTCCCGGTCTTCACCGGCAACACCGAGCCGGGAAAGGATCCCTGCCGCCAGCTCGACGCCCTTGTATTCGTGGTCCTGGCGGTACACCTTGCCCAGGTCGTGGAGCAATACGGCGAGAAACAGGACCCAGCGCTTTTTCAGGCCCCGGAACGCGTCGGAGAGCGACTCCAGCGCGGGAAAGGCGCCTGTTCGCAGGTTCTGGAGGTTCTTGATCGCAAGCAGGATGTGTTCGTCCACCGTGTAGCGGTGGTAATAATCGTGCCTGGCGAGCGCCTGGACCGCGCGGAATTCCGGAAGGTACCTGCCGAGAAGCCCCAGGTCCTTCATCAGGGTGAGCGTTTCCGCAAGCCCGTCCGGGTTGTTCAGGATGGAGAGAAAGGCCCGGGACGCCCCGGCGGACGTCCTGACCGCGTCGCCGATCCTGCATTGGCGCACCATGGTTTTGAGCCGGTCGGAGAGCGCGGCATGACGCGACTGGGCAAGCTCAAAAGCGGAAAGGAAGAGTGCCGGCTCGGCCCGGCATGCGTCGTCGGAAGCCGGGAAGAGCGTCCTGCCCACGAGATTGAACGGTCCGAGCGACAGGGTGCGCTCGAACCAGCGGCGCGCCGGTTTCCGCAGCGCGGCGTCGATGACGAGGTTCGAAAATTCTCGAATGTTTCTCGCGTGGATGAAATAGGCCTTCATGAAACGCTCGACGGCAAGCAGGTGGGCCGAGTCGCGGTAGTGGAAATCTTTTGCCGCGCGTTCCTGCAGCTCGTATGTCAGGTGGTCGTTCTTGCGGTCCGAGAGGTAGTGCATCTCGTTCCTGAGCCTCCACAGGAAGTTGCGCGACCGCAGAAACGTCGCGTACTGCCCCTCCGTGATAATGCGCTGCGCGACCAGGCCGCTGAACGAGAATATCCGGAAATGCACGAAGGCGACCCACAATGCGGTGTGGAAGTCCCTGAGTCCGCCTTCGCTTTCTTTTATGTTCGGCTCCCGCAGGTAGAGAGAGCCGCCGTATTTATGGCGCGTCGCGAGCCGTTCCGACACCTTTTCAGTGATGAATGCCGGGGCCTTCCAGTAAAAGACCTCGCTCTGCATGACGCTTTGGAAGGAACTGTAAAGGCCGGCGTCTCCGGCAATGAGACGGGACTCGAGCAGGGACGTGCGGATCTTGATGTCCTGCCGCGCGAGCGTCACGCACTCCTTGATGCTGCGGACGCTGTAGCCCACGTCCAGGCCGGCGTCCCACAAGAGGTAGAGCAGCTCCGGCGAGCGCTGCCGGTCCCTCTCGTCCCCGCAGAGGAGCATGATGTCGATGTCCGAGCGCGGATTCAGCTCTCCCCTGCCGTAGCCGCCGACGGCGAGAAGCGCCGGAAGAGGTCCTCCTGCGGCCACGCGGCCGTAGATCTCCCGGAGCGTCCTGTCGATGAGAGCGGTACGACGCTGGACCACCTCGTTGCCGCCCGCGCCGGCGAAATGCGCGCTCCGAATGTCCGCGCCTTCCTCTTCGAGCAGCGCCTTGATGCCGCCTTTATGCGTTGTTGATGATTGTTGGTCCAAGCCGTTCACGGAAAGCGATACAGAAAGGATTTTTTGACCGCGGAGGACGCAGGGAAAATTCTCCGTTTGAGAAGTTAGAAAAAACCGGCCCTGCGCCCCGTGCGGTAAGAATGTTTGAGCACTTTGCTATTTCTTAAAAACGATCGTCTTTATCTCGTCCATCAGGAGCATGAAGCTGCCGAAGCCCGCCTCGCCGTAGCAACGGGACTTCGCGTCCACGTCGAAGCTCGTCTCGCTGCCGTCCAGAAGCCGCGCGGTGACCTTCACTTTCCGCTCGCGTTTCTCTCCCACGGTCAGGTCCTTCACCTTGTCGAAGGGCAACGTCACCTGAGCCATGCCGAGATAGCCGGAAAAGTGAATCCGTCCTTCCCAACTGAACTTCTCCCCTTCAATTTTTATCCCCGACGAATCGGTAATGACGACGGCGAAACTCTTTTCCACCCGGGGTGCCCGTTCGAACCCTCCGGATCCGCCCATGGCCGTGAGAAGGATAAAAGCAGTAACGATAAGCACCGCGGCATACGCTCTTTGAAGCATGGACAGTCTCCTTTCGGCATCAGCAATATACTGGTCCCGTATGCCGTAAGATTACCATAGATGACGCCCTCCTTTCAAGGAAAAAGCTTGCAAAGGTGAATGGCTTTGTGTAAGGTGAAAAAGAGTCTATAGAGTTCATTAAGTTTGTGGAGTTCACATGAAAAACAATTTTCAATCGCTCGTGGAGCTTATGGCCAGGCTCCGCGGCCCAGACGGCTGTTCCTGGGACCGCAAACAGACGGCGGACTCGCTCAAGCCCTTCCTCATAGAAGAGTGCTACGAGGTGGTTGACGCGCTCGACGAAGGAGTTCCCGGCAAGGTGAAGGAAGAACTCGGGGACCTTTTGTTTCAGATCGTCTTTCACGCGCGCATCGCCGAGGAACAAGGGCAGTTCACCATCGAGGACGTTATCGCCGGTAACTTGGAGAAGATGGTCCGCAGGCACCCCCACGTGTTCGGTGACGCCCGGCTCAGCACGGACGAGGAGATCCTGGCGAACTGGGAGGAGATAAAAAAGAAAGAAAAGGGTTATGGAGACCGGAAGTCCGTTCTCGAAGGCGTTCCCCGGCACCTGCCCTCGCTCCTCCGCGCGCACAGCCTCCAGGAGCGCGCCGCCCGCGTCGGGTTCGACTGGAGCCGCATCGACGAGGCCCTTCCCAAACTCGACGAGGAAATGGCCGAGTTCAAGGAATCGCTTAAGCAAAAAGACGCGGACGGCATCGAGGAAGAACTCGGCGATATTTTCTTCATGCTCGTGAATATTTCACGATTCGTTGGCGTCAACCCCGAGAATGCGCTCCGGAAGACCATCAGTAAGTTCATTTACCGGTTCCGGCATATCGAGGAGCATGCGGCAAAAACCGGAAGACCGTTAAACGATATGACGCTGGCTGAAATGGAGAAGCTGTGGCAGGAGAGCAAGGGAAAGGAACCGGGCCGAATGGTATCGTGAGTTTTTTCTTTATCGGATTTCGCCCTAACAACACTCATTTGAAGACGTTGACACAGAATTGAATCAAGCATATATTCTATTACTAAACCAGATACTATCGTAAATCCGATGTTATCTGGGGGGTTACTCAATCTGTTTGACTCGAAACAAGGAGAACGACTGCGATGAAACCAACGTACAGGAAGGAAGCGTGGTGCTGGTTGTTATTATTGTTGTCCCTAGGTGTCGTGTTTTCGTCTACCGCGCGCGCCACGGATGAAAAACCCAAAGACCCCGCCATCATCGAAGGGGTCCAACTGCATGACAAAGGGGAGTACGACAAGGCTATCCAAAAATATCAAGAGGCCTTGGAGCGCGATCCTGAAAATCTAGAAGCGCTCTATGAAATGGCGTTTTCCTACTATGCAAAAAGAGATTTGCGGAAAACTCTGGAAATCGCACAAAAAGGCGTGACGTCCAAGAATCGGTTTCGACCGGCATTTTTTACACTGATTGGAAATGCGCAGGATGAGCTCGGCAACACCCCGGCCGCCATCTCGGCTTACGAAGCCGGCATTCGGGAGAACCCTGCGTACCCTCTCCTTCACTTCAATCTCGGTGTCGCGTACTACGGCCAAAAAGACTGGAAAAAGGCTCGCGCGGCCTTCGAGCGTGCTGTGTCCTTGAGACCGGATCACTCCAGCGGCCACTTCTATCTCGCCAAAACCTACGAAAAAGAAGCCTTCAAGGTGCCGGCTTTCCTCGCATACGTACGCTTCCTAACGCTCGAGCCGACCGGCCCTCGGTCACGAGCGGCCGTGGAGTCACTCGGAAAACTATTCAATCTCGGTTACGCCAAGGAAGCGAAGACCGGAAATGTGACGCTAACCCTCAACACTGTCGACAAAAAGGAGGAAGGCGATTTCGAGGCCTCCGAGCTTGGAATGTTGATGAGTCAGGCCGCCGGGGGACTCGATGAGAACGGGAAAAAACTCGGCGAGCCCGCAGCGACCATCAAAAAACTATCTGACGCCATCGCCATCACGGTAGAAACAACGAAGGAGTCGTCCCAAGGATTTGCTGCGAGCTACTACCTGCCGTACTTTCATGCCCTTCACAAGAGCAACCGTTCCGAAGCCGCCTGCTACTTCGTCTTGCAGTCAAGCGATGTTCCCGGAGTAAAGGAATGGCTTGAAAAAAACAAGACCTCTGTAGACAACTTTCTTGCGTGGTCGATGGCCTTTACCTGGCCCCAAACGATGCGCTGAACGAGAGTAGAAAAGTTATTTCAGTAACTAAACGCCGATTTCGACTTTTGTAATTACGGACTTCCTCAAGAACCCTTGACAGTAAATACCAAAAAATACTTGACCAACCAATATATTATTGTTATACTGTAAGCCTGCCCTTCGGATTGAGTTTTTGACTATGCGAGATGCACCGGAGAGCGGTCGCAACGATAGGAGGCGGGTCATGAAAAAAGGCTTTGTGATTATCGGTAACGGTACGCAGAACCACCTAATGCGCTCCCTGGCGCTGTATCGAAAAATCCCACACGTCTGGCTTATTGGTTTGGTTCTCCTGTTGGGTGGATGCGCCATGACGGACACCAGTCGTGATTATCATGCCGGCCGTGATTACCGGGAAACGCGTCGAACAAAAGCTGTTTCTGCCGAAAAGGAGCGAATGCAGTCACCGTC
>JBGOTO010000079.1:0-12300 GCA_041476485.1 Nitrospirota bacterium
CTGGTGGGGAGGGGAGGTTTCGAACCTCCGTAGGCTGACGCCGACAGATTTACAGTCTGTTCCCTTTGGCCACTCGGGCACCTCCCCGGGAAACGCTACGCGTTGCATGGTGGTGCTCCTGCAAGAATCACCATCAGCTTATACTGGAACTCGAATCCTTAATTGGGGTTTGGGGAAAATGGAGCCACCGAAGGGACTCGAACCCCCGACAGGCTGATTACAAATCAGCTACTCTACCAACTGAGTTACGGTGGCGGAACCTCCCGGACACACCACTCCCTGGCCTGCTCGTCGCAAAAAAGCAATACTTACCACAAGATAGCGCAAATAAACGGCACTCGCGCCAAAGAACTGATATTATAAGATATTGCAGTTGATTTTGTCAAGGAAAAAGATTAGCTGACCGGACTTTATCGATATAGAGGTTTTGAGGGCCGGAACGGCGTCACGAGGGTTTATTTTTTCTCCCTCCGTTGCCTCATGGTCTCATAGAGCAGTATTCCCGCGGCCACTGATACATTGAGGGAGTTGATTCGGCCCAAAAGCGGCAACGAAACAACGTAATCACAGTGGTCCCGCACCAGTCTGCGTACGCCCTTGTCTTCTCCGCCGAGCACGAGCGCCGTAGGACGGGCGAAATCCGCGTCCCAGTAGACCATGTCGCCGCCCGCTTCGGCGCCGGCGATCCACATCCCGGCCTTTTTGAGTTCCTCGATGGTGTTGACGATATTCACAACCTTGACCACCGGCACGTATTCCAGCGCTCCCGCGGCGGTCTTGGCAACGGTCTCCGTAAGTCCCGCGGCCCGTCGTTCGGGGATAATCACCCCGTGGACTCCCGCGGCCTCTGCTGTTCGCAGAACGGCGCCGAGATTCCTCGGGTCTTCTATGCCGTCAAGAATCGCAAAGAGCGGCGTTTCCCCCCGCTGCGCCGGTATCCGCAGGATATCATCCAGCGTAGCATAATCCGCTGCCGCCGCGAGCGCGATCACTCCCTGGTGCGGGGCGTTCGGAGCTTCCCGGTTCAGGGCATCTCGAGTCATGAGTCTGACCTCGATATCTCGTTCCCTGGCAAACCTCAAGATCGCCTGCACCTCGCGGTCTGCTTTCCGCTGCTCGGCGATCAGGAGCCGCTGAACCGGCCTGCCCGCCTTGAGCGCCTCGGTCACGGGATTGATGCCGAATATTTTATCTCTCTGCATAGAAAACCTTTTTCACCGAAGCTGCCGACGTTTTGGATTTCCTCTGCGCCACCTGCAGTAAAATTCTAATCACTTCGGTTTCCACACCGTACCGTCCGCCCGGTCGAAGAGCGCCACGCCGCCGTTGTCGAGGATCTGCCGAACGCGGTCTGCTTCGGCCCAATCTTTGCGCGCTCGCGCTTCGTTCCGCAAATGTATGAGCTCCTCGATCCGCTCCATGGACAGCGTGACTTTGCTGTCAGCCAATCTGCTTTCTCTGAACCACTCTTCAGGATCGCGCGTGAACAGCCCGAGGGTCCGGCCCACATTATCAAAGGCTTCGGCTGCCGCTGAAAGAACGATCAAGGCCGCGTCCTCCTGTTTTTGACCGGACACGGCGAGAAATTTGTTCACGTCGCGCACCAGGTCGTAGACAAGCCCGATGGCGAAAGCGGTGTTGAAGTCGTCGTCCATGGCGTCTTCGAAGGCCTTGGGCAGGTTCAGTGTTTTTTCGTAAAGCTGCCGGTCCGCGGCCTCGACGACTTCATCGGGCTTGGCCGCGGAAGGTTTCTTCCCGGCAAGGAACTGCACAAGCGCCTCTTTCATCGTGTAGAAGCGGTCGAGCCCGGCGCGCGCGTCTTTTAAGTTCGCGTCCGAAAAATCGATGGGGCTGCGGTAGTGCGTCGAGAGGAGAAAGAGCCGGACCGCCTCGGCGTCGTATTGGTCGAGAATATCGCGGATCGTAAAGAAGTTGCCGAGAGACTTGGACATCTTCTCCGCGTTGATGTTCACAAAACCGTTATGGAGCCAGTAATGCACGAAGGGCTTGCCCGAATAGGCCTCGCTCTGGGCGATCTCATTCTCGTGGTGCGGGAAGATCAGGTCCTTGCCGCCGCCGTGGATGTCGAAGGTCTCGCCCAGATGCTTGAGCCCCATGGCGGAGCACTCGATGTGCCAGCCCGGCCTTCCGGGCCCCCAGGGGCTGTCCCACGCGGGCTCTCCCGGTTTGGAAGTCTTCCACAGCGCGAAGTCGAGCGGATCGGTCTTTCGCTCGTCCACCTCCACGCGCGCCCCGGCTTTCATATCATCAAGGTTTCGCTTCGAAAGCTTGCCGTAGTCCTTGAAGCTCGCCACGCGGAAATACACGTCGCCGTCCACTACGTAGGCGTGGCCCTTGGCTACCAGGCCCTTGATGACTTCGATCATTTCCTTGATGTGCTCCGTGGCTTTGGGCTCCACGTCGGCCCTGCCAACGCCGAGCCGCTTCATGTCTTCCTGATAGGCTTCAATATATTTGCTCGCAACCTCTGCCGCAGAGATGCCCTCTTCTTTGGCGCGGTTGATGATCTTGTCGTCGACGTCCGTGAAGTTCCTCACGTATTTCACATCGAAGCCCCTGCGCCTGAAGTATCGTTGGATCAGGTCGAAAGCAACGGCGCCTCGTGCATGGCCGAGGTGGGAGTAATCATACACCGTCACGCCGCAGGCGTACATGGCAACTTTGCCGGGTTTGATCGGGACAAATTCCTCTTTTTTGCCGGTGAGCGTGTTGTAGAGCTTAATCATGCGATACGGTTCTCCCTGTAGATAGGGCGATACAATAAAATAAGAAGTTTCGATTTTATACGGGGAACACGAGTTTTGTCAAGAAGTTTCCCAAAAAACACCGCGCGCGCGGGCCGTAAGCGATAGACGCGCTCGGGCGTGTCCGGAATTCTATGATTACTTATTTGCTCCCGCCCTGCGGGACAGGGCAAGGGGAAAGAGAAAAATATCTTGAGTTCCGTCTCGTAACGTACTATAGTAGGGCCTTATTTGTGCGCGAGAGGGAGGCGAGAGAACCGGATATTCGGCGGCTCAATACCCTCTCCGGAAATAATTTTATTAATTCGGGAGATCATCGATGTCCAGAGCAGACAGGTTTTTAAAAGCATGCAGGC
This sequence comes from Nitrospirota bacterium, assembly GCA_041476485.1. Classification (GTDB taxonomy): domain Bacteria; phylum Nitrospirota; class UBA9217; order UBA9217; family UBA9217; genus JBAZLV01. Next base: position 3,122 of record JBGOTO010000079.1, read on the forward strand.
GCGAGCCCGTGGATTGCACGCCGGTATGGATGATGCGTCAGGCGGGCAGATATTTGCCGGAGTATCGGGAGATCCGGGCAAAGCATACTTTTCTCGAAATGTGTAAAACGCCCGAAATCGCCGCCGAAGTAACGATCCAGCCCATTCGTCGGTATGAGATCGACGCGGCGATCATTTTCGCGGACATCCTGCTTCCGCTGGAACCCATGGGGATCGGTCTCGAGTTCGCCAAGGGCGAGGGCCCGGTGATCCACAACCCCGTGCGGAGCATGGCAGACGTGGAGAAGCTCAGGCCCATCGACGCGGCAACGCAGATCGAGTACCTCATGAAGGCCCTCAAGCTCGCGCTGAAGGAACTTTCCGGCACAGTGCCGCTTATCGGATTTTCGGGCGCCCCCTTCACGCTCGCCAGTTACATGATCGAGGGCGGCGGCTCACGGAACTACGAGCATGCCAAGGCCATGATGTTCGCCGAGCCGAAGGCCTGGCACAAGCTCATGGAGCATCTGACCGCGGTCATCATCAATTATCTCAATGCCCAGATCGATGCGGGCGTGCAGGCGGTCCAGCTCTTCGACAGTTGGGTCGGCGCATTGGGGCTGAGCGATTACCGGGAGTTCGTGCTCCCGCACCAGAAGAACGTGATTGCCGGAATAAAAAAGACCGTGCCGCTCATCCATTTCGCCCATGGGGCCACGCACCTCCTCGAGATGGTTTCCGAAGCGGGCGGCGACGTAATCGGGCTTGACTGGCGCTGCGACCTCGACGCCGCGTGGAAGCGCGTGGGACAGGATAAAGCCGTTCAGGGGAACCTGGACCCCGTCACGCTCTTCGGGTCCAAAGAATTTATCAGAAAGCGCACGAAAGAGATTCTCGACCGCGCAGGCAACCAGAACGGCCACATCATGAACCTGGGCCACGGCATCCTCCAACAGACGCCGTTGGACCACGCCGCGGAATTCATCAACGCAACGCATGAGTTCAGCAGGAGATAGGGTCAAGGGTCAAGTAGGCAGGGCCAAGGGTTAAAGAATTTCCCTGAGCCCTGAACCCCGGACCCTGGCCCCTGACTTCGCATGTCCCACACAGCCGTCATACTCATCGCCCTGGGCGGACCAAGGAGCCTCGACGAGGTCGGGCCGTTCATGGCAGCCTTCATGGGAAGGCCCGCGCCACCGCCCGTTGTGCAGGCGGTCGTTGAACGCTATCGGTTGATAGGCGGCAAGTCCCCGCTCCCGGAGATCGTGAAAGCGCAGGCAGAAGCCTTGGCAGGGGAACTGGGAAACGGATTTAGAGCATCGGAAGGGTTCCGATATTCTTCGCCGCTGATCTCCGAATCCTTCAACAACGCAGTCACGAACGGCGCAACCCGCGTCATCGGGCTTTCGATGTCTCCTTTTGAGACCGAGGTGACGACCGGCGCGTACAGCAGCGCGTTCGAATCGCTCGGCAATGAGAAAGTCAAGAAGACTTTTATCCCGAGCTGGCACGATAATCCCCTCTTTGTCAGCTCTTGGGCGCAGAAAATTGCTTTCGGCCTGAGCAGGATTTCGCCGGCGTTTATGGATAAGACAGCCGTCATCTTCACGAGCCACAGCATTCCTCTGCGGTATATCACTGCGGGCGGTCCTTATCAGCGACAGATTGAAGAGACGGTCGAACGTATCGTACAGGAAACAGGAATAAAAAACTGGCGCTTCGCGTGGCAAAGCAAGGGCGCGCGTACGATCGAGCCGTGGCTTGGGCCCGACGTGGAAACCGTGCTGGACACGATTGCCGGCAAGGGAACCAAAGCCGTTCTCGAAGTGCCCATCGGCTTCACCTGCGACCATATGGAGACGCTCTACGATATCGACATTGTGCACAGAGGGCATGCGGAAAAACTCGGCCTTGCCTTCGAGCGGGCCGAATCCTTGAACACCTTTCCGCCTTTCATCAAAGCCCTGGCGGATATAGTGAGGAAAAATCTTTAATTTTTGACGCGTCCTAAGAAGGTTTTGAAATGGCAAAGATCATCATCATAGGCGGCGGAATTGCCGGTCTGGCGGCCGCCGTCCACTTGAAAGCCGGAGCAAAGGCCCACGGAAAAACCGTTGACGTGCTCCTGCTCGAAAAGAACGGCCGCGTCGGCGGGAAGATCCTGACCGAGAAGATCGATGGGTTCCTCGTTGAAGGCGGGCCCGACAGTTTTCTCCCCGAGAAGGTATGGTCCGTGAACCTTGCTAAACATCTCGGCCTCGGGCCCGAGCTGTTGCCTTCGAATGACGAGTTCAAGGGCACTTTTATTTACTCGGGAAACAGACTCCATGCTCTCCCCGAAGGCGTCATGCTCATGGTGCCGACCATGTTCCGGCCCATGGCCGAATCCGGCCTCATCTCGTGGCCGGGCAAGCTCCGCATGGGCCTGGAGCTCTTCGTCCCGAAGCGCGCAACAATGGATGACGAAAGCCTTGCTTCCTTCGTGACCCGCAGGCTCGGGCGCGAATGTCTGGAGAAGATCGCCGAACCGCTCGTTGCGGGCATCCACACGTCGAACCCGGACAACATGAGCGTCCTCGCCACGTTCCCGCGTTTCGTGCAGATGGAACAGAAGAGCGGAAGCCTGATCCGCGGCATGCTTTCCGCGATAAGGGACAGGCCCCTTGCAACGTTGAGCGGTCCGTCTTCCCGGCCCGGCGCGCCGAAGATGACCTACTTCATGAGCTTCCGAAACGGCATGCAGACCCTTTCTCAAGCGTGCGAGGAGCTTATCGGCAAGGACTCGATCCGGCTCGGCGCCGCGGTCAAGACCATAGAACCGAAAGGCAATAGCTACACGGTCATTCTTCAAAACGGCGAAACCCTCGAAGCGGACCATGTCATGGTCGGCACTGCTTCGTATGACGCTGCCGAAATGATCAAGGGCTTTGACGCGAACCTTGCAGCGCAGATGAACAAGATAGAGTGGTCGTCATCGGCCACGGTCTCGGTCGCGTTCCGGAGGGAGGACATCACCGTGCCGCTTCCGGGTTTCGGCTTCATCGTCCCGCGCGTCGAAGGCAGGAGGATCAACGCCGCGACCTACAGCTCCATCAAGTGGTCCTTTCGCGCGCCGGATGACCATGTGCTTATTCGCGGTTTTGTCGGCGGCGGGCATCACGAGGAGCTGGTGCATGAGCTTGACGATGCGGGCATGGTAAAGATGGTGATCGAGGAATTAGATACGGTCCTGGGGCTCAAAGCGAATGCGCAATTTTCCTGGGTCTACCGCTGGTTCAAAGGAATGCCGAAATATACCGTCGGGCACCTCGACCGCATCTCCGTGCTCAACCGTACTCTTGCTTCGCATCCGGGCCTGCACCTCATCGGCTGCTCGTACAAGGGGATCGGCATCGGCGACTGCATCCATGAAGCACAAATTGCCGCGGAGAAAATACTGAAGGGGTAAAGAGAGCGGGCGGCAGTTCACCGCCCTCGCGCGACCGGGGTCTTTATTCGTTCACGATGGTCGGGGTTATGAAGATCATCAGCTCCGCCTGGGTCTCGAACTTGCTCTTCTTCTTGAAGAGCCAGCCGATGAGCGGGATCTGCGAGAGGAGCGGCACGCCCGATTCGGACTCCCCCTGGCTCTTGGTAAGAATGCCGCCGAGCACCACGGTCTCGCCGTTGTTCACCACCAGTTCGGCGTTTGCGTTTCTCTTCGTAATGGTCGGAATGCCGAGCACCACTCGTGTAAAATCCGGTTCTGATTTTTCAACCTTGATTACCATCACTATCCGGTTGTCGTTCGTGATCGTGGGAACGGCCGAGAGCGAAAGGCTTGCGGATATGGTTTGTATTCCCGCGGTAGTGGTGCCGCCCGCGCCGGTAGCCGTGGAGCTTATCGTTTGTATCGGGATGTCGGTGCCGCTCGATATCCTGGCCTCTTTATTGTTCATGGTCAGGACCTTCGGGTTGGAAAGGACCTTGCCGTTGCCCGTGGTCTGCATGGCGGACAACTGCAGATCGAGCGACAGTTTGCCGCCCAGCTTGCCAAAGGAGATGCCGAGCGCCCCGCCTGAGCCCTGGCCCACGGCGGCAGGCAGGTTGACCACAAAAGCATTGCCGCTCGGTCCGATGTCGCCGGTTTGAGGGAAGAAAGTCGTGCTGCCGACCGTGGGAGGCCCTCCCGTGCTGCCGGTCGTGACTCCCGTGGTACCTCCGGATATTACCGTGGTCCCCCGGCCGTTGGTGCTGGTGGATTGCCCGCCCCACTGCACGCCGAGCTCTCGCGCGTAGTTGCTCGACACTTCCACGATCTTCGCCTCGATCATCACCTGCGGGATGCGCGAATCGAGGTTCTTGAGCAGCCGTTCCATGCGGTCGATATTCAGTGAAAGGTCCTTGACCACGAGCGAGTTCGTGCGCGGGTCCATCGAGACTTTCGCCTTGTCGCTCTTCACCTTCTCCACGACGCCGAGCGCGTCCTTCCCGTTCGCGTACCCCAGGGGGAAAACGCGCGTTTCCATATCTTCATCCCGCGCGTCGGTCACGGCGAGGACCCGCACGATATTTCCTTCCCGGACATAGGTAAGGCCCTTGGTCCTGAGGATCGATTCGAGGGCGACCCAGATATCGACGTCCTTGAGACTCATCGACACCTGGCCGGTCACCGCGTCGCTGACGACCATGTTCAGGTTTGCCGCCTGGCCCACGGCCCGGAGCACGTCCTTGATGTCCGCGTCGCGGAATTCCATGGAAAAAGGGGAGCCGGTCCTGGTAATGTCCATGGTCCCCGCGTACGCCGCGCCCTGGCACAATGCCGTCAGCGCCCAGACGCATGCAAGAAGCAGGATAGTCCGCTTACGTGGATAGGAATGCATCGCTGTCTCCTCTCTACTTCCGAATCGAAAAATCTTCCAGAAAGACCTCTTCGTAACTGCCGGAGCCGTTCATAAACACCACGCTGCGCCTTTTGATGTCCACGAGCTTCTGGTCTCCGACCATGCTGCCTTCCTGGTACGTCTCGCCCCCGATAATGGCAACGCGCGCCTGCTTACCGTAAATAATGCCGGTAAGGCTTTTCCCCCGGATGCGGTCGATCATGCCGCGGACCGGCTGGAGGGCCGACGGCTTTCCCTCAAAGGGCCTGCTGAAAGGGTCCCTGCCCCAGTTTGCGTCCTGGGGGGCCGTCGCGGTCGGAGCAGACCTCTGGCCATCCGGGAAAAACGGGTCCCTGTCCTGCGCCCCTGCCGCCGATGCGCCCAGAGCGCACACGGTAAAGGCTATTAAGAGAATTATATTCCGCATTCCGTTTATGCCCGCGCTTCGCAAGAGCAGGGTACACTCCGCATTCCGCATTCGTCAATCATTTCGCCATATACGTCACCGCTTCGAGCTGGGTGGCGCAAGCGGAGGACGCATCGGGACAGGCCTCGACCCTGATCTTGCGAATGCTCACGATCTGAGAAAGGTTCTCCAAATGCTTGAAGTACTCGGCCAGCTCGCGGTAGCGGCCCTTCAAGTCGAGGTTCATCGTCACCTCTTTATATTTTTCCTTATCAACCTCTTTTGAAGGATGTACCGCAACCAGGCTCACCCCCTGCCGTCGTGCTTCCGATGAGACGCCTTCCAGGACCAGGATGGCCCCCTTCTGGTCCGCCAGGTCCCACCCGCCGATGCCGCTCTGCCTTCCGGCCTTGATGTCCGCCTCGCGGGCCTTCAGGTCGGTTATCTGAACGGTGACGGCGAGAATTTCTTTTTCCGCAATTTCACTATTTGTCTTGAGAGCGGCGATGTACTTCACCGAGTACAAGTACGGGAACTCGTACAGCAGACCTCCCGCAACGACGAGCGAGGTGATAAAGACGATAACGCGCTCCCGGTTCGTGAGTTTCCGGAGCGCGGACGACCTCTCCATGCGGTTAACGGCCATCATCGCACCCCCGGTGATTTTTTAATGCCGCAGGCGATTTCAAAGCCGATCGCTTCCCGCGTCTGCACCACGACCTTTTGCGCGGACACGAGCTGCGGCTTCTCAAAATACTGGGACTTTTCCATGGCAAGCATGAACTCGGCGACCGTCAGGTAGTTGAAGGCGCCGCCCCTGATCCTGATCTCGGCTTTGCCGTCGGCGCTGCCCTCCAGACTGTCGAACCACAGGCCCTTGGGGACAAGCTGCGCAAACTGCTTGAAGACCTCGGACCACAAGACCCGCTCATTCAGGATACTCTGGATCACCGCTGCTTTTTCCGGACTGGTGCCGGCCGGGACCGTAATGCCCAGGTCTTTGTACATGGACTCCAGGTGCTGCCGGAGCGACTGCTTCTTTACGGTAAGCATGTCCAGCCGGGAGCGCAGGTCCAGAACCTGCTTCAGCTGCCAGCCGAAAATTCCGAGCCACGCGAGCACAAACAGGCCCGAGACGAGGGCCGCCCTGCCAAACACGCGCGCGGGCCTCTTCTCTTCAGGCGGCAGCAGGTTTATGTAATCCTTGGTCTTCTTCATAGAACTGGGCTACGCGGAACGCGCAAGCACATCACTCCGTCTCTTTCGCTTCGGCCTGCGCTTTGGCGACCGAGGTCCTTCGCTTCTTGTTCAGGATCGCGGCCAGCGTTACCAGCCACGGCCCGGCCACGAGCATGATACTGGCCGCGCTCGTTATCCATCGTTCGATCGTCGACTGCTCCGCCACGCGGCCATGGATCATGCCGCCCGCCACGGCCAGTCTCACCGATGCCATGACCAGCGCGGGAATCGCCACGACGGAAAGGCAGTATTTCCACTTTCCGCCGGCTGGAAACTTCAGGCGCCAGATGAGCATGATCTGCACCAGCATGTTCAGCGCGACAATCAGATATATGAACACTTCGTCCGACATGTTCGCCTTATGCCTTCCGCAACGCCAGGCCGACGGCGGCAGAAAACCGCGGCGCAATCGGCCCGAATTCCGCGAGAACACTCTTGCGCAAAGACAGCCCCTCGAAAGGCCGGTCGATCTCGACCGTGCCTTCCAGCGACTGGATGAAATATTCCTTAATGCCCTCCATGAGCGAAACGCCGCCCGTCAGGAGCGCGCCTTCCACGTTTTTTTCGTGGAACGTGGTCTTGTAGTACTCAACCGACCGGCGGATCTCCAGGAGCAGGCCATCCAGGACGGTCCTGGCCGCCGCCACTCCCGGGTTGTCCTCAGGCGGAGCCAGCACGTCCATGGAGCGTTTTTTCTCTTCCGCTTCCGTGAGCCCGAGGCCCATCTCCGCCGAGATTGCGCGGGTCATGTCCAGTCCGCCGGTCTCCAGGGTGCGGCTGAAGCGAAGGACGCCCCCTTTAAAAATGTCGATCTCCGTCTTTCCCGCCCCCATGTCCACGATGACGGTGTTCACGTCCGCGGTTTTCTCAAGGAGGTGATAGACATTGCGGAGGGCCAGGGCGTTCCCGTCCACGGCGGAGACCTTGATCTTCGCCTCCGCGAACGGCGCGAGATGCTCGACGACCGCCTTTCGCTCCGCGGCAACCATCAGGATTTCGTATTTGTCTACCATCCCTTCCCGCTTTTCGCCGGTGATGAGATATTCGATGATTGCGGCCTCGAGCGGGTACGAGATATGCCGCTTTGCCTCCCAGCGAACGGCCTCGCGGAGTTCCGTAAGGGGCATCTTGGGGAGCGGAAACGTGCGGATCGTAATGTCCTTGCCCGGCATCTGGGTGACGATGTTCTTTCCGTCGATCTTCTTTTCGTGCAGCAAAAAATGGAGGTCCGCGCTGATCGCCTCCTTCTCCTGCTCGAGCGGAAATTCCACGATCCCCGCGGACAGAACGTGCGGACGCCTTCCGCCCCGCGCAATCCGCACCACCTTGATGCTCCCCGCGCCGATATCGATGCCCGTTATGTCATCCGATCCGAAGAGTCCCATTGTGCCCTTCTTGCCTTCCTGCCTCTGCTCCGTGCTCCTTGACACTCTCTTTTTTCCATCCCACATTCCGCCTGCGCCCAGCGGTTACGAGTGCTTGCGCGAGTGCAGGGTGCAATCCGAAATTATTTCGCGCCCTTCATTTCTTCCTCGGCCATCTGGTACGCCATCTTGTGCTTGAAGCCGCGTTTCAGATACTTCCAAATGAATTTCACGCGCTCGAAATCCTGCTTGCTGAACTCCCGGGCCTCCAGGTCGCCCATGGGGATCCTTCTCGGCTTGACATATCCCTTCTGCTCAAGATAATAGAGCTTGTGCCTCGGGATGTCGAGCTTATTGATGATTTCCGATGTCTTCATGCCGCGTCTCCATGACCGTCCCTGTGAAAATGAGGTTGAATCTAAGTTTAGGTTCATTTTTCTATAGATGACTTCAAAAATAGCTAGTTTATGCGTATTTGTCAAGGTAATATGCAAAAAAAGTTGTTTCCTTACGGAACATTATGGAAGGAAAGACCGGCCCTACAAGGGATTGGGGCGGACAGCCGGCATATACAAGATGTAGGCCGGGAAACAAGGGGATAAGGCATAAATAATAATTCCGAAATCCGACCCAATACGATCCCCATACCGTAACGACCTCAATTTGTTCCACTTGCAATATGTACGGCTATATGTTATTTTCTATTCATGCATACGGCTGCTAAAAAAGATGAAATGCAAGGAATAAAAAAAGTCTTGGAAGGATTGCAACGAGAAGGGACCGTTCTCCTTGCCTATCTCTACGGTTCTTATGCCAAAGGCAACCCGCATGTGCGCTCAGACATAGACCTTGCGGTTTACCTGAACAGTAAGGACGAAGATGTGCGAATAGAGGCCATTGACAGAATATTAATGAACAGTGACAGAAATATCGAGATACTTTTTCTGGATGACGAAAATGAATCGCCGTTTGTAGTTCAGGAGGCGCTAAAAGGCATCCCTTTGATAGAGCCCGATAAGGACAAATTATATGATGTGAGCGACCGGGTTTTGCATGAATCGGAAGACATACGGTTCAGGAGAGAAATGGCGTATGAAGCCTGAAATAAAATCGACAAGATCGACAGCGACAGGTATTTTGCGGACCGGGACAGCAGAAACATACTTGATAAAATACTGAACGACTTAATTCTTTGCATTGTAGATATTGCCGAGGAATGTCTAAAGAGGAAAGGCCTGGCAATTCCAGACACCTATAAAGACACGGTTTTAGCCTGTTACGAGGTCCTTGGAGAAATCGCTCTGAAAATTGCGCCGTTGACGAAACACA
>JBGOTO010000080.1:0-12222 GCA_041476485.1 Nitrospirota bacterium
ATGAAGAGGTTCGAAAAGTCGAATGCGGTCACGTTCTTGACGGTCTTTCCGCCGAAGCGGACCTTGTCGCCGTTGGCAAGGACGACTTCCATGCCCATGATATAGTGTTTGGTAACTCCGTATTTGAGGCCGCGCAGACCTCCCGAGTTCTCGGCAACCGAGCCGCCCATGGTGGCCGTAGCAACCGTGCCGGGATCGGGCGGGTAGATGAGACCGAACTTTGCCACTGCGTTGTTGAGGTCCTGGATGATAACTCCAGGCTCAACGGTGGCGGTCAGGTTCTCATTGTCAACCTCGACGATCTTGTTCATATGCTGTAATGAGATTACGATACCCTTCTTGAGCGGGATCGTGCCGCCGCTGAGGTTTGTGCCTGATCCCCTCGGGTAAAGGGCGATCTTGTTATCGCGTGCGAGGTTGACGATCTGTTGGACCTCCTCAACACTCTTCGGCAGGACGACCGCATCGGGCAGCTGATGCGGCATGTCAGCAGTTGCGTCATAGCCGTAGGTCAGCAGCTCGACTTTTGAGGTCAGCACATTCCCCTTACCGACGATACTTTCAAGCTTACCTATAACCGATTTGTCTATCATATTATCCCCCTATAGCTAATGTTTTCAGCAACATATAATTAGTCAATCACAATACCTGTCTGATGGTCAGACCAATGCTGTTATTCTTTACCACCTATTATTTATCATGTCAAGTGTTTTTATTACCGGAGAAAGAAGGGGCAGGTGGAGTTATTTGGGGCAGGCAAAAAAACAGTTAAACCATTCTTTTGGTCATCTCTCCCTCGGCATAGGTAAGATGCTCCAGCATGGCCTGAGATGCCATATTCGGGTCGTGGTTCTTAATGGCCTCGTAAATCCGACGGTGCTGATCAAGTATCTTCTTGGAATTATCCTCATGAATATAGAGCTGTCTTCGCGCTGCGGAAACCGCACGGGAAAAATCCTCGGCAATGGTCCTGAAGAGCCTGATTAGCAAGCTGTTATGCGTCGCCTCGACTAAAATGTAATGAAAAGCAGTGTCGTATTCTTCTCCCTTCTCGGAATCCTGCGCGTTGAAACTCTTCTTCATATTTTCGAGCGCGGTCTCGACGCGGCCCACCTCGTCCTCGGAGGCCCGCTCGGCCGCCATTCTTGCCGTGGCCGTCTCGAAGATCCTTCTGATCTCGAACATGTCGAGGAGGGAGCTTTTTTCGACGGCCAGGAACATGGCAAGGGGCTGGATGATATCGTTCGTGTTGGTGTCCCGGACGAACGTGCCGTCGCCGGGCTTGATCTCCACAAACCCCATCATTTCGAGCGCCTTGATCCCTTCCCGGACCGAGGCCCGGCTCACCCGGAGCCGCTCCGCCAGCTCGCGCTCGGGCAGGAGCTTGTCGCCGGGCTTGAGCTCGCCGCCTGCCATGAGCCGCCTGATCTGCTCGACGATCTCTTCGTAAATCTTTTTCGTCTTGATCGGTTTGAAGTCCATAGGATGGCGCGTAATGCCGAAAGAAGTTTATGCTTTTCTTCGATGGTTGTCAATAGCATGGGGGATGAAAGATCAGGGGGGGATGAATTGCGTCCCCGGAAGGACTTCGGGGTGTTTTTCCGGTTGCATTTATAGCAATAATGCTATAGAATAAGGTCGTGCAATGGGCGATAGAATATTACGTCACCGAGGACGGGAAGTGCCCCGTAAGGGAATTCATCGACGCTATCTCTCCGGAGAGCAAGGCCAAGTTTATTTTTATCGCGGACCTGCTCGCAGAGTACGGCCTCAACGTGCGAGAGCCTTACGTCAAGCCGATTACCGGAACGCGAAAGCTCTTCGAGATTCGGATAAAGGACCGGCAGAACATTCATCGGATATTCTATTTTGCCTTCACCGGACGGCGGCTGGTCCTCCTGCACGGGTTCACGAAAAAAACAGATAAGACTCCCCCAAGGGAGATCGGGACAGCGGAAAGCAGAATGAAAGATTTTCTTGCACGGAAAGGATGAGGGCCATGGATTACCAGAAGCACAGAAAAGAACTTATGAAGGACAAAGCGGTCCGGGCGGAATATGAAAGACTGCGGCCGGAGTACGAGCTTGCGCGGAGCATCCTCGATCAGCGGCTCAAAAAGAAGATGACCCAGGTAGACGTGGCGAAAAAGACCGGCATGCCGCAGTCCACGATCTCGCGGATAGAAGGGCTGACCCACGGCCTTCCCCATCTTGCGACGCTCAAGAAGATAGCAAAGGCCCTGGACGCGGAGTTGATTATCACGCTCAAGGCAAAGAAAACGGCGTAAACCTGGCGCCGGAACCGGAAAATAAAAAAGATCGGCATGATGACCGATCTTTCGGAGAAACTATATGGTGCCGGCGGCAGAATCTCACGCGCTTTGCTTCACGAGGGGGCCTGCCCCCTCGTGGGCTCCCCCCGAACCATGGGGGAATTTTTCCCCCATGCCCCCTTGTTCTATTCCGACCGCCAGAAAATAAAAAAGATCGGCAAGAGAGCCGATCTTTTATTGTTTATGATTGGTGCCGGCGGTCGGAATCGAACCGACATGGAGTCGCCCCCGGCGGATTTTGAGTCCGCTGCGTCTACCAGTTTCACCACGCCGGCACGGAATAAAACTTACACGAACGCCGTTTCGCTGTCAAGTAAAAAGGCTTGCATCTTCCCGCATGGCTTTGTATAATAACAAACTATGCTCACCGGCTACAATACCGACTTTAAATTCCAGGGAAAGATCTACCACGTCCAGACCGAGGACGGCGGGGCAGGCAGCCCTTACATAACGTCCCTGCTCTACATCCAGGGGAAGATCCTTGCCTCGCGCAAGACGAGTTACGAGGACATTCTCAAAGCGGATTGTCTCGATGAAGTGGTGCGCGAACTCATGATGGAGCAGCACAAACAGATGATCCGGGACCTGATGCAGGGCAAACTCGAGATCGGCAAGGCCCCGCACGAGTCGACCTATGAGCCCGCACCGCCCAAGGCGGCCCCGGCCACGGTGGAAAAAATCGCTGCGGCGGAGCCTGCACCTCCGCCGCCACCTCCGGCCAAGGAAGAAGTTAAGGAGAAAAGCCTCGACGATATTATTCTCGACTTCCTCTCGCAGGAGCAAAAGGAGCGGGGCCAGAAGTAACTCATCAGCCCCAAAAGAATTTTATTTTTCGTTTGTGTTCAGTCGCGCCGGAAATATATGCACTAGGTATGAGGAGGAATGTCGCATGGCGGTTACGCAAGATCAACTGAAAACGCTTACGGACAAGGCCCGGAGGATACGGATCGACATCCTGAAGATGCTGACCGAATCCGGTTCGGGCCATACGGGAGGCAGCCTGTCCGCCGCCGACATTGCAACGGCGCTCTATTTTTATAAGATGAAGTACGATTCCCGGAAGCCGGGCTGGAAAGAACGGGACTATTTTATTCTCTCCAAAGGACATGCGGCGCCGCTCCTCTACACGGTGCTCGCGCACGCCGGTTTCTTCGAGCATGCCGAGCTCTGCACGCTCCGCAAGCTCGGCTCGCGGCTCCAGGGGCACCCCGACAGCAAATGCCTGCCGGGCGTCGAGATATCGACCGGCTCCCTCGGCCAGGGGCTGTCCGTGGCGGGAGGGATCGCGCTCGCGCACAAGATCGACAAGGCGCCGAACCGCGTGTATGCGCTCCTGGGCGACGGCGAGCTCCAGGAGGGGCAGGTGTGGGAAGCGGCCATGACCGCGGCTCATTACAAGCTCGACAATCTCTGCGCCCTCATCGACAACAACGGCCTGCAGATCGACGGCCCGGTGGAGCGTGTCATGAATGTGGAGCCGATCGCGAGCAAGTGGCGCGCCTTCGGCTGGGAGGTCATCGAAATCGACGGCCACGATATGGCGAAGATCGTTGCCGCTCTCGACGCGGCGGAGACCGTGAAGGGCAAGCCGACGGCCGTCGTCTGTCGCACCGTCAAGGGCAAAGGCTCGACGGTTTTCGAAGGCAAGGTGGAGTTCCACGGCACCACGCCTTCACAGGAAGAGCTTGCTATCGCGATGAAGGAATTGTCCGAAGAAACGGTGTGTAAATAAACAGAATGCGGAATGCGGAATTCTGAATGTGGAATGAACATCGCGATACCTTTCATTAAAATATTCCGAATTCTGCATTCGCCATTCCGCATTTGAACAGGGAGGACACGTGACAAAGATAGCGACACGGGATGCATACGGGGACGCGCTGGTGGGCCTCGGGAAGAAACGGAACGATGTGGTCGTGCTGGACGCGGACCTGTCGGGTTCGACCAAGACGGCCAAGTTCGCCAAGGCTTTTCCCGACCGGTTTTTCAACATGGGCATCGCCGAGCAGGACATGATGGGCGCCGCGGCGGGGCTCGCCGTCGCGGGCAAGCTGCCGTTCGTGAGCACCTTCGCGGTCTTCGCCACCGGCAGGGCCTGGGAGCAGGTGCGGCAGTCCATCTGCTACCCGAACCTCAACGTGAAAGTGGTGGCAAGCCACGCGGGCATCACGGTGGGCGAGGACGGCGGCTCGCACCAGTCGGTCGAGGACATTGCCGTGATGCGGGTGATCCCGCACATGACCGTGATCGTCCCCGCCGACGGCCCGGAGACGACGCAGGCAATCGAAGCGGTGGCGGATTACGAGGGTCCCTGTTATGTGCGCGTGGGGAGGAGCAAAGTGCCGACGCTCTTCGGCGCAGACTATCAATTTAAAATCGGCAAGGCCCACGTGTTTCACGAGGGGAAAGACGCGGCGATCATCGCAACGGGCATCATGGTCGCCGAGGCGCTCAAGGCGCGGGACCTGCTCAAAGCAGAGGGGATCGACGCGGGCGTGATCAACATGTCCACGATCAAGCCGCTCGACGTCGACGCCGTGGCCGCCGCGGCCCGGCGGTGCGGCGCAATCGTCACCGCGGAAGAGCACTCGATCATCGGCGGTCTGGGCGGCGCAGTGGCGGAAGCGCTCGCCGAATCGGCGCCCGTGCCGATGGCGCGCATCGGCGTCAAAGACCTGTTCGGGACCTCCGGCGATCAAGAGGGACTGATGAAGCACTACGGGATGACGGCCGGCGACATCGCCGCGGCAGTGAAGGAAGTAATAAAGAAAAAACATTGATCCAGGATGCAAGATGCGTGTAGGCACTTAACTTATAAGAATGATCCAGCTCTATCGGGTGACGAAATATTACGAGGGCGTTGCCGCCCTGCGAGACGTGAGCTTTTCCGTGGACAAGGGCGAGTTCGTGTTCGTCACCGGTCCGAGCGGCGCAGGCAAGTCCACCCTCCTCAAGATACTCTTTTGCGCGGAGCGCGCGGACGAGGGGCAGATCATCATCCAGGGAGTGAACACGTTCCGGCTCACCTCGTCGAGCATTCCCTACCTGCGGCGCAACATGGGGTTCGTGTTTCAGGACTACAAGCTCCTCCCGCACAAGTCTGTGTTTGAAAATATCACCCTTGCCCTCAAGGTGGTAGGGACGCCCTCCAAAGAGATCGAGCGAAAGGCATACCAGGTCCTGAAGAAGGTCGGCATGGAGGCCAAGCGCCACCTGACGCCCCCGAAGCTTTCGGGCGGCGAGCAGCAGCGCGTGGCCGTTGCCCGGGCGTTGGTGAACGAGCCCCAGGTGTTGCTTGCGGACGAACCCACGGGCAACCTGGACCCTCAGAGCAGCGAGGACGTGTTCCGGTTATTCAAGGACATCAATATGAAGGGCACCACCGTGATCGTGGCAACGCATGATTGGGAGACGGTAAGGAAGATGCAGCGGAGGATCGTCACCATGGAACGGGGCAGGGTCACCGACGAGGGCAAGGGGGCCCTCAGCAGGGGGGAGCGTAAATAGTCCGGCGGTGGCGAAGCCCCAATCGGGCATCGTAACGTCTACCCTATTCCCGCCGGAGATACTTATGAAAGGTTACGGTCTTTTTTATTTTATCGCGGAGGCGTTCCGCGGGCTCCGGGCCAACAGCATCGTGAACCTCCTTGCCGTGGGCACGATCAGCATGGCCATGGTCATTGTCGGATTTTTCCTGCTTGTATTCCTGAACGTTCAGACAGCGGTGAACTCGCTGGGCGACCGGTTCGAGATGTCCCTGTATCTGAAGGACGGGCTGACCGAGCATGAGAAGGATTTTCTGCTTACGAGGGTCAAGGCCGAGCCGGGCGTGAAAACGGCGACCTATCTCCCCAAAGCCGAGGCGCTCGCCCTGTTCAGAAAAGAGCTGAAGGGCCAGGACTCGTTGATCCAGGGCCTGGGAGAAAATCCGCTGCCGGATTCCTACGAACTCAGCATCGACCGCCGGCATGCCGAACCGGACCGGCTCGAAGCCCTGGCGCGAAAGTTTGCCGGCTATCCGGGCGTTGAAGACGTATCTTACGGAAAGCAGGGGGCCCGGATGTTGACGGGCCTGTACAAGCTGATTACCTACGGCGGAACGGCGCTGGCGGTCCTGCTCGGCGTGTCCGTCGTGTTCATTATTTCCAACTCGGTACGGCTCGCCTTGTACTCCCGCGGGCAGGAGATCGAGCTCATGCAGTGGATCGGCGCCACGCGGGGGTTCATCCAGGGGCCGTTCCTTCTCGAGGGGATGGTCCTTGCCATGCTCGGTGCGGCGCTTGCCGTCGGCGTCCTGGCGGGCATGTTTTATTCGCTGCCGCAGGATGTCGTTCTGTTCCTCTCGCGGCTGAATGGGCTGGACTTTTTACCGCCGTCGGTGATAACATATATGATCGTTGGCGGCGGCCTGCTCGGCCTGGCGGGCGGCCTCGTTTCCGTGAACAAATTTTTAGAATAGTATATGATGATGAAAGCCCTCCGCGTTTTTATGCTCGTTGCCGCGCTCGTGCTCTCTCTGGGCCCCGGCGGTCCATCCGCCTCCGGCAACGACGAGGGGGTAGATAAAAAAAAGCTCGAGCGCATCAAACGCGAGATGCGCGAGAAAAAGAAGGAGCTGAAGCGGACCGACCGGAAAGAGCGTTCGGTCCTTTCCGAGCTCGATACTATCGGCCGGGCCATCCAGTCGGGGAGCGTCGAGCTTGCCCAGCAGCAGAAGCAGCTCCGCGAAACCGAGGCCGGCCTCCGCGAGGTCGATCAGAACAACGCGGAGCTTGGCCGCAAACTCGCCGACTTGAAGCGGATGTACGGCCGGCGGCTCCGGGCGCTTTATAAGATGAGCAGGGACGGGACCTCCGCCGCGTTTTCGACGGACAGTTTCAACGGCCCTCTCAGGCAGACTAAGTACCTCAAGGTAATCGCCGAGCGAGACCGCACGGTCATGCGGGAATACGACAGTGCGCTCGACCGGCTTACAGTGCGACAAGCCGAGATCGCGGAGAAGAAGGAAGATATTCTCCGGCGCAAGCAGACCATCGAGGCCAAGAAGGCGGAGCTCGAGGCGCGGAGGCAAAAGAAAGCGGAAATCCTCGCGAGCGTCAGGGGAAAAAAGAGCCTGTACGAACAGACTTTGCGCGAGCTTGAGGAGTCATCCACGAGCCTCTGGGCCATGATCAAGCGTTCCGAGCAGGAAAAGAAGACGGCGAAGGCAGCCGCTCCTTCACTGCCGCGCAGCGGCCCGGTCCCCACAGGGGGGGCAAGGCTCCCCTGGCCGATGGAAGGGCAGTTATTGACTCGGTTCGGCATGCAGCGCCACCCGCAGTTCGGCACCATGGTATTTCGCAGGGGGATAGAGATCGGGGCGCGCTATGGAGAGATAGTCCATGCAGTCAGCGACGGGGAGGTCGCTTATGCGGACTGGTACAAAGGGTACGGAGAGCTGATCATCCTGGACCACGGCAACGGATTTTACACGCTCTACGGCAATCTCTCGCGGCTGAATATAGCGAGGGGAGATCGCGTGGCCAGGGGCCAGTCAATCGGTTTGGCGGGCGACACGGGGAGCATGAAAGGTTCCAAACTCTATTTTGAAATCCGGCGGAACGGCCAGGCGCAGGACCCGCTCGTCTGGCTGGCGAGAAAGTAGTAGAGAAAGGCGGCAGAGGGCGGAGCGAAAGGTTTAAACGCCATGCGCCATGCACTTTGCGCTATAACCAATACGGAGATTACCCATGAAACTCTTTACGGAGGAAGACGACATGATAAAGATCAACAAAAAGAAGTTATTAATTACCGCACTGGCCCTCTTGCTGACAGGCATTTTGGTCGGGCAGGGGATGGTGCAGGCCAAGTCCAACACGACCTATGAAGACCTTAAGGCCTTCACCCAGGCGCTCGAACTCGTGAGGCGTAACTATGTCGAGAGTCCGGAATCGAAAGAGCTGGTCCAGGGCGCTATCCGGGGGATGATATCCAGTCTGGACCCCCACTCGTCGTATATGACCGAGCGGCAGTTCAAAGAGATGAACATGGACATCAAGGGCGAATTCACGGGAGTCGGCATCCAGATCGGGATCAAAAACCAGCAGCTCATGGTCATCGCCCCGATCGAGGACACACCGGGTTTCCGGGCCGGACTCGCCGCGGGCGATAAGATACTGAAGATCAACGAAGAGTGGACCAGGGAAATGACGATCGAGCAGGCCGTGGACAAAATGCGCGGCCCGAGGGGCACGGCGGTGCGCCTCCTGATCATCCGCGACGGCTGGGACAAGCCCCGGGAGTTCAAAATCGTCCGTGATGTGATCAAGGTGCAGAGCGTCAAGTCCAAAATGCTGGAGAATGACATCGGATACGTGAAGATCATCCAGTTCCAGGGACAGACGGCGAATGAGCTCGAAAAAGCCTTGAAAGACCTGGAGGCCAAGGGCGTGAAAAAACTCGTCCTCGATCTGCGGAACGACCCGGGCGGCCTTCTCGATGCTTCGGTGGACGTGAGCGGTAAATTTATGCCCAAGGACAAACTGGTGGTTTACCTCCAGGGCAGAAATGCTTCAGACCGGAAAGACTTCCTGACCAGCGATGCGGCCGCGCCGCGGGAGTACCCGATGGTCGTGCTCGTGAACACGGGCAGCGCCTCCGCCTCGGAGATCGTCGCCGGAGCGCTTCAGGATTCGAAGCGCGCGGTGATCCTCGGAACGCAGACGTTCGGAAAGGGGTCGGTCCAGACCGTATTTCCGCTCGAGGACGGCGGCGGCATCCGGCTGACGACGGCGAAGTATTACACGCCGAGCGGCCGCTCGATACAGAACGTCGGCATTACTCCCGATATCGAGGTGAAGCTGCAGAAGGTCAAGGAGCCGAAGGACGGCGACCAGGCGCACCTCGTCGTTCGCGAGAAGGACCTCAAGGGGCACCTGAAGAACGAATCGGTCAAGGAAGATAAGAAAAAGGGACAGCCTGCGACGGAGGAAGAGTTCGACATGGAGGTCATGCCGAAGGACGACAAGGAAGACCCCCAACTTCAGAAGGCGGTCGATATATTGAGACCGGCAGTCAAGGCCGAGGACGTATTCAAGAATCTTCCCGTGGCTGCGAAAAAAGAAAAGTAATAAGAAAAATATAGGTAACTAATTGGAAAGGCAGGGATTTAATCTCTGCCTTTCTTTTTTGTAGAAATAGTCGAAATGCTGCATAAACAGGCTATAATATGCCGAAAACTGGTTTAAAAAGCCTGTAAACATCCAAAATAAGGGTTGCATTTTTTCCTGTAGACAAATATATTAGCACTCGCCTCCAACGAGTGCTAATTTGTTATAATGAATTATTTCAATACTTCAAGAAAGGAGTAGAGCAAGATGAGCGTTAAATTCAAACCATTGAAGGACAGAGTATTTGTAAGCTACACGGCGGAGCTGGAGAAGACCGCGGGCGGCCTGTACATTCCGGACTCGGCGAAAGAAAAGCCGCAGATCGGCAAAGTAGAGGCGGCGGGCGATGAAGTGAAGTCCCTGAAGGTCGGCGACAAGATTTACTTCGACCGCTATTCCGGTTCCAAGATCAACCTCGACAACGTCGAGTACCTGATCGTCAAGGAAGAAGATGTGCTCGGCATTCTGAGCTAATTTTTATATCACAGAGCAGTAAAGGTCTTCAATTCAGAAATGAGTTTCTAAGGAGGAAATAGATATGGCAAAGCAGCTTATGTTCAGTCAAGATGCGCGGGCGAGCATCCTGAAGGGTGTCAACATCCTGACGGACGCCGTGAAGGCAACGTTGGGTCCCAAGGGCCGCAACGTAATGATCGACAAGAAATTCGGCGCACCGACCATCACCAAGGACGGCGTGTCCGTGGCCAAGGAAATCGAGCTCAAGGACCACTACGAGAACATGGGTGCCCAGCTCGTGCGCGAAGTGGCCAGCAAAACCTCGGACGTGGCGGGCGACGGCACGACCACGGCAACGGTCCTGGCACAGGCCATCTACCGCGAGGGCATGAAGAACGTCACGGCGGGCGCGAACCCCATGGACATCAAGCGCGGGATCGAGAAGGCCGTGGCATCGGTCATCGAGAACCTCAAGAAGATGTCCAAGCTGGTGGTCGACAAGAAAGAGATCGCCCAGGTCGGCAGCATCTCCGCGAACAGCGATACGACCGTCGGCGACCTCATCGCCGAGGCAGTGGACAAGGTCGGCAAGGACGGCGTGATAACCGTGGAAGAAGCCAAGGGCATGACGACGGGCCTGGATGTGGTCGAGGGCATGCAGTTCGACCGCGGCTACATCTCCCCCTACTTTGTGACCAACGCCGACAAGATGACGGCGGTCCTCGAAGACGCCTTCATCCTCCTGTCGGAGAAGAAGGTTTCGAGCATGAAGGACCTGCTCCCCATCCTCGAACAGACGGCAAAGATGGACCGGGGACTCCTCATCATCGCCGAGGACATTGAAGGCGAAGCGCTCGCCACCCTGGTCGTGAACAAGCTCCGCGGCACCCTCAAGGTCTGCGCGGTCAAGGCGCCGGGCTTCGGCGACCGCCGCAAGGCCATGCTCGAAGACATCGCGATCCTCACCGGCGGGCAGGTGATCTCCGAGGACATTGGGCTCAAGCTCGAGAACGTGAAACTTACGGACTTGGGACGCGCCAAGAAAATCACGCTGGATAAGGACAATACCACCATCGTCGAAGGCGCCGGAGATGCCGCCAAGATCCAGGGAAGGGTCAAGCAGATCAAGGCCCAGATCGAGGAAACTACCTCGGACTACGATAAAGAGAAGCTTCAGGAGCGGCTGGCAAAGATTGTCGGCGGCGTTGCAGTTATTAATGTAGGCGCGGCAACCGAGACCGAGATGAAGGAAAAAAAGGCACGCGTAGAGGATGCGCTTCATGCTACCCGCGCTGCCATGGAAGAGGGCATCGTTCCCGGCGGCGGCGTGGCGCTCCTGCGCTGCATCCCGGTGCTCGACAAGCTCAAGCTCTCCGGTGACGAAGCAATCGGCGTCAGTATCGTTAAGAAGGCGCTCGAAGAGCCGATCCGACAGATCGTGAACAACGCGGGCCTCGAGTCGTCGGTGGTAGTGGACAAGGTAAAGCTGTCCGACAAGCAGAACTACGGGTTCGACGCACAAAAGGAAGAGTATGTGGACATGCTTCAGGCCGGCATCATCGACCCGACCAAGGTGACCCGCTCCGCGCTCCAGAACGCATCGAGCGTGGCGAGCCTCATGCTCACCACCGAGGTTATGATCACTGATCTGCCCGAAGAAAAGGCTGATATGCCCTCAATGCCCGGCGGCATGGGCGGCATGGGTGGCATGGGCGGAATGTACTAAGAGGTATGAAGGTGTTTCCTTTCACGAGGAACTGAAACAACGAGGCCGGCAGGGGATAAATCTCTGCCGGCCTTTTTTTGGAACAGCGCGCGTGCGGTGAGGCAATTCTGTACAATAAATTAATTTATTATATTAACCTTTAGGGTTAATTATTTTATTGACTTTACGGATGTACCATGCTACTATCATTCAAGAGCAAGAAGTTCGAAAAAGAATGTAATGACATGAAACTCCTCAAGCGAGAGTGGGGAGCTGAGCAGGCGAAGCTGATAGCCCGTCGGCTGACGGAACTTGCCGCGGCGGAGAATCTCGAAACCATGCGGTTATTGCCTCAGGCGCGTGCGCACGAATTAAAAGGAAACCGCGAAGAGCAAATATCGCTCGACGTGAAGCACCCGTACCGGTTGATCGTCATTCCCGACTACGACGAGCCGCCGCGCAGGAAAGACGGCGGCCTTGACTGGAAGAAAATAACAAAAATCAAAATACTGGAAGTGATGGATACTCATGAGTAAGAAGACACAGAGCGCGTTCAAACCGAATTACGCCATCGCACCGGG
>JBGOTO010000081.1:0-12104 GCA_041476485.1 Nitrospirota bacterium
AGAGGGTACTACCATGACAAAAGACCTGACCCTATCGTTCGCGAAACATGAGGGAAATCCTTTCCCTCAGACCCCCTTTGGTTCGATCTCCTCTCATGAAAATAAAAAAGCCGGTCAAGAGTTGACCAGCTTTGATTTATTTTGGTGGACGAGAAGGGGATCGAACCCTCGGCCTCCGCATTGCGAACGCGGCGCTCTCCCAGCTGAGCTACTCGCCCCCAGTTGTGTTTAAGGAGGCTATAATTTAATCCATCGGGCAAAAGAAATCAAGGAGAAAATAACGGAAAGAGCTTTCTCCCGTATTGACAAATCAGTCCGTCTCGGCTATAGTGGGCAGTCTCAAGACTTGGGATATTTTCTTAAAGGAGAACCATAGATGCGTGAAAGACAGAAGGAAATCAACCGCAGGCGCAAGCGCAAGGAAGAAGTCCTGAAGACGCGCCGCAAGACAGCGCGCGCGGAAGCAGCGGCCAAAAAAGGAAAATAATTCATGCTGCCCGGACGTTCCCGCTCCATACCAGCGCTCATTCTGCTTTCGGTCCTGGGCATGATCGCGCTCCTGCCCACGGGTTGCGCTCCCAAACTCCCGCCTGAACCGGCATGGGAACAGGATGCGCAGTCGCTTCTGGACCAGGCGGACGCCCTGTATGCCAAACGGCAGTACGACCAGGCAGCCAAAACCGCAAACAACTTCTTTTATCAATATCCGAAGAGCAGGCACCGCGACCGCGCGCTCCACCTCATGGGAGAAATACGCCTCACGCAGCGCGACTACCGCCAGGCGCTCAGTTATTACAAGGACATCATCCAGGGATACCCCGCCTCGTCGTTTATCATCGAAGCCAGATACAAACTCGGCCTGTGCTACTTCGAGCTCAAGGAGTATGATCTTGCGGTCGCCAACCTCCAGGACCGGAGCAGGACCACCGATCCGGCGGAGCTCAGGCGCATAGCCGAGATGCTCTCCTTCGCCTACGTCGTTAAAAAGAACTATCCGCTCGCCGTCAAGGAAAACCTTTCCCTGGTTGAAACCGCGCAGAATGAACAGCAGAAAGCAGGCTACCGGGACCGGGTCCGCGAGCTGGTGGATAAAAATTTGACGGAGGCTGAGCTGCGGGCCCTCGCCGCGGGGACCGCATACCCGGCGGACATCGCCCGGCTGCGGCTTGCCGGCCTTCTCCTCGAGCAGAGGAGCTACCGGGACGCGGTCGCGGTCGCCAAGGGCTTTCTCGAACAGTTCCCCTCGCATCCCGAGAAGATGCGCGCGGAAATGCTGCTGAACGAGGCCACGTCCAGGCTCGCCGGTCCGCGATATTCCATCGCGGCGCTGCTGCCCCAGTCGGGCCCGCTCGCCTTTTTCGGAGACCGGGTGCTTAAAGGCGTTCAGCTCGCCGTGCATACCTACAATCTCCAGGAACCGGACAACCGCGTGGAGCTTATCGTCAAGGACACCGAAGGCTCTCCGGAAAAGGCCGTTGCCGCGCTGAACGAACTGGCGCCCAAGGGCGTCGTCGCCGTCATCGGGCCCTTGCTCACGAAGGAAGCCGAGGCCCTTGCGCCCGCGCTCGATAAACTCCGCATACCCGCAATCACTCCCGCGGCCTCCGGGGAAGGACTCGGGAAGCTCAGCCCCTGGCTGTTCAGGAACGCCCTTACGAATTCGAGCCAGGCCGCGGCCGCCGTCCAGTACGCGGTGGGACAGAATTTAAAAAAATTCGTCATCTTCTACCCCGAAGACGCATACGGCAAAGACCTCGCCCGCCTCTTTGCGAAAGCTTTGGAGCGGAAGGCGGAGATTCTGGCGGCCGTTGCCTACCCGCCGGACGTCAAGGACTTCGGCCCGTATGCCAAAAAAGTCATTGAGATCGATCTTCGCTCGCGGAAAATCGTCATCCCCGAGGACGAGGCCGAGAGGAAAAAACTGTTTCTCGATTATGCGCCCGGCTTCGACGCCCTCTACCTTCCCGGCCATGCCGAACGGATCGGGCTGATCGTTCCCCAACTCGTTTTTTACAACATCAAAAACATCGCCCTGATCGGGTCGAACGACTGGCACTCGCCGGACCTGATCGAGCGGGCCGATCGTCACGTCGAGGGCGCGGTCTTCACCGACGGGTTCTTTCCCGAGAGCGTCGATCCCGCGATCAAACCGGTCATCGACGCCTATCGGTCGGCGTACCAGGAAAATCCGGACCTCCTTTCCGCCCAGGCCTACGACGCCGCCATGATGGTCCTCGCGCTCCTGAAAGAGCGTAAAGACACTCCCACGGCCATCCGGGACGGCCTGCTCTCGATGAAAGCGTATCCCGGCATATCCGGCGTTACCGCGTTTCCGGCCGGCGGCGAGGCGCTGAAGAACCTCTTCCTCATCAAGGTCCAGGACGGCAAATTCGTGCTTTTCAACCCTGAAACGCAAAAAAAGTAGCGTCTCTCTTTGCAGATATATATCTCCTTGGGCATCACGCTGGAACAGGCGGGAATCCTGAGACTTTTCAGAACGGCATTTGAACCATGGAAGAACTGAATACCATACAAAAGATCGCGGTCATCGCGCTTCCGGTCATGTTCGCCATCATCGTGCATGAAGTGGCCCACGGCTGGGTCGCGGACAAGCTCGGCGACCATACGGCGCGCACCATGGGCAGGCTCACGCTGAACCCCCTCTCGCACATAGACCTTTTCGGCACCATCATCATGCCGCTGTTCTTTTTTTTCTTCGCGAAAGGGATGATATTCGGCTACGCGAAACCCGTCCCGATCAACCCCAACAACTTCAAAAATCCGAAAAGGGACATGGCGCTCGCATCTCTTGCCGGGCCGGGCGTCAATATGGTCATGGCCCTGTCGTGCTCGTTCCTGCTGCGCGTCGTCATGCAATCGCTTGAAAACGTGGCGCCCAGGCAGGCATGGGAATGGATGGCCCTGCCTCTTGAGTACATGCTGAACACCGGCGTCATCATCAATGTCATATTAGCGGTGCTGAATATCATTCCCATTCCGCCGCTCGATGGGAGCAGGGTCGTCTACTGGATTCTCCCGGGCAAATACGCGGCCGTGTACTACCGGCTTGAGCCGTTCGGCATGGTCGTGCTTCTGATGCTCTTCGCGTTCGGCGCGCTCGGAAAAATCATCGGACCGATCATCGGACCGATCCTGACGCTTCTTTTGGGAGAAAATATTCTGTAACTACTCAGGTCTGCTGCGGAGCGCAGGCGCAATAAAGCGCGCGGCAATCGACGCACGGACATCAAGCAATGCGGGGCTTGTGGTCGACTGCTGAATTCCCTTAATTATCCGGCGCGCCTTGCGCAAAGCGAAGCAGCTGACCTGAGTAGTCAACATATTCTTTAAAACAGGCGCCGGGTCCTGTCTCCCGCGGCGCTGAAAAGGATTTACAATGGCTAAAAAACGCGTCTTAAGCGGCATGCAGCCCAGCGGCTTGCTGCACCTCGGCAACCTCGTGGGCGCCCTTGACAACTGGCGGAAGCTCCAGGACCAATACGACTGTTACTATTTCATCGCGGACTGGCACGCCCTCACGACCAACTACGCGGACACGTCCCAGATCCGCACGTATGTCACGGAGATGGCGATCGACTGGCTCGCTGCAGGGCTGGACCCCGAAAAGTCCGTGCTCTTTCAGCAGTCGCTCGTGCCCGAGCACGCCGTGCTCCACGTGCTCCTCTCCATGTCCACGCCGCTTCCCTGGCTCGAGCGCGTGCCCACCTACAAGGAGAAGATCGAGCAGGTCAAGGACAAGGACCTGCACACCTACGGTTTTCTCGGATATCCCGTGCTTCAGGCCGCCGACATCCTCATCTATAAGGCGAATTTCGTGCCCGTGGGCATCGACCAGCTCCCGCACCTGGAGCTTTCGCGCGAGATCTGCCGCCGGTTCAACTCCCTGTACGGCGGGGTCTTTCCCGAGCCGCAGCCGCTCATGACCGAGCACCCCAAGCTCCCGGGCACCGACGGCCGCAAGATGAGCAAGAGCTACAACAATTGTCTTTACCTTTCGGAGAGCCCCGAGGAACTCACGAAAAAAGTGATGCAGATGGTCACCGACCCCGCCCGGGTCCGTCGGCAGGACCCCGGCAATCCCGACGTCTGCCCGCTGTTCACTCTGGACAAAATTTTTGCCCCAAAAGAGTGGTGCGAGCACGTGAACGTGGAGTGCCGGCGAGCAGGGATTGGATGCGTGGATGACAAGAGGGAACTTTTGAAGCATCTTCTCGCCTATCTCAAGCCGATCCAGGAACGGCGGAAGGAACTTGCCGCGCATCCTGAGAAGATCACCGAGTTCATCCGTGAAGGCTCCCGCCGCGCCCGTGTTCTGGCTGCGCAAACACTGGCTGAAGTGAACGAAGCGATGAAGCTGTGACAAATGCGGAATGCGGATTTCACCCTGCACTCGCACAAGCACTCGTAACCGCTGGGCGCAGGCGGATTGCGGAATGTAAATCAAGAACGGTAGCCCAGGTCTAAGCCCGCATTACCAAAGGGACCGCCGTCCTGCGCCGGAAAAATCCTTGACAACACGCCGCGTCTCCCCTATTATCCATAGAGCTTTATCAGGAATAACCGCATGATAACAACCCTTCAGGACGTCCTACGAGAATATAAGTCCGACATGGAACGCATGGAGCACCGGATCCATGAGAGCCTGGGCACCGACGTTCCGCTCATTCAGCAGGTCAGCAAATACATCCTCGGCGCGGGCGGGAAACGCTTCCGGCCGCTGCTGCACCTGCTTGCGGCCCGGCTGTGCGGGTATCGGGAACACAACGCAGAATATATCCTCGGGAGCGTCGTGGAATACATTCACACGGCCTCGCTTCTGCACGACGACGTCGTTGACGAGGCAAAGCTCCGGCGGGGCCGGTCGTCCGCGAACTCCATCTGGGGAAACCAGGCCAGTATCCTGGTCGGTGATTATCTTTACTCCAAGGCGCTCTATCACGCCGTTCGGCTCCAGAACCAGCGGGTCATGGACGTCCTTTCCGAAACGACCACCACCATGTCCGAGGGTGAAGTGCTTCAGCTCATGCATATCCAGAATGCGGACATCACGGAAAACGACTACTTCCGGCTCGTCGAGTGCAAAACCGGCGTTCTCATAGCGGCCGCCTGCCGACTCGGCGCCATCATCAGCAAGGCGCCGCTCTCCCAGGAAGACGCTCTTACGTCATACGGAAAGAAACTCGGCCTCGCGTTCCAGATCACGGACGACACCCTGGATTATGCCGCTGATCAGAAACAGCTCGGCAAGGTACTCGGCAAAGATCTGGCTGAAGGCAAAGTCACCCTTCCCCTCATCTACCTGATCCGCGAAACGGACCCAGGGGAGCGCGAACAGCTCCGGAGCATCCTTGCCGCCGATACGGTCGAAGACAAAGATCTTACCTATACACTGGGACTGATGGAAAAATACGGCTCGGTGGCTGAAGCGCTCGACAGGGCGCAGGCGCTGGCAGACGAAGCGAAAGCGGCCCTGACCGTGTTCCCGAATTCTTCTTCGCGTCGGGCACTCTCGGCGCTTGCGGACTACGTGGTGCAGCGGGAGATGTAAATGCATCCCCTCGTCAAACTGGCAAAAGAAACCATCGACCTATACGTCAGGGAAGGCAAGGTCCATGAAGTCCGGGACGACGAACTATCGCCCGAATTGAGACAGCGGGCGGGCGTTTTCGTCTGCCTCAAAATCCGCGGTGTACTCCGCGGGTGCATCGGCACGTTCCAGCCCCAGGAGCCCACGATCGCGCACGAGACCGTACGGAACGCGGTCAGCGCCGCTACCTGCGACCCGCGTTTCCCGTGCTTGCGCACGGATGAGTTGGACGGCATCGAATACACCGTGGACGTGCTCACGCTTCCGGAGCCGCTCAAGGACAAAAGCGGACTTGACCCCAAGCGGTACGGGGTCATCGTGCAGGCCGGCGGGAGACGGGGCCTGCTCCTGCCGGACCTCGAGGGCGTGGACACCGCGGAAGAGCAGATCGGCATCGCCATGCAGAAGGCGGGGATCCCGCCCGGCGCCGTCGTAGAGTTGTCGCGGTTTGAAGTGAAACGATACCAGTAGAGGAGGCCGGAGAAAAAAGATATGGACAGAATGGACAGGAATGAAAATGACGCCGCACGGAAGGCAAAGCTCATTTTTTTCTCATTAGCGGCGCTGGTAGTGGTCCTCCTGGCCTGGAGCTTCGTCTCCGCGAGCAAGGCCCGGTCGGAACGGGACGCGGTCAGGCAAGAGATCGAAATGCTCAAGCAGGACAACGCCAAGCTTGAGCAAATGGTCAAAGACCTGAACCAGGAAAACGAGAGCCTCAAGAAAAAAGTCCAGCAGCGCGAGGCCAAGTCGAAAACCAAACCTGCGAAGAAAAAAACAAAGTCCACCAAGAAAACGACGAAGAAAGCGTCCAAGCCCGTGAAGAGCGAGTAGGCCCGTACAAACGCGATCCTCTCTTACCTTCAATCGGGCGTAGTGAAAAAATCCGCGGCAGGAATGTTCTTTTCCTTCAATCGTTCGTCGCCCCGAGGACCGCGGCCGGGATCGCGCTGAGCGGCAACACCCGGTCGACGGCGTTCAATTCTATCGCTTTCTTCGGCATGCCGAAGACCACGCACGACTCCTCGTCCTGGGCGATGGTAGCGGCGCCCGCCTCCTTCATCTCGAGCATCCCTTTGGCCCCGTCGTCGCCCATGCCGGTCATGATAACCCCCACGGCGTTCGGGCCCGCATACTGCGCGGCGGACCGGAACAGGACGTCGACGGACGGCCGGTGACGGGAGACCAGCGGCCCGTCCTTGAGCTCGACGTAATATCGCGCCCCGCTCCGCTTGAGCAGCAGGTGGTGGTTCCCCGGCGCTATGAGCGCCCGGCCCCGGATGACCGTATCGTTGCTCTCCGCCTCCTTTACCGATATGCGGCAAATCGTGTTGAGGCGCGCGGCGAACGCCCTCGTAAAGTGCTCCGGCATGTGCTGAACGATGACGATGCCCGGCGCATCGAGCGGCATGGCCTGGAGAAAGGCGCTCAGCGCCTCGGTGCCGCCGGTGGATGCGCCGACCACCACGACCTTCTCGCTCGTCTTGACCATGGCGTTTGATGTCGGTTTATTCAGGATCACGTCCGCCGAAAGCTTGGGAACAACACCGTGCGGAGAGAACTCGCTGATCCGCTTCACCTTCGCCACGGCCGCCGCTTTGACCGCGTCACAGAGCCGGACTTTCGCCTCTTCCAGAAACTGTTTGGTCCCGATCCGCGGTTTCGCAATAATGTCGACCGCTCCGTACTCCAGCGCCTTAAGCGCCGTTTCCGAACCGGCGTCCGTGAGGCCCGAACAGATGATCACGGGAAGGGGGTGCTGCGACATGAGCATCTGGAGGAAGGTGATACCGTCCATGCGCGGCATTTCCACATCCAGGGTGATGACGTCGGGGACCTCGAGCCGCATCTTTTCCGCCGCGATAAGAGGGTCCGAGGCGGTGGCCATGACCTCGATCTCCCGGTCGGACGAGAGGATTTCCGCGAGCGCCTGGCGCACGACCGCGGAATCGTCGATGATAAGGACGCGGATTTTTTTCTTCATGCTTGCCCTTCTAACTCACTTCGTAACTACTCAGGTCTGCTGCGGAGCGCAGGCGCAATGAAGCGCGCGGCGACCGATGCACGGACATCAAGCAAGGCGGGGCTTGTGGTCGACTTCGAAATTCCCTTCATTATCCAGCGCGCCTTGCGCAAAGCGAAGCAGCTGACCTGAGTAATCACCTCACTTCTTTTTTTTCAATCCAGACTCCGGACGGTCAAGCTGCATGATTTCCCGACTGATGATGTCGGGATTGGAACTCAAGCGCTTCAGCAAAACCTCGCCCGTATGAGTGTAAAAAAGGATTTTCCGTCCCTGCCGCCCGCCGACGTCCTTCACCCGCAGCGTAAGACCTTCGCTTGCCAGCGTTTTTTCCGCCGTAATGATATTCTGTTTGCCGATGGAGACAAGGCCCGAGTCCGCGTTCTTTTGCGTAAACATGTCCGCTCCACCGAAGCACTTGACCTCGATTTCGCTCCGGGGAACGCCGTACCGGTCGAAGGCCATAACCATCTGCCGGATTGAGGAGTCCACGTACTTCAGGCCGTCCAGACACTCGACCTCCCGGTCTTTCGGCCGATTGCAGCGCGGCAGGAGGCCGTGGCAGATGCCTCCCAGCCCCCGGCGGTGGAACATGGTGACCGACAGGCAGGAGCCAAGCACCGTGACGACAACCGTCGGTTTTTTTGCGAAATGGAGCTCGCCGGGTTTGAGATACACCACGGGCAGCTGTTCGGTATCGCTCATCACACCGCCTTCCGGTAAATCGTCGATGCTATCCGAACAAGGGGAAGCTCGAAGCCGTGGACGGTCTCGGAGTGCCCCAGAAAAAGATAGCCTCCTGACTTCAGCGTGCGGCACAGACGGCTTAAGATCCTGTATTGCGTCTCCCGGTCAAAATAAATGATAACGTTGCGGCAGAAGATCGCGTCCATTGTTTCCAGGGGCATGATGTTTTCGTCCATGAGGTTCAACCGTTGAAACAGGACAAGGGACCGGAGCTCGGGCACGACCCGCACGAGTCCCTTGTCCCGGTCCCTGCTTCGCATGAAGTACTTCTGCATAAGCGAGGGAGGTATCGTCGCCGCCTGGTCCCGGTCGTAAATCCCGAGCAGCGCCTTGTCAAGGACTTTCGTGGAAATGTCCGTGGCCGTAACGGCAAACCAAAAGCCGGGACTCCGGGCCGCGAATTCGCTCAGCACGATTGCGAGCGTATACGGTTCTTCACCCGTGGAGCATCCCGCGCTCCATACGGCGAACGCTTTCCCGGGGCCCTGGGTGTTTTCCCCGAGGAAGGCCGGGAGGGCGGTATCCATAAGAAAGGAGAAATGCACGGGCTCGCGAAAAAAATCAGTCTTGTTCGTGGTCACGGCGTCGATCATTTGAACGATTTCGCCCGCGCCCCCGGGTGAATGAAACAGGATGTCGCAGTATTCCCGAAAGGACGAAATCTTGAGGGCCCGGAGACGCTTCTGAAGCCGGGACTCCAGCATGGTCTTCTTTGCGGGGGGTATCTTGATGCCGCTGCGGTCTCTGATGAACTCGCTCAACTGCTCATACTCTCTGACCGACATGCTTTTCGCCGGTTCGTTATAGATCTGGCTTTCGCTCATATCGGCACAGTCGGGGTTGAGCTTCCGGTTATGATGCATGGCCCCTGAACGGGCCGGGCGCGCCTTGCATTACAATCGCTCGAACTCCCTGTCCTCTCCGTGTCCGTTACCCTTCATCGGGGCCCGCCTCGTGTCCCATGCCGCGCCGGTTTGCTTGATGCTGATCTCCGGCAGGCCGATCCCGGGTATCCGGACAAGAGCGGATTTTCCCGCCGTAACGCCCGTGCCGTACATTCCCTCGTGCTCTCCGAGGGTAAAGAACGAGAGAGCGCTCCGGAGCTGTTCCGCCTGGGCCGACAGTTGCTCCGCCGTAGAAGACATCTCTTCAGCGGCGCCCGCGTTCTGCTGGATCACGTGATTGAGCTCCTGGATCGCGGCATTGATCTGGTCTGCTCCCGAATTCTGTTCCCGGGAAGCGGCGCTGATCTCCTGCACCAGCTCCGCCGTCTTCTGGATGTCGGGAACGAGCGTGGCCAGCATCCGGCCCGCTTTTTCCGCGACTGCAACGCTGGCAGTTGATAACGCGCCGATCTCCGCCGCGGCGACCCGGCTCCGTTCCGCGAGTTTTCTTACCTCGGAAGCGACGACCGCGAACCCTTTGCCGTGCTCTCCTGCCCGGGCGGCTTCGATGGCCGCGTTGAGAGCCAGTAAATTGGTCTGGCGCGCGATCTCTTCGATGATCGAGATCTTAGACGCTATTTCCTTCATGACCCCCACGGTATCGAACACGGCCTTGCCGCTTTCCCTGGCGTCTACGGAGGACTTCTGCGCGATCTTTTCGGTTTGTTGGGCATTGTCCGCATTCTGCTTGATGGTCGCGCTCATCTGTTCGACGGAGGCTGACGCCTCCTCGGCCGACGCCGCCTGCTCCGTTGCGCCCTGCGACAGCTGCTCCGCGCCGGATGACAGCTGCCTGCTTCCCGATGCAACGTTATCGGATGCGCTTCGTATGTCCGCGACCGTGCTTTTCAGCTTGTCCACCATCTGTTTCATCGAAAAAAGGACGCTGGCCCCGTGAGCGCCCCTCGTATCTATGCCGATGTTGAGATCGCCCGAAGCAACGCGTTTCGCGATATCCGCGACAAAAACCGGTTCAGCGCCCAGAGGGACGATAATGCTCCGCGCGGTCAGCCACGCTATGGCGCCGAACACGCTGATGATGAGCGCCAGGACAATGATGTCCATACGGGCCTCACTCCAGAACACGGCATCCACGTCATCGAGATAGATGCCGCTTCCGAGGACCCAGCCCCAGGGCGTAAAGCCTTTGACATAGGACACCTTTCTGACCGGTTTCTGGGTCCCCGGTTTCGGCCAGAGGTAATGGACGAAACCGGCACCCTGTTTTTTGACGACCTCCACAAATTCGACGAACAGCCTTTTGCCCTGCGGATCTTTGTACTCGGACAGATCTTTCCCGTCCAGCTCGGTAGTGACGGGGTGCATGATCATCGTCGGGTGCAGGTCATTGACCCAGAAATAGTCCGCGCCTTCGTACCGCAATGATTTCAGCGCCGAGAGGGCCGCGGCCTTTGCATCCTGTTCCGGCACCTTGCCCTCGAGGGAAAGCCGGTGGTAGTGCTCCAGCACGCCGTAGGCCACCTCGATGACATGCCGCGTTTTGAGCTGCTTTTCCGCGTCGAGCGAGTTTCGCAAGGTTACCGCAGACGTCAGCATGCTGATCGCCAGACCGATGACCGCTATCCCGGCAAGGAACCGCAGCTTATGCTTAATTTTTAAATCCTTCAAAAAAGGCATGTCCGCACCTCCCGGAAACCACGTATTGTCCGCATCCATCTACGAGTCAGCTCCCGCAGGCGTTTCCGCCTGGCCCGCCTGCACGAGGGCCAGTTCATCCACGGAGAACACCCTATCGATATCAAGGATGATGATGAACTTGTCGTTCTGCTTTCCCATCCCTTTGATGAACTCGGTGTTGAGCCTCGTCCCAATCTTCGGCGCGGGCTCGATGTGGTCAGGCCCGAGGTCCATCACCTCCTGCACTGAATCCGCAAGCGCGCCGAGGACCGTCGTCTCGTTGTCCACCGCGACCTCCGTGATGATGATACAGGTGTTCACCGTCCTCTCGGTCGGCGTCATCCCGAATTTGAGCCGCAGGTCCACCACCGGCACGACGCTGCCCCGCAGGTTGATCACGCCGCGCATGAACTCCGGCGTGCGCGGCACCTTGGTGATCGACGTAAAGTCGAGCACTTCGCGCGCCTTCGAGATATCGAGCGCAAAGACTTCCTCGCCGAGTTTGAAGGTGAGATATTGCGTGGTTTCCAAAATTTCGGCTCCGCTCATACTACCTCCTTTCGCGGTTCCTTTCCTCTTTCACCCGGTGCGATGCTGAATGAGGTGCCGTGTTTCACCGCCTCTGACCGGCAACCCCTCCTGCTCGCCCATTTTAAAGAACGAGATGGCGCTCTGGAGCTGTTCTGCCTGGGACAACAACTCCTCGGCCGTCGCGGACAGTTCCTCGGCCACGCTGGTGTTCTGCTGGATCACGTGATTGAGCTCCTGGATCGCGCCGTTGATCTGGTCCGCTCCCGAGGTCTGTTCCTTGCTTGCCGCGCTGATCTCCTGCACCAGCTCCGCCGTCTTCTGGATGTTCGGAACGAGCTTGGCAAGCATCCCGCCCGCCTTTTCCGCGATCTCCACGCTCGATACCGACAGTTTGCCGATCTCGCCTGCCGCCGTCTGGCTCCGCTCCGCCAGCTTCCGCACTTCCGAGGCCACCACGGCAAAACCCTTTCCATGCTCTCCGGCGCGGGCCGCCTCGATGGCTGCATTCAAAGCCAACAGGTTCGTCTGACGCGCAATCTCTTCGATGATCGATATTGTGGACGCGATGTTTTTCATGGCACCCACGGCCTCGGACACGGCACTCCTGCATTCCATG
>JBGOTO010000082.1:0-11668 GCA_041476485.1 Nitrospirota bacterium
AAGCCGCTCGAAGTCCGCAATGTTGTCGTCGATCGTGGGCGGGCTGATCTCGAGGTAGGCCCGCCTGATGCGCGGCTCAATGCACCCGCCGATCGACTGCATATGCTTGAGCAGCTCGTCGGTCTTCGCGCCGGTGGCGATTTTATGCTTGGCCTGCATGCGCGACTCGGGCGGGATTTCGACGATAAGGTCGCTCTTCACCTGGGCAACGCAGGCGAGGACGTAGCCGCGTTCGGCCTCTTCGGCCGTCAGGAAGGAACGCGATTTCCCCGCCTCAACCTTCCCCTCTTTGATAATGACCTTGCACTTGCCGCAGTTGCCCTTGCCCCCGCAGGAAGAAAGCACGTAGACACCGGCGGATTTTACGGCCTTGAAGAGGTTCGTATTGTCGTCGGCGCTGACCGTGACGTTGTCGGGCAGGAAGGTAATTGTATGTTTCATGAAGTGAATATAGCAGGGTGAGAAAAAAGGGTCAAGGGGTTTCTGGTCGGACGCAATGAGTCATTGACATAACCGCCGGGATTTCTTACTATATGTATAGGTAGCTACTCACTATGCAGCCAGTCGCTGAGCGGCTGACCCGGGTAGTTCCTCTCTTGAAAGCCATGAGCAAGGCAGTTCGCCAATCATTTTTCCTCGGGGCGGTATTTTTTTTCATTGGTACCGTGCTCGCCGGCTGCGCCTCCCCGCCGGCAAAGCGGGTGACGGGTTACACTCCGGTCATCGGGGAGAAAGCGGCCCACACCGCGGCCACGATGATCGGCAGGCCCTACAAATACAGAGGCGACAGCCCCTCGGGGTTCGACTGCAGCGGACTGGTCCGCTACAGCTATCTGACGGCGGGATTGAACGTACCTCACGGCACGAAACAGTTGAAAAGCGCAACGCGCTCCGTGGGTACCAGCATGCAAAAGGGCGATTTGCTTTTTTTTGACGAGAAGGGAGGAAGGTACTCCCACGTCGGCATTTATCTCGGCGGCGATTCCTTTATCCATGCCCCGAGCACGGGAAAGACCGTACGGAAGAACAGCCTCCTCGATCCCTACTGGAAAAAGCACTTCATCGAAGCAAGAAGGTTTTATTGAAAACGAGAAGATGGCAGCTCTTTACCAACTGCAATCAACTATGAGCTAAGAGCTATGAGCTGTTTTTACTTCCCCGGCTTCCTGACAAACTTCTTGTTCACCTTCCGTTCTTCGGCCCGCTCTTCCTTCCCCATCTGCACCAAGCCGCTCCAGAGACCGTAGAGCAGCACCTGGAGCGCAATCACGATCACGAAACCCGCACGCATCGCGTACCCCATAGAGTCGGCAAGTCTCTCCGTCACTTCTTCGAACTTTTCGTAAAGGACGAGCATGTTGGTCATGGACATGATGACCGAAATTACCGAGCCGGTGATCACGCCCTCGAGGATCGCTTTCCCCTTCGTCGTATATCCGATCCAGAGGCCGGTGCCGAAGCAGGTGAGCAGGGCGATAAGCGCGAGCAGGTACACGCCCTGGCTGCCGGAGAGCCAGGGATGGTCCCCGCGCAGGAAGGCGCCCACGGTTTCAACGCCGAAACGGCCGTAAGCTTCGCTGAAGGACTGCCCGCTGTAGCGGAGGAAGAGCAGGACGAGACAGAGCTCGACGGTAAACTTGATGGCGAAGCTCACCCCGACCCCGGTGATGACCCGTTCCAGGGTGAGGCCCCGGACGGCCGGGGCTTCGGCCGGCGCCGTTCCCTCCCCGTCCTTCAGGGTTGGAGCGGTCTTTATCTTGACTTTGGCCCTGCCCCCCCTCCGATGCTCGAGGACTTCGTAGGTGATGGCGTACAGGATCGGGACGAGAGGCAGCATCTTGGAGACGTAGAAATCGAAGTCAAGGGTCTTGCCCAGGGTCACGAGGCCGATGGCCCCTCCGATGGCTATTGAGAAACTGATGAAAAGGTTGCTCATGGGATTGATTATACCTTTATGAGTGCCCCTGCGGACCCGAATTGATGGGGATTTGGAGTCGGCTTTCGGCTACCGGGATGCCTTGTTCTTCTTCGCGTAGGCTTCCAGTTCTTTGTGGAACTCCCTGCCCATGAATGTCTCGATCGTCTTTTTGAGGCTCTTGTACATGGGCTCGCCTGCCGGCTCGGTCATGCACCGGATGTGGTTCAGGTACGGGGTGTCCTGGATCGAAAGCGCCCGCTTGCCCTCTTCGGTGGTATAGAACGAGAGCGGGTACTGCACACAGTCCGCGAACTTGAACTCTTCCCATACCATCCCGTTTTCGACGGCAAAGCTGTGCACGCTGCAATACCGCATCCCCTCCTTGTTCGTATAGATCAGGGAGCAGTCGTTGTTGAACAGGAGCACGCAGCGAAAAGGCTTGCCGCCGAAGTCCCGCCGGATGGCCTTGGCCTCGTCCTCGTGGATCACGCAGCCCGTGGGGCACTGTTTGGCGCAGTCGGCGAGCACGGAACCGTTCTTTTTTACCGCTTTTCTGTTCTCCGGGGAGAGGTAAGCCAGGATGCCGTCCAAGTGGCCCTCGATCTTCTTCGCTTCCTGCTCCGGGACTATGCAGGACCGGTAACAGCACATGGACTTGCAGCCGTATTTTTCAACGTCGCAGGTGTAGGGACGGGTAAAGATCTCGGGATTGACGAGCACCGAAGCGATCTCGACGAAGCTATTCTTGCCGGAAGACATGATTTCCCTCCAAAAAATAAGTCTGGTTGGCTCCCTTGACGACGAAGCCAGCACTTATAGTAATCCTCTCGGCCCTCGATGTAAAGTTTTTTTTCGCGGACCTGGATTTTTCTCTGCCCGCGGTGAAAAAAAGGGGTCCGTACGCGTCGAACGCCTGACGAATCGCCGCCGCTCCGGGGCCTCGAAGACCCGGCCGGGAGCGCTCCGGAAAAAAATGCATGCGGATTCATTTTATTCTTGACAAACCGTCGTATATTTGTTAAATGAAAACATATTTTACGTCTGTTGGCGCCGTCCGAAGCTTGAGACGGGTTGGATTCAAACAGTGGCCCTTCCGTGGGAACGGAAGGCAGTGCTCGCGGGAGTCCCGGCATGGCCGGGAAGCTGGTTCGGCGGGCGGAGAAGGAGGTAAACAGGTTGCACGCGTTGGGTACTCACCTGCTATTGGAGTTACGGGATTGCAACCCCAAGACCCTCAGTAATCTGGAGTTTGTACGGGAAACACTCAAAAATGCCGCACTGGAGGCAAAGGCGACGATTGTAGAGGTCGCTTTCCACGAGTTCAGCCCCTTTGGCATCAGCGGGATGGTAGTCATCGCGGAATCCCACCTCGCCATCCACACCTGGCCGGAATACGGCTACGCCGCAGTAGATGTCTTCACCTGCGGGGACCTGATCGATCCCAGGGTCGCCGCGAAATACCTCATTCAAAAGTTCCAGTCCAAGAACCCCTCCATCGTCGAGATGAAGCGGGGAATCCTCGGCCACGAAAAGCTTCCTCACAAGGCCATGCCGGGAGAATCGCTTAAGCATGATAGAACCGAAGAGCTACAAGTGGTTCATTGAGTACACGAGCCCCGATGAGGGGCATATTCACGGCATCCGCATGATCCATTACGCGAGCCAGACGAAATACCAGCGTATGGAGATCATGGACAGCGGCAGTTACGGCCGGTGCCTCGTGCTGGACGGCAAAATGCAGTCCACCGTGACCGATGAATTCATCTATCATGAGGCACTGGTCCATCCCGCGCTCCTCACCCACCCGAACCCCAAGCGGGTGTTTATCGTGGGCGGCGGCGAAGGCGCCACGCTGCGGGAAGTCCTGCGCCACAAGAGCGTGGAGTACTGCATGATGGTGGACATCGACCAGGAAGTGGTCGAAAAGTCCAAGGAACTCCTCCCCGAATGGCACCAGGGCGCTTTCGACGACCCCCGGACCGACCTCCGGTATATGGACGCGCGGAAATACCTGGAGGAAACGACCGACACCTATGACGCGATCATTATCGACATTTCCGAACCCGTGGAAGAGGGTCCGGCATACCTGCTGTTCACCCGCGAGTTCTATGAGATCGTGAAGGAGCGCCTTTCTCCCGACGGGACGATCTCCCTCCAGGCTGGCACGACGGCCCTGCACCAGCTTCTGAACTTTACGGCGGTGAACAAGACGCTCTCCGCCGTATTTCCGGTGGTGGCCCCGTACAATGTTTCCATCCCGTCCTTCGGCCTCCCCTGGGGCTTCACCCTCGCCTCGAAGAACATCGACCCGAGGAAGTTCGACCCCAAGGACTTGGACGCCATGATCAAAAAACGGATCAAGGGCGAAACCCGGTATTACGACGGCATCACGAACCGGGGAATGTACATGCTGCCGAAGCACATCCGCAAGGCCATGGCGGAAGAAAAGAAGATAATCGAAGATAATGCGCCGCTCTTCACGTACCACTAGCGGCGTCGGCAAAAGCCCGTCTGCTGCGCTGCGCTGCATTCTTCGTCATTTCGGCGTACTGTACGGTACGCCTTATTTCTCAGAACTTCGCCTTGCATACGGCTCTTTTTCCCGTGCCGGCTGCGGAAATGGTATCTCAAAGCCATGAATTCTCCTCCTTCCCGTCTCGAGGACGAGCAGTTCCGCACGCCGCTGTTCGACGCTATGGTCGGCCTTGCGGAGAGCCGCAAGGTTTCCTTTCATACCCCCGGACATAAGAGCGGCAAAGGCATATCCACCCGGTTCCGCAAATTCGTCGGCCCGCGCATCTTTTCCATCGACCTCACCACGCTCGACGAAGTCGATTCGCTCCAGAACCCGACCGGCGTCATCAAGGAAGCCCAGGAGCTTGCGGCAAAGGCCGCGGGCGCGGACCGGTCATACTTCCTGGTGAACGGCACGACCGTGGGGAACCACGCCATGGTTGCGTCCACGACCGCTCCGGGCGACCAGGTGCTGATCGCCCGGAATTGCCACCGCTCGGTGCTCACGGGCTTGATCGTCTCCGGGGCCCAGCCGGTCTTTTTCCAGCCGGCCTTCGACCGGGACCTCAAGCTCACGCTGAATGTGACCTTCGAAACGGCGAAACAGGCCATCGACGCAAACCCGGGCGCGCGGGCGCTTTTGATCACCAGCCCGAATTATTACGGCCTCTGCGCCGACATCGAAAAGATCATCCCCTATGCCCGCGAGAAAGGGCTTATCGTGCTCGTGGACGAGGCCCACGGCCCGCACCTCAAGTTCAACCCCAAGCTCCCGAAGTGCGCCCTCGAAATGGGAGCCGATTTGTGCGTCCAGTCTACCCACAAGATCGTGGGCGGCATGACCCAGGCATCCATGCTGCACGCGAGGGCGGGCAGGATCAACATCGACGACGTGACAAACACCTTGAAGCTCCTCCAGACCACGAGCCCATCGTATATCCTGATGGCCTCGCTCGACCTCGCGCGCATGCAGATGGCCACGGAAGGCAAGAAGCTGCTGAACCGGACCATCAAGCTCGCGGAGGAGGCCCGTGCCAAGATAAACGATATCTCCGGCATTACCTGCTTCAGCAAAGACCGGGCTAAGCAGTCCGGCATGGCCGATATGGACGTGACCAAGCTCACGATCACGGTTTCCGATCTGGGGCTCTCGGGCTACACCGTCTCCCAGCTTCTGAACACCCGCTTCGGCATCCAGGTGGAGATGGCCGACCCGTTTCACATCTTGGTCATTGTCTCCATCGGCGACCGGCAGGACGATCTCGATCAGCTCGTAGCAGCGCTCCAGCAGATTTCCGCGGAGACCGGGCTCCAGGGCGCGCTCCTGCCCCTGGACAGGGTCCACCCGCCGGCGCTCAACAACCGCTTTGCCATGACGCCGCGTGACGCGTTCTATTCCGATACCGAGATGGTCGGCATCAACCAGTCCGCCGGACGGGTGTCGGCCGAGATCGTGACCGTCTATCCCCCCGGCATCCCGCTCCTCGTCCCCGGTGAGGAGATATCCCAGGACGCTATCGATTACCTCCGGAACATGGCAGGCCTCGGCGCAATCATCGACGGCCTGAACGAGAATAACTCGCTCGTGCGGGTGGTGAAGGCGTAATCACCGTTATTTGGAGGAACACGGAAATGACGCGGCGATTGCACGCCAATATCGTTTATGGTCTCATTTGCATTATGACCTGCTGCCTGCTCCTGTCCGGACAGGCCCATGCATCCGACGAAACCCTGTGCGTGCTTGATGATGAAGAGTACGCTGTTATTGCCGAAGCGCTGTTCCGCACGGGGCAGGATGTTGTTGCCCCCGAGGGGAAAGAAAAATCCGGACGTAAGCCCTTTTTTGAACGCCAAATTGATCTTGCAGGCATTCCTTCTTCCTTTTTCCTATTGTACGAGATGACCCTGCAAGGAACACTGGATGGCAAAGCAGAGAATGTGAATATGGCGGCGGACTATAATCGCAGGAACGCACAGTCCTGCAAGATAGATAATGAAAAGTTGCGCCCTTTTGTGCTGAAAGGAAAAGGGGTCAGTCTTATCAGCCGGGAGGAGCAGCAAAAGATCTTCAGCGCTCGTGGCGGCGGGGATGGGCCACCCGGCAGACGCTCGGTTTCTTCCGGCATCACCTATATTTCCCGGCCCGGCTTCAATACAAAACGCACGGAAGCGGTCATGCAGATAAACCATGTTGCGGATGTCGAAATGGGCGTCGGGTACCGGGTATATCTCGAAAAGTCGCCCGAAAGCGGCGCGTGGACCCTGGCGGATTCCGTACTAAACCGCAGGTATTGAAGTTTCCTATCCTGGATGTCGCCTATTCTCAATCCGCTCCGCAGGACCCTCTCGCACAAAAAACTTTTTTAATTTTTTTTGGCATTGAAAATTGCCAATTGGCATGATATAATGGCAAATAAGGAGTCGGCTATGAAAACGACACTGGACAGGTTCGGGAGACTCGTGGTCCCGAAAGAGATCAGAAGCAAGCTTGGATTGCGGGCGGGTTCGGCAATAGAAATTGAAGAGCATGAGAACGAAATCGTGCTGAAACCGGCGGGGCATGAAGCGCCGTTGCAAATGGAAGGCGGGCTCTTGGTCTTTGCCGGGAGCGCCGTCGGAGATATTGCGGGGGCCGTCCGCGCCCATCGCGAAGAACGCCTGGCGACCATTGCATCAGGGAAGAAGGCATGAAGGTATTCTTTGACACCTCGGTGCTCGTTGCTGCTCTTGTGCAGCCGCACCCCATGCATGGTCGCGCGCTCCCTTGGCTGAAGAAGGCAAAAGCGGGCGAGTTCGACATGGCAATAGCAGGGCACACGCTCGCTGAGCTGTATGCAGTGCTTACGACCTTGCCGGTCAGTCCCCGCATTATGCCGGCAATGGCTTTGCGGCTTATTCATGAAAGTGTTGAGCCGTTCACCTCCGTGTCGGCCCTTTCGCCCTTAGATTACTTGGCCGTCGTCAGGCATGTGAGCGAGCACAATCTCTCCGGTGGCGTTATATACGATGCCCTGATCTTGAAATCCGCATTGAAGTTCAAAGCTGACCGGCTGATTACATTCAATGTTTCGGACTTTAAGCGGATATGGCCGGACGCTGATATACAAATCATTTCACCATAATTCGGAGTCTCATCATGCATCTTCAAGGTTTGCTCGGCATCGTCGTATTCCTCGGCATTGCCTGGCTCATCAGCGAAAACAGAAAAAGTGTAAAATACACGACGGCGCTCATCGGCGTCATCGTCCAATTCTCTATCGCGGGCATTCTGCTCTACATTCCTGTCTTTAAAAAGTTATTTCTACTCCTGAACAACGTCGTTCTTGCCCTCGAAGCAGCCGCAAAGGCGGGCGCCTCCTTCGTGTTCGGCTATGTCGGCGGGGGTGCGCCTCCTTTCTTGATGCACGATCCGGGGGCGAACTTTATCCTGGCTTTCCAGGCCCTGCCGCTCGTGCTCGTGATCGGCGCGCTCTCGGCGCTCCTTTTCTACTGGAAAATCCTTCCTTATATGGTAAAAGGTTTCTCATTCGTTCTTCAGAAGACCATGAACATCGGCGGCGCGCTCGGCCTCGGCGCCTCGACGACGATCTTCCTCGGCATGGTGGAGGCGCCGCTCGTAATCAAGCCTTATTTAAAAACCATGACCAGGAGCGAACTCTTCTCGCTCATGACCGTGGGCATGGCGTGCATTGCCGGGACCGTGATGATCCTGTACGCTACGTTTTTGAACGGAGTAATCCCCGACCCGCTCGGCCACATTCTGATAGCCTCTTTCATCCATGTGGCCGCAGCCATTACCATAGCAAGGATCATGGTGCCTGAAACAGGCGAGGAAACATCCGGGGCGCTTATTCCGCAGAGGACTGCAACCGGCGCCATGGACGCCGTGGTCAAAGGGACCATGGACGGCCTCCACCTGCTTCTG
The DNA here is from genome assembly GCA_041476485.1 of Nitrospirota bacterium. Taxonomy (GTDB): domain Bacteria; phylum Nitrospirota; class UBA9217; order UBA9217; family UBA9217; genus JBAZLV01. The sequence goes on from JBGOTO010000082.1 coordinate 8,358, forward strand.
AATATCATCGCCATGCTCGTGGTTATGGTTGCGCTGGTGCACCTCGCAAATCTTTTGATAGGCCTGCTGCCGAACGTGGCCGAACAGCCGCTCACGCTCCAGAGGATACTTGGCTGGATCATGTCGCCCGTTGTTTGGCTCTTCGGCATCCCCTGGGCCGAAGCCCAAACCGCAGGCTGCCTCATGGGCACGAAAACCATCCTGAACGAGCTTCTTGCTTTTGTAGAATTGGCCAAACTCCCCGAAGGCGCGCTCGATCCACGAAGCCGGTTGATCATGACCTATGCCCTCGCGAGCTTCGCGAATTTCGGCAGCCTGGGAATCCTGATCGGCGGTCTCGGCAGCCTTGCGCCGGAGAGGCGCGATGAAGTGGTGGGGCTTGGCATGAGAGCGCTTATTGCCGGGACCCTTGCGACCTGCATGACCGGAGCGGTAGTTGGAATACTATTCTGAGACACCCAAAGTCAAAACCGTCTCTCGCAGAGCACGTAGCCTGCACTTGCGTAAGCGCGGCCATAAACAAAGTAGCAAAGAAAAACTTGATTTAAAATTTAAGATTCAGGATTTAAACTTTGCGGGCTTGGCGTCTTTGCGAGAAAAGCTGTTTTCTACTTTATGTTTTATGCAACGGTGAGGATTTCCGTTGCCCGGTAGCGGTCCGCAACATAGAGGGGCACGCATCCGGCCATGACTTCACGGTGCGTCTTGAGCGCTATGTCCGGGTGGTTGTTCTGTTCTGAAAGGTGCGCCAGGCAGGCCCACTGGAGGCGGTTCGACTCGGCAGCGCGGCACAACAGCTCCGCTGCCTCCTGGTTCGAGAGATGGCCCTTCGGTCCTTTGATCCGCTGCTTGAGATACGCGGGGTAGGGCCCTGCCGCGAGCATGGTGGGATCGTAATTGCTTTCGAGAAAGACCGCGTCGAGCGACGCGATGAGATGGACAAGGTCCTTGAACACGTGGCCGAGGTCGGTGAATACGCCGAGCCGCTTCGTGCCAGCCTCGATCACAAAGGCGGATCCGTCCACGCCGTCATGCGGCGTGCTTATTGCGTGCACCGTGACGTCCCCGAACCTGAGTTTATCGCTCGAGCGAAAATGCCGGACGTCTTTTAACTTTCCGAGGTTGCATCGCGCAGAAGCCGCGGCAAGCGTTGCTGTCGTCACATAGAGAGGGATGCCGTACTTCCGCTGGTATACGCCTGCATGCCGGATGTGGTCGCCGTGGTCATGGGAGATAATGACGGCGTCGACCTGCCGGATGTCGCGACCGTGCGCGGCGAGCCGCTCCTCAGCCTGCACTCCGGTGATTCCCGCGTCGAACAGGAGCTTAACGCCGCCCGCCTCCACGTAAATACAGTTTCCATTGCTGCCTGACTGAAGGGAAATCGCGATCATGCTCATTTCGGGCGTACTGTAACAGGCCATGGTGGGAATGTCAATCTGATTATGTGAACCTGCAAAATTTAATCAGCAATCGCGGCGGATCGTCACTTCCTTAACAAGGGGCATACGACCAGCAGGGCCACACCGTCGGCCAGGAGGAACAGGTTGAGGAGCGCGCTCACGGCGTGGAGCTTCGAGAATTTTCTCCGCGCAGGAGAGTCCGGAGACTCGCGTTCGAAGGACGTCACCTCCTGTTTAATCCTGACCGCTTCGGGATGGAGCTTGAACGTAATAAAGGCGTTGGCAAGGAGCGCCGTGGTAAGCAGGACGAGCGAGAGGCGATTGACCGCGGCCGATTGGTCGCCGGCGAGCAGGAAGAACAGGACCAGCGCCAGGGCCGACGCGGCGAGATTGTAGAGAAAATATCCGGGGAAGAGTTTCCCCACGATTCCGCCCGCCGCGTCCCTGCCGAAGGACCGGAAAATAACCGGCGTGACGACAAACGTAAACAGCGCCATGCCTCCGACCCAGAGGGCGAGGACTATGGTGTAAAGCGAAAACCAGAAAGCATTCATGCGTCACTCCCTGAACGACATCGTCAGCTCATAGAGCCCGCTGTCGGCATGCTTTTCGATATTGAATCCGGCCTTCTCGAAGAGGCGGAGCATCGGCCGGTTGTCGATCAGCACGGCGGCGGTGAAACCGTGGAGTCCGCTTTTTTTCGCCAGGTAGGTGACGTACGTGAGCAGCTCCGTGCCGATGCCCTTGCCCTGGTGGTCGTCGCGCACCACGAAGCTGACGTCGGCGGTGTGCGCGGCCTCATCGATGAGATACTGGGCCATGCCGACGATCAGCTCTTTTTGTCCTTCTTCGATCACGGCGAGGATCACGAGTTCCGTGGTGTAATCAATCGCAATGTAGGACTGTATCCGGTCGTGGTGCATATCGGTGCGCAGGGAGATGAACCGGCGATACATCGAATTGTTCGACAGGGCATAGAAAAAATCCTTGAGTAAAGGCTCATCGCCCAATTTTACCGGCCTCAGCAGGAGCCGCAGGCCCGTCCGCGTGGTCCTGTTTGTTTCGAGTTCCTCGGGATACTGGCCGTGAACGCCGGTGAAAAAGGCCTGGTCTTTGTAGATGAGGCTGAGCTTCTTGGCCTCCTCGATAAGCCATTCCTGAAACTTGGGGTGCGCGATGGCGATCAGGTCCATGGCACGCTCCCGGATATTCTTTCCGTGGAGATAGGCGATGCCGTATTCGGTCACCACATAGTGGATGTCTCCCCGGGTGAGCGTGACGCCCGCTCCTTCGGCGAGAAACGGGACTATGCGCGATACCGTCCCGTTCTCGGCCGTGGACTGGAGGGCCAGGATGGTCTTCCCGCCCGGGGACAGGAGAGCGCCGCGCATGAAATCTGCGTGGCCGCCGATCCCGCTGAAAAAGGTCTTCCCCAGGGACTCGGCCGTGGCCTGGCCCGAGAGGTCGATCTCGAGCGCGCTGTTGATGGCCGTCATGTTCCTTTGGCGCGCAAGCACCGTGGCGTTGTTGGTGTAGTCCACGGGCCGGAATTCGATCATGGGGTTGTCGTCCAGAAATTCGTACGTTGCGCGGTGGCCCATGCAGAAGGCCGCCACGGTCTTGCCGCGGTTCAGGTCCTTTTGGGTATTGTCGATAACGCCCTGCTGCATGAGCTCGACGATGCCGTCGGTCAGCAGTTCGGTGTGCACGCCGAGGTGTTGCTTGTTCTTCAGGTGCGCGAGGATCGAGTTCGGGATGCTCCCGTACCCGACCTGGATCGTGTCGCCGTCCTGCACGATGCGCGCGACGTAGGAGCCGATCTTCTGGGCGATCTCGCCGGGCACGGTGGCTTCGAATTCGAGAAGCGGTTCTTCGCAGGGGAGGATGAAGTCCACGTCATCGATATGG
>JBGOTO010000083.1:0-11596 GCA_041476485.1 Nitrospirota bacterium
CTGATGTTCGCTCGATCGTGGACGACATTGCCAAGCAGGGTGCAACGCCGCTCGTGGTTGCCGAGGGCAATAAAGTGCTCGGCGTCATCCGCTTGAACGATATCGTCAAGGGCGGCATCAAGGAACGGTTTGCCGAGATGAGAAAGATGGGGATCAAGACAATCATGATCACGGGCGACAACCCGCTCACCGCCGCCGCCGTCGCGGCCGAAGCGGGAGTCGATGATTTTCTCGCCGAAGCAACGCCCGAGGCAAAGCTCAAATTGATCCGCGACCACCAGAAAGGCGGACGGCTCGTTGCAATGACTGGTGACGGCACGAACGATGCGCCCGCGCTCGCCCAGGCAGACGTGGCTGTGGCCATGCACACCGGCACGCAGGCAGCGAAGGAAGCGGGCAACCTGGTGGATCTGGATTCGAACCCGACCAAGCTGATCCAGATCGTCGAGATCGGGAAGCAGCTACTGATGACGCGCGGCACGCTCACGACCTTCAGCATTGCAAACGATGTGGCGAAATATTTCGCCATTCTGCCGGCAGCGTTCCTCTCGATCTATCCGGCATTAGGGGCGCTGAACATCATGGGCCTGGCCACGCCGCAGAGCGCAGTGCTGTCAGCCGTGATCTTTAACGCACTGATCATTATTTTCCTGGTGCCCCTGGCGCTTCGCGGCGTGAAATACCGCCCTCTCGGCGCTGAAGTAGTTTTGCGCAACAACGCCCTGCTTTACGGTGTCGGCGGGCTTATCGTGCCGTTCATCGGGATCAAGCTGATTGATATGTTCATAACGGCCTTACATATTGTGTGAAACGGAGGAAACCATGTTTACAATAATTCGAAATTCACTCATGTCCTTATTGCTGTTCACAATACTCACGGGGATCATCTATCCACTTGCTGTGACCGGGATCGCTCAGGTGATATTTCCGCGGCAGGCGAACGGCAGCATCATCGTGAAGAACGGAAAGCCGGTCGGTTCATCGCTGATCGGCCAGCAGTTCGAAGATCCGAAATATTTCTGGGGAAGGTTATCGGCGACGACACCCTATCCCTATAATGGCGGGGCATCTACCGGCTCCAACCTCGGCCCGAACAATCCGGATCTCATGAAGGCCGTGCAGGCGCGTATAGATGCTCTGCGCGCTGTTGATCCGGGCAATGGAGCAAAGATTCCCGTTGATCTCGTCACGGCGTCCGGCAGCGGGCTTGATCCGCATATCAGCCTAGCCGCTGCTGAGTATCAGATACACCAAGTGGCAAAGGCCCGAGGACTTGATGATGCCAGGGTCCGCGACATCGTTGCCAAAAACACCCATCGACGCTGGCTCAACGTAATCGGCGAACCGGTGGTCAATGTGCTTGAGTTAAATCTGTCTCTCGATAAACAGTAAAAACCATGGGAGGGCGAGTCATGAAAAAGATCGTAAAGTTTTTTACCGTCTTGGCACTTTTATTCATTATCGGAGCCTCTCTGGTCGCTCACGCAGCCACGTATTTCCCCTTCGAAGAAGAGCATCGCAAGCTCAAAGAAAAAACGATCATGAAGGTCGGCTCAATAGTATATGTATTCCACAGCGGCACACCTGATGTAAAAAATGCAATAGCGGTCAATGATACTCTTACCGTTTACCGAGAAAGTCCGTCGTGTGACATGAAAGAAGTAGGCAAAATCAAGGTGCTTTCGTGTGCGGGCGAGAACTATCTGAAAGTCGAGGTTATCGAAGGCGAAATCAAGCTCAACGACATAGCCAGAAAAGGACCGGTTTCATTCCTCGTTATTTTGTCAGAGGACAGATGCAAAGGCGCAGCCATTATTGTTCCAAAAAACGAGTAAATATGCTACCATAAGGTCAAACAACAGCTTAAATTCGTGTTGGAAGGCGTCAATGATCGTAAAAAGAACGTTACACGCGCTGCAAAAAATATCGTGCATCTCGTACGCGACCTTAATTTCAGGGAGCGCATAGATGGAAGACCGCAGGCCTGATCCCGATCAATTGCTGAAGCAGGTACGCGCTGAAGAAGAGCGGAGCGTCCAGGGAAAGCTGAAAATTTTCTTCGGCGCGGCGCCCGGCGTGGGTAAAACATACGCCATGCTTGAAGCAGCGCGTGAAAAGCACGCGGATAGGACCGATGTGCTTGTCGGATACGTGGAAACCCACGGCCGCAGGGAAACCGAGGCGCTCCTCGAAGGATTGGAAATCCTCCCCCGCCGCAACGTTGAATATCGCGGCACAATCTTAAAGGAATTCGATCTCGATGCCGCCCTTTCCCACAAGCTCTCGATCATTCTCGTTGACGAGCTTGCCCATACGAACGCGCCGGGGTCACGCCATAAAAAACGCTGGCAAGACGTCATAGAGCTGCTCGAAGCAGGTATCAATGTCTACTCCACCGTGAACGTGCAGCATATCGAGAGCCTCAACGATGTGGTGTCCAAGATTACCGATGTCAACGTGCGCGAAACAGTCCCTGATTCTATTATTGATCGTGCCGACGAGATAGAGCTCATCGATCTGCCGCCTGACGACCTGATCCAACGCCTCAAGGAAGGGAAAGTATACATGCCGGAACAGGCGGCGGCAGCCATCGAAAATTTTTTCCGCAAAGGCAACCTTATCGCGCTTCGTGAACTTGCCCTGCGCCGCACCGCTGAACGGGTGGACGAGCAGATGCTGCGATACCGCCGCGATCAGGGAATCAAAGATATCTGGCCTGCCGCGGAACGCATCCTGGTCTGCGTGGGATACAACCCCCGTTCGATCCGGCTGATCCAGGCGGCGCGAAGACTGGCTGCCGGTTTGCGCACCGAATGGATTGCCGTCCACGTGGAGGCCCCTTCACGGGTACGGCCGTCGGAAAGCGAATTGAAACAGCTTGCCGACCATATGCGCCTGGCGGAAAGTCTGGGCGCCGAGACCGCAACGCTCTCCGGCCAGCGGATGAGCGAAGAAATTCTTACCTATGCCCGCAGCCGGAACGTGAGCAAGATCATCGTCGGCAAGCCGACCCATGCCCGGTGGAAGGACAAGCTGTTCGGCTCGCCGTTAGATGAGATCGTGCGGGGGAGCGGCGACATCGATGTGTACGTCATCTCCGGAGACGTGGCCGAACCTCATCTGCACCCCATTCCGAAGTCCCGGTCCCGCTCCTGGCGCAAGCGCGAATGGGCATGGAGCCTGCTGACGGTGACAGCATGCACCGGGCTTGCAAAGATCATGTTTCCGTATTTCGAGCTGCTGGACGTGGCGATGGTATACCTGCTCGGGGTCGTCTTCACGGCGAGCCTGACGAGCAAGTGGCCTTCCCTGTTCTCGACCATCCTCAGCATCGCGGCCTTCGATTTTTTCTTCGTCCCACCTTATTACACCTTTGCCGTGAGCGACGTGCGGTTTTTCATTACCTTCCTGGTGATGTTCATCGTCTCCTTCGTGATCAGCAGGCTTACGATTCGCGTGCGCCAGCAGGCGGAAGCGGCGAGGCTGCGTGAACGCCGGACCGCTGCCCTGTACAACTTGAGCCGCGAACTGGTGCGAGAGCGGGGAGCGAAACGCCTGAGTGAGATCGCCGTGAAACACATCAGCGAAGTCTTCGACAGCCAGGTCGTCGTTCTCATCACCGATGATCAGAACCGTCTCGTCGCTACAGAGACCGGTCCCGGCACCTTTACCCTGGACCAGCAGGAGATGGGCGTCGCGCAATGGGTTTTCGAACACCGGCAACCGGCGGGCCTGAGCACCGACACGCTGCCCGGCGCGAAGGCCTTGTACCTGCCGCTCGTCGCCTCGGCAGGCACCGTGGGTGTAGTCGGGATCCTGCCGAGAACTTCGGCGGACGCGTTCGAACCGGAGCAATTTCACTATCTCGAAGCGTTTGCAAACCAGACCGCTATCGGGTTGGAACGCTCTTTTCTCGGCGAGGCCGCGCAGCAAGCACTTCTGAAAGCGGAAACGGAAAGCCTGCGCAATACCCTGCTGAGCTCCATTTCCCATGATCTGCGCACTCCGCTTTCCGCGATCACCGGCGCGGCGACGACGCTTCTTCAGCATGACGTGACGATCGATCAGCATAATCGGCTGGAACTGCTGCATACCATTCAGGAAGAAGCGGAGCGTCTCAATCGCATCATTAAAAACGTACTCGACATGACACGCCTCGAATCCGGGGCGATCAAAGTCAACAAGGAATGGCAGCCTCTCGATGAAATCGTCGGGGCGGCGCTCGACCGTTTGGGGGACCGGCTCAAGGACCATCCCCTGACGGTAAAACTTCCGGGGAACCTGCCGCTGATCCCTTTTGACGGCCTGCTCATCGAGCAGGTTTTCATGAACCTGTTCGAGAATGCGATCAAACATACCCCGAAGGGGACTCCCCTTGAGCTTTCGGCCTCGGAGTCTTTTTACATGGTGACGGTCGAACTGGCCGACCGGGGCCCCGGCATCCTCCCAGGCGATGAAGAGCGCATTTTCGATAAATTTGTGAGCGGCCGCGCCGCCGGAGGCGGGGTCGGCCTCGGGCTGGCTATATGCCGGACCATCATCAACGCCCATGGTGGTAAAATCTGGGTGGAACACCGCCCCGGGGGCGGGGCGGTGTTCCGTTTCACCTTGTCCGCGGCAGGCCTGCCTCCGCCGCCTAAACATGAAGAGGAAGCTGAGAACCGATAATGCCTGAAGAGAAAGAACTCATCCTGCTGATCGAAGACGAGCCGCAGATGCGGCGTTTTCTCCGGATAACGCTCCAGAGCCACGGCTATCGCCTGGTAGAAGCAGCTACTGCGCAGGAGGGCTTGATGCAGGCGACAACGCGCAATCCCGACGTGGTGCTGCTCGACCTGGGACTGCCCGACCTCGACGGCCTGGAGGTGACCAAACGCTTGCGTGAATGGACCCAAACGCCGATCATCGTCATTTCCGCGCGGGAACAGGAACAGGACAAAGTCAAAGCGCTCGACGCGGGGGCGGACGACTATCTTACAAAGCCCTTTAACGCCGGGGAACTTTTGGCAAGGATCCGTGTCGCCCTGCGTCACGCGCTGCGGGACCGTGCAGGACGGCGTGATCCGGTTTTTGTCCACCAGAATCTTCGGGTAGACCTGGCAGCGCGTCACGTATTTCTCGACGACCAGGAAGTCCATCTCACTCCCATTGAGTACAAGCTGCTGGCGGTGCTGATTCGTCACGCAGGCAAGGTGATCACCCATCGCCAGCTCTTGACGGAAGTGTGGGGGCTCGCGCACGCGGATGAGGTGCAGTATCTGCGCGTTTACATGACGCAACTCAGGCACAAATTGGAAGGCGACCCCGCTCGTCCCCGGTTTCTCATGAACGAACCCGGGATCGGCTATCGCCTGAAATATGACCCCGAAGAATGAAGGAGCGCTATTCCATGGAACCGGAACAGAAACCGACCGTCCTCCAAAAATTGAAGACCCTAGTCCTCGGCGGCAAGTATAATATCGAGGACACCTCGCTCTTCCACAAACTCTCGCTCATCGCCTTCTTCGCCTGGGTGGGGCTGGGCGCCGACGGCCTGTCGTCCTCCTGCTACGGACCGGAAGAGACCTTCCTCGCGCTCCAGGGACACACGCACTTAAGCATCTTCGTCGCAATCATGTCCGGGCTCACGGTACTTATCATTGCCGCGAGCTACTCGCAGATCATCGAGCTCTTTCCCACGGGCGGGGGCGGCTATCTTGTGGCAAGCAAGCTGCTCTCTCCTTCGACCGGCATGGTATCGGGCTGCGCCCTCCTGATCGATTACGTGCTCACGATCACCATATCCGTGGCCAGCGGCGCGGACGCCTTATTCAGCTTCCTCCCTCCGGCCTGGCTGCCGTACAAGCTCGCATTCGCGATTCTGGGCGTCTTACTACTTACGGTGATGAACATGCGCGGGGTAAAAGAATCCGTCCTGCCCCTCGTGCCCATTTTCCTTACCTTTGTCGTCACGCACGCGTTCATCATCGGTTATGCCCTGGTCATGCACGCCGGGAACCTGGGCGAGATCGTCAGCGCAACCAGGGCGGATGTCGCGCGGTCGCAGGCGGAAATAGGAATCGGGGGAATGATCCTCCTGCTCCTCAAAGCGTACGGCATGGGCGCGGGCACGTATACGGGAATTGAAGCGGTGAGCAACGGCCTGCCCATTCTCCGGGAACCGAGAGTAAAGACCGGCAAGCGCACCATGCGTTACATGGCGTTTTCCCTCGCTCTGACCGTGATGGGTCTGATGATCGCATACCTACTGTTCCGCGTCACGCCCCAACCCGGAAAAACATTGAACGCAGTTTTGTTCGAGACCATGACCGAGGGCTGGGGCGGTATGGGAACGACGTTCGTCCTGATCACCCTGCTCTCGGAGGCCGCACTTTTATTCATAGCGGCCCAGGCGGGATTTCTGGACGGCCCGCGCGTCCTCTCGAACATGGCCCTCGACCGCTGGTTTCCGACAAAATTCGCGATGCTCAGCGACCGCCTCGTCGCGCAGAAAGGGATCCTGCTCATGGGCGGCGCGGCCCTTGCGACGATGGTACTGACCAACGGCTCCGTAACGTACCTCGTCGTCCTCTACAGCATCAACGTGTTCATCACCTTTTTCCTCTCCCAACTCGGGATGGTGCGCCACTGGTGGCAGGTCCGTTCCGAGGAGGGCCGCTGGAAGAAAAAACTGTTTATCAACGGCGTCGGCATGACGCTCACCTTCTTCATCCTTGCGACGTTGACGGTCATCAAGTTTAACGAAGGCGGATGGATCACCCTGCTCCTCACTGGAACGCTGGTCGGCATTGCGCTCCTCACCAGGCGGCACTACCGGAACACGTTCAAACTCCTTCACCGGCTCGACGAACTGGTGGAGACCGCCGAAACATCCTGCACCGGTCTCCCCCCGGGGGCTTCGCCGGAGGCTGAAGTAAACGTGAAATACGACCCGCGGAACAAGACGGCGATCCTGCTCGTGAACGGCTTCAACGGCCTGGGCCTTCATACGCTTTTCAGCATAATCCGTCTCTTCGGCGGGACCTTCAAAAACTTCGTGTTCATCCAGGTCGGCATTGTGGACGCGGGCAATTACAAAGGCATCGAGGAAGTCAATCGCATGAGGGCCGAGGTGAAGAAGGAGCTTGACCGTTACGTGAACTATATGCAATGTCACGGTTATTACGCCGCCGGGTATTCGTCGTTCGGCACCGACGTCGTCGACGAGATCGCCCGCCTCACTCCGGAGATCTTTGATCGGTTCCCGAATGCGGTCCTGTTCGGGGGGCAGCTCGTCTTCCCGAAAACTTCGTTCCTTTCCAACGTGTTTCACAATTACACGATCTTCTCCGTTCAGAGAAGGTTTTACAATCAGGGCATCCCCGTCGTCATCCTCCCGATCCGCGTATAGAGGACGACGCGCGCTCATCGCAATCCCTCGCTTCAGCGCCAAGCCGGATAGCTCCTGAGCGACAGCCTGTCTTTAAACGGGAGGATTATGTTGCTTCGTCTTTTTCTATTGACCCCCGGTTTTCCCTGGTTTAAAATGCATATGATGTGCTATCGTAGGTATCATGCTCAATTGTTGGTTCTGTCGCTCCTGTTCCTCAGCATGCCTCTTTTGGCCTCTGCCGCCGCGCCGGAAAACCTTATTATCGAACACGGCCCGCGAAACTCGCCGAAAATAGCCATCACCTTCGACGCCTGCCCCACCGGCCTGCATGATGAATACGACGAGAAGGTCATCGATATCCTGATCCGGGAAAAAGTGCCGGCAACGCTCTTCATGAGCGGGAGGTGGGTGGAGAAGAACCCCGACAAGGCCAGGTTCCTCGCGGCCCAGCCGCAGTTCGAGATCGCGGCCCACAGCTATTACCACCCCCATATGACCGAAAAATCGGACGACGCGGTCATGCGCGAGTTCAAGCGGACCCAGGCGATCATCAAAAAGACGACGGGAAAAACGCCGCATTATTTCCGCCCGCCCTATTGCGAGGTGAATGAGCGGGTGGTGAAGCTCGCTTCCCTGGCGGGACTCACGACCATCCAGTATGATGTCGCTTCAGGAGATCCCGACCCGAATCTCACGCCGCGAAGGATCGCGCGCGGCGTGCTGCGGGACGCGAAAAACGGGAGCATCGTAATCTTTCACATGAACCATAAGGGAGTGCATACCGCGGAGGTCCTGCCCGAGGTCATCAGCGGACTGAGGAAGAAGGGGTTTACGCTCGTGACCGTCGGGGAGCTGCTGCGGAAGAATTGAAGGTGAGCAGGGCCGTCTCAGACAAGCCCTTTCCTGAACTTATCGAGCCATACGATATGGCTCTTCTCCTCGTTGATGACTTCGTCTACCACCGCCTTCTCCTTCACCACGGACCGCAGTTCCATGAAATAGAGCAGGGTCTCTTTCTCAAAGCCCATCGCGAATTTCACCGCGTCCTGCGTTGTCTTTAAGTGGTCCATATTAGGCAATGATTTTCCCTTACCGAGGAAAAACTCGGACTCCACGTAGGCCCGCATATAGCTGCTCACCTCTTCCCACTCAACGGGCTCGGTCCCATCCCGGTCGACGCTGTCTTTCAGGTTCGTAAAGATCTTTTCGTGCACGATTTCCTTGCTCGCCAGCGTGCTGAAGAGCTTTACCAGCCCGGTGTCCTTCTTGAATTTTTCCGCCATGCTGGTATAAAACTGAAAGCCGAGTTTCTCCGTCTGGATCGCCATCTCCAGCACTTCATCGATCGAATACCTGTTCATGCCTGTCTCCCTTGTTGAGAATGAGGATGTCCCCCGTTGCGGACTGCCGGATAAATTACTATTAATCGTAGCGTGTTTTAGAGAAGGTGTCAACCGATTTTTTAGCAGGAGTTCCCTAAAAAAATTTCCAGCATACATGCATGCTGGCCTTGCGCGATAGACGCGCACGGGCGTGCCTGAACGCCGTTGACGGGAACCCATTAATTTTTCCGGAGACGCTTGGAACGTTTTGTATTCTTACCCGCCTCCTGGCACGTTTGCGCGGCGGAGCGAAGGGCCTGCATGCACGAGACAACTCCACTGTGCAGCACAACTAACTAACTATTTGTAGCGCCCATATTCTCCCTTACGAAATTTTTTTGGAGAAAGTCCGTTTTTTTAGCCACTGATTCTATGTTGACAAGTATGCGCTGTTTTGCTACAGTTGCGCCGTACTTGAACTGTGAAAAAACCACAGCGAGATCATTCGGGAGGCGAGCATGGGGGAAAAACTTGCAGTAGTCGTCGGCGGGGGACCGGCCCCGGGAATAAACGGCGTGATCAGCGCCGTCACGTTCGAGGCGATCAAACAGGGCCTGGAGGTGGTCGGCGTCTACGATGGCTTCAAGTGGCTGTCCAAGGGCGACGCCTCGCATGTGGTCAAGCTCGACAACGAGCAAATATCGCGCATTCATCTTCGCGGCGGCTCGGTCCTGCGCACGTCGCGCGAAAACCCGACCAAAAGCCCCGAAAAGATGACCAACGTGATCAAGGCGCTGACCCAGCTCGGGGTCCGCTATCTCGTGACCATCGGTGGCGACGATACGGCCTACACGGCGACGCGCGTCGAGCAGGAGGCCGGCGGCAGGATTGCGGTCTGCCACGTGCCGAAGACCATCGACAACGACCTCCCGCTCCCGCACGGCGTCCCGACCTTCGGCTTCGAGACCGCGCGCCAGCTCGGGACGCAGCTCGTCGAGAACATCATCGAAGACGCGCGCACCGCCGGACGCTGGTATTTCGTGATTGCCATGGGACGATCCGCCGGGCACCTGGCGCTCGGCATGGGTTTGGGCGCCGGGGCCACGCTCACCCTGATCCCCGAAGAGCTCGGCGACAAGATCTCTCTGAACAAGGTCGTCTCGATCCTCGCGGGCGCTATTCTCAAGCGGCTCTCCTCCGGGAAGAGCCACGGCGTGGCCGTCATCGCGGAAGGCGTGGCGGCGCGGTTCGACCAGGAAGAGCTGACGTTTCTCAAGGACGTGCCGCGCGACGACCATGGCAACATACGCCTGGCGGAAATACCGATCGGCGACATGCTGAAGCAGCGGGTGACCGCCGAACTCGACGCCCTGGGGGTCAAAACGACGATCATCGCCAAAGACATCGGCTACGAGCTGCGCTGTCATCCGCCCATTTTGTACGACCGTGAGTACACGCGTTACCTGGGCTACAGCGCCGTGAAATTCCTGGTCTCGGGCGGCACGGGCGCGATGATCATGCTGAAGGACGGCAAAAGCCTCCCGATCAAATTCCCGGACCTCGTTGACCCCAAGACGGGCAAGACCAGGATCCGCATCGTGGACACGACTGCCGACGACTATCTCATGGCGCGGCGGTATATGATCCGCCTCGAAAAGGAAGACCTGGAGGGCGAAGCGCTCAAGAAGCTCGCCGCGACGGCCAAGATGGGACCTGAGGATTTCAAGAAGCGTTTCTCGATAGCGGTGAAATGACGAACCGGCGGTGAAAAGTCCCTACAGCGGGATTCTTTTTTCGCGGGCGATGTTGCGAAGGACGATCAGCGCATTGTGCAGCCGCTGGAGTTTCATATTTCTGGTCCTGAGGACGGCTTGGTCGGTGAACGTTATCTTCTCGTTCCTTGTGCTGGTCATCACCTTGTTGATATTCTCGAAGAGGCCCTTGATCATGTCCTTGTCGAACTTCTTCACAAAAAGCGGATTTACCGTGACGTAGCCTTCCGCCACGTCCGTGGCGACCGCCTTCATGCTCTTGCCCCTGAATCCGCCCTCTTCCGCCATGGCCGCCCCTACGTCTTGCCTAAGGCTTTGATCGCCTTTTCCAAAAGGTCCTGCTTCTGACGCATGCCTTCGAGATGCTTGTGCACCTCGGTTTTATCCGCGCCGCTCCGGACCTTTTCCCGGAGAGTCTCGACATCCTTAAAGAGGTCCCCCGCTGATTCCCGGATCACGGCATTGCAATGGTGACTGTGCTCGCACAGCCGGGTGATCACGCTGACGATCTCTTTGAGCAGGGGGTCGTCCGATTCCCTGAGCCGCAGCGAAATATTCGTGTCCCCTTCCACCATGCGCTGAAGGGTCCCGCGTATCCTCAGCAACGGACCGACGATGGTGTGGGAATACATCGTGCCCACGATGCCGATGAACAGCAGGAGGGTGATGAGGGAGATCGGCAGAAAAACGAAGAGGGGGAGGAAAACCGAGAGCTTCTGGAATACGAGAAGCAGCAGCGTGTAAAACACGAGAACGATAAGGAAAAAGATGATGAACCGGTACTGCGGACCCGCCACGTTCAGATAGCCCTTCCCCTTGCCCAAAAATACTCTCTTCGGTGTAGTAGTAGGCATATGCGCTCAGCACCTCATCGAATGATAAATAGCCGGATGGAATTCGCGGCAATGGTGAAATTATACTGATAATCGGACGCCCGGTCAAGGTCATAATTTCAGGAGTTTCGCCCATGCACGCGGGCCCTGAACGATAGCCGCGCACGGGCGGGCCCAACAACCGTTGACGAAAACCTATTGATTTTGTCGATGGCCGCATGGGAACACTTCGCATTTTCTCACGCCTCCTTGCACGCCTGCGCGGCGGAGCGAAGGGCCTGCGTGCATGCAGGAGGA